>JBEBXJ010000005.1:0-57131 GCA_040391685.1 Paenimyroides baculatum
ACTTTTATTTGTAGTTGTTTTTGTAATAATAATGATTATCATGTACCGCAAAGATCTAAAAATGCATAAAGTTTATTACAAAGGCAGTCTGTGGGTTTTGTTTACTTTTTTATTGTTTATAGCATTATTGTTCGTAATTAAAATCACCTTAAAAGATTAAAATTCTATGAAAATTTTAAAATACATCTTCATTATTGCAGCACTTGCAGTAGTTTTTTTAACCGTTTACATTGCAACCGGTAAAAGTAATTACGAATTTAGTGTAAGTCAAAAAACAGAATTGTCTAACCAAAGATTGTTTAGATATGTTGATAATTTACAGAATTTTGGTGATTGGAATCCGTGGAATAATAATGTAGAGACATTTAAACTCGATTCTATTTATAAAGGAGAAAATGCTAAAGTAATTTGGAACGGTAATGAAGCATTCATTACACAATCTATTCCTAACGATACCGTTTTCTTAAAAATAAATGTTTCGGGGAATGAGTATTATACCAAATTATTTTTTAATGAAATTGATGGCAAAACAACGATAAACTGGAATGTTAAAGGAAATTTATCTTTTAGTGAAAAATTCAAGCTGTTTTTTCAGGGAACTCCAAAAAGTATGATTGCGCCTGTTTTTGAAGAAGGTTTAGCAAAAATAGATAAAAATATAAGCGAAAGCCTTAAAAATTTCTCTATCAAAAATGAAGGAATCACCATGGTTCCGGAGATGTTTTACATTAAGCAGATCGTAGAATCTGATATTGAAAATTTAGGCGACAAGATGTTTCAAAGTATGCAACATATGAACAATTTTGCCAAAAATTTCGAACTCGAACCATACGGATCTCCTTTTACTGTGTTTGAGAACATTAATGTACTTTCAGGAAATGTACGTTACTCTGTTTGTTTGCCAATTAAAAACTTTTTCAGCACGGCAGAAGGTAGCGATATTGTTTGCGAAAAAATGCCTGCCTTTCATGGTTACAAAACTGTTTTAACTGGCGATTATATTCATAGTGATAAAGCTTGGACAGAGGTTAAAAAGGAAATCGCTACAAAGAATTTAACGCAACGTGCAGATATCAAACCAATATCAATTTACAAAACATCTATTTTAACCACCCAAAAAACAAATGAATGGGTTACCGAATTTATCATTCCGGTAAACGAAACGGTAATACCAATTATTGATACACCTATAACAGATAGTTTGACTATTACTATAAGGTGATGTGCTGGATCTAAAGATACATATTAATCTGCTAAATTGGCTTGGACTTTAGGAGATATCAGTGGTGTGACTTATGGCATGGATCGTCTAATAGCCTCTTATTTACCTTGTAAAAAAGCAATAAAGATTCCGAATTTAAAAATTCAGTCTTTAATTTGGAGAATGCTGACTATGAGTTAACCCGCTAAGAATGAAATTGCAAATAACTAACACAATTGTGAGTGGGTAATGGTATCTTTGCTCAATTTTTAAAGATAAAACTATCTTGAACTATGAGCAGTAAGATTAATTTAATGGTGTTTAAAATTTTGTAAAATCAAATAATTTTGGTGCCTTACTCCTTTTTCTTTGTGTAATATTTTCTTATAGCAGCTAATACCGAAACGGTGCATGGCTGGACAATACCTCTGGCAACCAATGTAGCCTTTGTATTGGCGGTAATTTAGCTACTTTATAAAAGGATTCTTTCTAGTTCGAAAATTTTCCTTGCAATACTTACAATCGTAGACAACTTAATCTCTATATTGCTTTTTTCTATGCTTCAGGTATCGAAATAATATATCTTGGGTACGCTGCAGTCGGAATGGCTGTTTTGGTGGTATGTCGCTTTAATGTTAAAAAACCTTATTTGTAATACCTGGTATATTTATATGGTATTTTGTACACTATTCAGGGATACATGCAACAATAGCGGGAGTTATGGTTGCTTTGATACTTCCAACTAATGAAACTAATGTTGAATCTCCTTTGGAAAGATTAGAACATGCTTTGGTGAAACCCGTAAACTTCTTAATCATACCTCTATTTGCTTTTGCAAATACAAATATTATACTGCAAACAGAAATGCTGTACGGACTTATAGTAGGAATTTTTTTCGGTAAGCCGTATAGTATATTATTAACGTCTTGGCTTTGCCGCAGATTAGGTATTGCTTCCTTATCCGAAGGAAGTAACTGGATGCACATAATAGAGGTAAGAATGGTAGTGGGTATAGGCTTTAATATGTCTATATTTATATTAATACTTCTTTTCAGAATCCATTGTTTGTATCTGAAGCGAAACAGTCCGTTTTGCTTACTTCTATTATTTCCGGTACCACGGGATACTTGTTGCTTAAGACAAATTCTATTAAAGGATAGTGCTTCCTTAATAATATTTTAAAAAGAAAGGTGTTTTCATTGATGAAATTTAATCATGCGGTTTATTGATGTCGCTGTTAAAGTGTTAAAAAAATACAATAGAAGCAAGAATTGTGTGTATTCGTATACGGTCTTTCAATGGATATAGGTCAGCATTCTTATACTAAGAAAACCATCGGATTATAGTTTGCAAATACGTGATTCCAGAAACCGGTTCTGGTTATCAAACTGTTTGCGTAGGAAAAGTCCAACAATTGCTATAGCAACTTTGTCCGTATCAATGGGATTTCAACAATGAAAATATAGGTATATTTTATAATGTAACAGTTTTTATTTGCAGTAAAATCTACTTAATTAGTATCATAACTATCATTTAGCTGATCATTTTCATTACGATTACCGTTAGAACCACTGTTGTTAAAGTTGTCATTATTCATGTTTTTAGTTTTATTTCTTATAATGATACTGCCACTGTCATTCAATGTATCTTCATTATTATAGTTTCCTTCAATTCTTTCATTTGTATAATAATTAGAACTGTTCTTTGTATTTTCATCCTTAAATATTATTCTTTGATATGAAACTAAGATAACTACCAAAGCACTAGCGAAAACGATTAACAATAAAGGTCGTTTTATCGATTTCCTAGAATAGAAAGTCTGCAGAAATGGTATCATAAAATGCCGACAGATTTTAATTTGACACCTATATACTTGAATGTACCAATGCTTAATACTACTTAAAACAAAATATTTACGAAAAATTTAAAAGATTTAACACATTTAAAAAATTAATTCAATAAAGGTATCTTGCCAATTATTGGGCACTTAACAAAAATGAAGCCCTATTGAATTATTCATAATTTAAAACCTGCTCAAAAATCATATTTTGAGCAGGTTTTGTTCATTTTAACATAGCCAGATTGTTATATCCTTCCATCAAGTTTTGAACAACTTGTTTAAACAAGATTGTTCAGCCGAAAGAATTAGTAAGAAACAACTGTTAACAAGTTGTTTCATAAATCTTTTTCAGCATACTAAAAAGTTTTTAATTTTAATAAAACAAGATGGAATCAGATGTAACAATCTTTAAATCATTAATTCATTTGATAGAAACCTTGCAATCAGAAAATGATTGTAGAGAGTTTTTAGAAAAATTACGTTGGAAGAATGAGCCTATTTGTCCTCACTGTGGTAGTGTATCAGAAAGCCATTATAAATTACGTTCTAAAGGTCGATTCAAAGGACTTTATAAATGTAGAGATTGCAGAAATCGATTTACTGTAACCGTAGGAACAATGTTTGAAAGCTCACATATAAAATTAAAAAAATGGTTCTTGGCTATCTATATTTTTGCTTCTCACAAGAAAGGAATTAGTAGCGTGCAATTAGCCAAAGACATTAATGTTACTCAAAAATCAGCTTGGTTTATGTTAAGTAGAATCCGACATAATTTCCGTGATAAATCAGAAATTGTATTTGAAGGTATTACACAAGCAGATGAAACATATGTTGGAGGTAAAAACAAAAATCGTAATAGAGGGAAAAGAATCAAAAATACTCAAGGTCGTAGCTTAAAAGCTAAAGTGCCTGTATTTGGTTTAATTTCTAATGGATACGTTTATACAAAAGTAATTCCTAATACAAATGGCAAGACTTTAAAAGGTCTTATCAATGAATTAGTAGCTAAAGGTTCAATTATTGTCACTGATGGATGGAGAGGTTATCGTGGACTTTCTAATGACTACATACATAAAATAATTGAACATAATAAAAGGATTTATGTAAAGGATAAATTCCATACCAATAGTATTGAAGGCTTTTGGAGTCAACTTAAACGAGGTATTATCGGAGTTTATCACGTAACAAGTCCTAAACATTTATCTAAATATTGTGATGAATTTGCATTTAGATTCAATACAAGAACATTAAAAGATGGAGAAAGGTTTAATTTAGCTTTAGTTTCGGCAGATGATAAGCTGGAATATTAACCCTATCTAATTTATCAATCATCGTATTTTCATCCTCAATTACTGAACCTTCAATAATATCAAAATCTTTTGTCGTTCCTTTGGCGCTAATATATTTGATAATAAATTTTTCCAAATAATCTTTAAATTGATGATGTTTAATACTATGAGCCGAATTTTGAAAAACGACTTCTATGTCCCCAGCTGTTTTAAAAGCTAAAAGAAAATAATTTTCTTGTTCTTCACCTTCTTCTAACTTCTTAGGATTTTCACGTTTTGTATTATTTTGTGAATCTTTAAGATTTTTTCTTGAGCCGTGATTTCCTGTACTCATCATTCCAAATACAACATTCGTATAGCCTTGATATGATCTTTTTGGCACCGTTTCCAAAATATCTAAAGAAGTAAATTTTGTCGCTGAAATACCATAAAGTCGTCCCCTTTCATCAATTGTATTAAACCAAGTAACAAAATCATTGAAATTAAAAGAAGTATAAATTACAGTATTGCTTTTCTTCTTTACAAACTTTAAAATATGATATGTAATCTTACGTTGAGCATTTTTTATAGCCATTTTAAAATGTTTTATAATTAATTACATAAAAATATGAAATAAATTTAACATAAATAAAAAACTAATACTCATAATTTTAAGAATACCAAATATACTTAATTTCAATAAATTTTATTTGGTACAATCAAGTATATAGGTGTCTTCTAAAAATATTCTAAAAATCATATTTTTTAATTCACGCATCAGTGAATTATAACTAGGGGGTAAAGTTCCGAACGGAACATTTGAGATTAACAGGAGAAGCACAAGTTCGGGGGTATTTAACAAGAGAGTAAATCAGCGAATCAGCTTTGTAACTATCCTATCTCGTCACGTCAATTAAAACAGAAATTAGGAATCCATATGTCTTTCCATCTTCCGGCCATTTATCCTTATAACAAATTTACAATTCCTAACTCTCTCATTACAATTTCACTTTTACTTTCAAACTCCTAGAAAAAAATTATCTTTGACCAGAATTAGATAATACTAAAAAATGAAGCAGATCATTATCATTACCGGAGGTGCCGGTTTTATCGGATCGCACGTAGTACGTGAATTTGTAACAAAATATCCCGATTATACCATTGTGAACCTTGATGTCTTAACCTATGCAGGTAATCTGGAAAACCTGAAAGATATCGACCAATTGCCTAACTACTGTTTTGAAAAGGTTGATATTTGTGATACCGCTGCCGTTTTTAATGTGTTTAAAAAATACCAGCCGACGGGAGTAATCCATTTGGCTGCAGAATCACATGTTGACCGTTCCATTGCTGATCCTTCGGCATTTGTAATGACCAACGTTATCGGTACGGTGAACCTGTTGAACGCTGCACGTGAGGTATGGAATGGAAATTATGAAGGAAAACGCTTCCATCATGTTTCTACCGATGAGGTTTTTGGTGCGTTGGGCAGTGAAGGCTTCTTTACAGAAGATACAAAATACGATCCGCATTCTCCTTATTCGGCTTCAAAAGCGGCTTCAGATCATTTCGTTCGCGCTTATCACGATACCTATGGTATGCCTATGATACTGACCAACTGTTCAAACAATTATGGTCCCAACCATTTTCCTGAAAAACTAATTCCGCTGTGTATCCACAACATTATCCACAACAAACCGCTACCTATTTACGGTGACGGAAAATATACCCGTGACTGGCTGTTTGTAATCGATCATGCCAAAGCAATCGATCAGGTGTTCCATAAAGGAAAAAACGGAGACTGTTACAATGTTGGTGGTTTTAACGAATGGCAGAATATAGATTTGGTGAAGGAACTGTGTAAGCAGATGGATGTGAAACTGGGACGTGAACCGGGAACATCGGAACAGCTGATTACCTTTGTAAAAGACCGTCCGGGGCACGATCTTCGTTATGCCATTGATGCCAACAAGATCAATAAAGAGTTGGGTTGGTATCCAAGCGTAACTTTTGAACAGGGACTGGCAAAAACAATCGACTGGTTTATGGACAATCAGGAATGGTTGAACAACGTTACGTCGGGAGATTACCAGAAATATTACGATACGCAATACCAAGAATAAATGAAAGTAACTGAAACACAATTAAAAGGCTGCTTTATTTTGGAACCACGAAAGTTTGAAGACGAACGTGGTTGTTTTTTCGAAAGCTTCAATGAAAAAACATTCAACGATCTCACAAATACCGATACACATTTTGTACAGGATAACCAGAGTTATTCCAAAAAAGGAGTTATTCGCGGTTTGCATGCACAAGCTGGAAATCATGCACAAGCCAAATTGGTACGGGTTTTAAAGGGTGAAGTAATTGATGTGGCTGTTGATACCCGCCCGGCCTCCCCAACATTTGGTCAGC
Organism: Paenimyroides baculatum; assembly: GCA_040391685.1. Lineage (GTDB taxonomy): Bacteria > Bacteroidota > Bacteroidia > Flavobacteriales > Flavobacteriaceae > Flavobacterium > Flavobacterium baculatum_A. The sequence continues at coordinate 6,725 of JBEBXJ010000005.1, forward strand.
ATGTAGCAGTGCATTTATCTGCAGAAAACAACAAACAGCTGTTTGTACCACGCGGATTCTTACATGGTTTTTCGGTTTTAAGTGAAGAAGCAGTATTTTTCTATAAATGTGACAATTTTTACAACAAAGAATCAGAACAGGGGATATTATACAACTCCCCCGAACTGAATATTGATTGGGGAATAAAGAAAGGATTGGAGATTGTATCATATAAAGATTTGATACTTCCCACGTTCAATGAATTGTTCAATAATAAATTATAAGGTTATAACAAGTTCATCATATAACCTTATAACAAGTTCATCATATAACCTTATAACAATTTCACTATATCAACTTCACACATGAAATTACTAATCACAGGAAAACACGGTCAGTTAGGTTCCGAGCTACATGATTTACAACATAAATATCCTCAGCACGAATTTTTATTTGTTGACCGTGAGGAAATGGATTTAAGCAATCCGTCTGAAATTACGACGGTTTTAAATGCAGAAAAGCCTGAAATAATTGTCAGTGCAGGTGCATATACGGCGGTTGACAAGGCTGAAAGCGATCAGGAACTGTGCAATGCAGTAAATCATATTGCAGTAAAGACGATAGGCGAATGGGCAGCTGCCAACAATGCAAAGGTAATCCATATATCAACCGATTATGTGTTCGACGGTACTAGTGAAACTCCCTTAAAGGAAACAGATGTTCCGGATCCGATCAATGTGTATGGTTTAACAAAATTACAGGGCGAAGAAGCCTTGCAGACATCGGGTGCAGAATATGTAATCATTCGTACGGCATGGGTGTATTCTGTTTACGGAGCAAATTTCGTAAAGACCATACTGCGCTTAATGAGCGAACGTGACGAAATCGGTGTGGTTGCCGATCAGATAGGTACACCAACTTATGCAAAAGATCTGGCACAGACAATAATGGACATCGTTGAGGCACCAGAGTTTGTGCAAGGTATTTTTCATTACAGCAACGAAGGTAAAATAAGCTGGCACGAATTTGCAACAGCGGTAAAAGAAATAAAAGGTTTTAGCACCAAAGTAAACGCGATTGGTAGCGATGCATTTCCAACCCCGGCAAAACGCCCTAATTTCTCGTTGTTGGACAAATCAAAGATAAAAGAAGTATATAAGGTATCCGTTCCAGATTGGAAAACAAGCCTGGAAACAATGCTTGCCAAATTATAACAAAAACGGAGTAACAGTTCAATTTCTACTCCGTTTATCATTGTATTATACTTTTACTCAAACAAACTGTCATACCGAGCTTGTCGAGGTAAACATCCAGCACTACAATATACATTCATACATTATACAAGAAAAAGACCCAACATTACCAAATTGTAATTTTTTTTAACAAATTTTTTTTTTTATAAGTTAAAAAGAGTACTTTTACTGCTCATTTTAAAAACCGCATGTTAGATTCATTAATTACATCAAAAACCCGTATCAAACTTTTGGTAAAGTTCTTTGTAACTTCTGCCAATTCAGGGCACCTACGTGGTTTGGCAACAGAGTTTAACGAATCTACTAATGCCATTCGTAAAGAATTGAATCATTTGGCAGATGCCGGTTATTTGGATAAGAAGGAAATAAGCAATAAAATAGCTTACAAAGCCAACGTTTCGCATCCTATGTTTAAGCTGTTACAGCTGGTGGTACATAAGTATCTGGGTTTGGATACCATTGTAGAGCAGATTCTGGAACGAATGGGTGATGTACAGATGATAGAATTGATAGGCGATTATGCGAGAGGTGTTGACAGTGGTGTTATAGAAATAAACGTAGTAGGTCACAACGTTAATACTGAATATACCCAAAATATGATACCTAAAATACAGGATGTCACCAACCGACAGGTGGTATTTCATTACAATAAACAGTTATCTATAGAGGGGATTGTACTGTTTGGCGGAAGATAAATTATCAATTGAACAGTTCTGACGTTACCGTATTACTTGGTAGATATATAACAATGTCAATAAATAAAAAATAGTTTAATGAAAGAAGATTTTATACTTTTTAGTAAACAGTTAGATACTATTAAATCATCAGATATTATTTCGTTTAAGAAACTGTTTAATAAAAAATTAAGTGTTTATTTATTAACCGGATCAGAAATAGCAAAAGATGAATTATATAAGTTGCAGTTAAGTTTTAATAAATTTATTAATACACAGCAAATAACATAAACCATCGCTAACGATCATTAGCCAAAAGCTCAAAACAAAAATTATGAAAGGAATCATCTTAGCCGGCGGGTCTGGTAGCCGTTTACATCCCTTAACATTAGCCGTTAGCAAACAGCTGATGCCGGTTTACGATAAACCCATGATCTATTACCCCTTGTCAACTTTGATGTTGGCGGGTATCAATGAAATCCTCATTATTTCTACGCCACACGATTTACCGCATTTCAAGAAGTTGCTGGGCGATGGTTCACAGATCGGCTGTCGTTTTGAATATGCTGAACAACCGGAACCCAACGGATTAGCACAGGCATTTGTTATTGGCGAACAATTCATCGGTACGGATAAGGTTGCGCTGGTATTGGGCGACAATATTTTTTATGGCAGTGGTATGAGTAAGTTGTTACAAAATTGTACCCAAGAGGATGGCGGAGTGGTATTCGCATACCCGGTAAATGATCCAGAGCGTTACGGAGTTGTGGAATTTGATGTGGATAACAACGTGTTGTCTATCGAAGAAAAACCGGTATATCCAAAGTCTAATTACGTGGTGCCCGGCTTGTATTTTTACGACAACAGTGTAGTTGAAATTGCTAAAAACATACAGCCGTCGGAACGTGGCGAATACGAAATTACAGATGTAAATAAAGAATACCTGAAATGTGGAAAATTACGTGTAGGTGTTTTCGACCGTGGTACGGCGTGGTTGGATACTGGTACCTTTGCTTCGTTAATGCAGGCAGGACAGTTTGTACAGGTAATCGAAGAACGCCAGGGCATGAAGATTGGCGCCATTGAAGAGGTTGCCTACCGTATGGGGTACATCAATAAGGAACAATTGGTAAAAGCAGCCGAACCGTTAAAGAAAAGCGGGTACGGCGAATACCTTTTAAAGCTGAAATAAAACGGCGTTACCTCGAGTTACTGTGTTACTAGGTTAGGTTACCATGTCCCACGTCACTTTGAGCCTGTCGAGAAGCGAGCATTTGAAAAATACAGGAGAAGCATAGGTTTCGGTTTTTTACCGAGACACAAGAAGTAGAAAGTTGGCTAAAATTGATATATTTGAATCAATTTTAAATAGATATTGTCACATTCCATCAGTGTATCCATCAGTGGTAAAATAGAAATTAAACAAATGAAAAAATTAATGTGTATCGCTGCAATTGCAGTATGTTTCGTTCAACAGGGTAACGCACAGCAGAGCTCTTTTTCAGATAAGGTAAGTTTGGAAGCTGCTTACGGCTACAACATGGCGTTAAGTCCAGATAATATAGAAACAGCCGATGTAAGCGGGTTTAATACTGTACAGTTGGGGGCAAATTATCAGATAAATAATCTGTGGGGTGTACGCGGTACGTATTCAAATACTACTTTTAAACACAAAGATTTTGATAATGCAGGTATTAATTATAACAAACTGACTGCCGAAGCAACATTCAACGTGCTAGAAGCGGTAAATCCGTCTGCATTTCCAACCAATTCGGTATTTCAGATGGCTGTACACGCAGGTTTCGGCTTGAATTTCGGTAAAAGCAAAGTTACCGATGCTATGGGAAATTTTCAGATAGGTATCAAACCACAGTATAATGTAAGTAACCGCATCGGTATTTTCTTAGACGGAACCTATATTATGAATTTTAAACAGCATTTAGATTATAGCGGTTTAAGCCTTCCTGACGGAGGTGAAACAACAGGCGGTTATGTAACAGGACTGATCGGTGTAGCGGTTAAATTGGGTAGATAAGTTATAGTATGAAAAAAATATTAATAACCGGAGGAGCAGGTTTTATTGGCTCTAATCTAACAGAGTATTTTTTAAACAAAGGCTATTTTGTTAGATGTTTGGATAATTTCTCTACCGGATACAAACACAACATTGAAGAGTTTTTATCTAATTCAAATTATGAATTAGTTGAAGGTGATATACGTGATTTGGAAACATGTAAAAAGGCGGTAAATGCAGTGGATTACGTGTCGCATCAGGCTGCTCTTGGATCTGTTCCACGATCTGTGAACGATCCAATTACTTCTAACGAAGTAAATATTTCGGGTTTTTTAAATATGCTGGTTGCTGCAAGAGATGAGGGGGTTAAGCGAATGGTGTATGCCGCAAGTTCGTCAACTTATGGCGATTCTGAAAATTTACCTAAAGTCGAAGATATCATTGGTAAACCACTGTCACCTTATGCGGTTACCAAATATGTAAACGAATTGTATGCCGACGTTTTTGCTAAAACCTACGGTATGGAAATTATCGGACTGCGCTATTTCAATGTATTTGGTCGTCGTCAGAATACGCGTGGAGCGTATGCTGCTGTCATTCCATTATTTACAAAATTATTGATACAGCACGAGAGTCCTACCATTAACGGTACGGGTGAAAATTCGCGTGATTTTACGTACATTGATAACGTAATACAGATGAATGAGCGTGCTATGCTTTCAGAAAATTCTGAAGCTGTAAACACCGTTTATAATACAGCGGTAGGCGACCGTACAAATTTGAATCAGTTGGTTGGTTACATAAAAGAATTTTTAACAGAATATGATTCAGATATTTCAACTATTGATATAAAATACGGTCCAAATAGAGTAGGAGATATTCCGCATTCTTTGGCATCGGTAGATAAAGCTAAAGAGTTATTAGGCTATCATCCTACGCATGTCATCCGGGAAGGTCTGAGAGAAGCTGTCAGCTGGTATTGGGATCACAAGGAAATGCTTTAACTGAAAAAATGTAAGTTACAACTACTATAAAATATAAAGAAATTTAAAATTTAGAATATTAAAATGAATACAGATCATAAAATTGCAGTCATTGGATTAGGCTATGTAGGTTTGCCTTTGGCACGTTTGTTTGCTACAAAATATCCTGTTGTCGGTTTCGATATTAATACGCCTCGTATAGAAAAATTAAATAAGGGAATTGATGATACTTTGGAAGTTTCTTCAGACTTATTAAAATCTGTTTTAAAATCAAATGATTCTAATGAAATAGGTTTGTTCAATACTGCAGATTTAATGGATATCCAATCTGCAAATATTTATGTGGTAACAGTGCCTACACCGGTAGATAAAAACAACCGCCCCGATTTAAGGCCTCTTTATAAATCTTCTGAAACTGTTGGTAAGGTTTTGAAAAAAGGTGATATCGTAATATATGAATCTACGGTGTATCCGGGAGTAACCGAAGAAGAATGTATTCCGGTATTGGAAAGAGTTTCGGGGTTAAAATTCAATGAAGACTTTTTTGCAGGATATTCTCCCGAAAGAATCAATCCGGGAGATAAGGAGCATACCGTTGAAAAAATCCTGAAAGTAACTTCTGGTTCTACTCCCGAAATAGGTAAAATTGTAGATGATTTATACAAATCAGTCATCGTTGCCGGAACACATTTAGCTCCGACGATTAAAGTAGCCGAAGCAGCAAAAGTTATTGAAAATTCTCAAAGAGACATCAATATTGCTTTCGTAAACGAACTGGCTAAAATTTTCAATTTATTAGGAATCGATACCCACGCGGTTTTGGAAGCAGCAGGAACAAAATGGAACTTTTTGCCATTCAAACCGGGATTGGTTGGGGGGCACTGCATTGGTGTAGATCCATATTATTTGGCACAAAAAGCACAGGAAAAAGGCTACCATCCTGAAATTATTCTGGCAGGTCGTAGATTAAATGACTCAATGGGTGAATACGTAGCTTCACAGGTAGTAAAATGCTTGATTAAAAAAGGCATTAATGTAAACGGAGCTAATGTACTGAATTTAGGAATTACCTTTAAAGAAAATTGCCCCGACGTCCGTAATACGAAAGCAGTTGATGTCATTACTAGTTTGCAAGATTATGGTATTAATGTTACCACTTATGACCCTTGGGCTAACCCGGTAGAAGTTATGCACGAATATGGTATAAAAAGTTCTCAACAACTATCCGATTCAATACAAAGGTATGATGCTATCATATTAACTGTAGCTCATAAAGAATTTTTAGATTTAAATTTAAAACAGTTCTTAAAAGAAGGTGGTGTGGTATATGATGTGAAAGGAATATTGAAGAATGTAGATAGTAGGTTGTAAATAAATAATTTTTCTATTAATTGTATTATTCATTAAATATAAACATCAATATACACTTGTTTTTTAATTAGTTATTGGTATTAGGATATGGTTATAGATCTCTGACTTGATGTTATTTTATTTTTGAGTAATCTAATAATAGAATGTGCTAATTAATGAAGACTAAATGTAATTTCCAATATGTTTTTCATTCGGTTTATTCTGGGCCTTAATAATTTTGTATGCAATATCTAAAAAAAAGTTTTATAGTAGGTTTGGTCTGGTCATTTGCTGGTCAAACAGGGTATTTGATAATAGCATTACTTTCTAATATTATTCTAGCAAGGTTATTAACCCCATATGAATTCGGGCAAGTTGGTATAGTAATGTTTTTCATAATAATATCTAAAGTTTTGACAGAATCTGGTCTTTCTGGTGCTCTAATACGAAAAAAAAATACAACAGAGGAAGATTTTTCTACAGTTTTTGTTTTCAATTTGGCTATAAGTATTTTCTTATTTCTTATACTTCTTTTATTTTCAGGAGTAGTAGCTGATTTCTATGATGACCAAGCGTTACAAAATATTTTAATAGCCCTGTCTTTTATACTGATTATTAATGCTTTTCAATTTACTCAAAATGCCAAAATTGTACGTGACTTAAATTTTAAAAAGCAATCGGTCTATGCTTTAGTTTCTGTAATTATTAGCTCTGTTATCGGCATAATTTTAGCTTTATCAGATTATGGTGTTTGGGCTTTGGTTGTTATGCAAATATGTAACGCTTTTATTTTAACTCTCGTATATTGGATTTGTGAGGGTCCGGTTAAAAGTTTTGTTTTTAATAAAAACTCTTTTAAAAGCTTATACAAGTTTGGCGTTAATACGACATTAGCCTCTTTACTAAACTCTGTTTTTGATAATATATATAGTTTGATTTTAGGTAAATATTTTGCAATCCACCAGACTGGTTTATTCTATCAGGCAAAAAAATTACAGGAAATTCCAGTTGGTATTATTAGATCCTCAACTTTAGGAGTTGTATTTTCAACCCTATCAAAGTTGCAAGATGACAGAAAAGAGTTTAAAAAATTTTATGACAGAATAGTAACGATTTTTACAACTTTGGTTGGTTTAATTTGTTTGTTAATTTATTTCTTTGCAGAACAAGCTATTTTGTTGTTATATGGTAATCAGTGGTTAGGAGCTGTTTTTTTTATGAGGATATTAATCATTGCCTCATTCTTTTTTATGCAAGAAATGCTAAATAGAGTGCTGTTTAAAGTATTTGACCGAACGGATAAAATTCTTTATTTAGAAGTGATAAAAAAAATAATACAAACTATTACTATCGTTTCAGGAGTTGTTTTAGTAAATTTGGAAATTCTGTTGTATGGATTTTTAATTACCTCCCTAATTAGTTGTTTTATTAATTATTATCATTCCCGAAAAATTTATGAAAGCTTTTCCTTCAAGGAGATAATAATGGTTATAAAGATCATTATTACGGCCGTTTTTGTTGTATTTATCTCTAATCAGTTAAATAATTATATTTTACACCTTAAAGGTTATGAATTGTTTTTTTTACTTCCTGTCATAGTAAGTTTATATTTTTTATTAACAATGGTTCTTAACGTTTTAAATATTATAGATGAAACTAGACAGATTATAAAACTAGTAAAAAAGAAGTGATTAAAGTTTTGAATAGTTATTAAGAAGAAAATATAAAAAGTAATAAGATGAAAAACGCTGTTTTTGTTATAATTTTAGCAATTTTAATTTTTTTAATGCCAGATAAGAGAGAGCCTTTCAATCCTAGTTTAAACTTTACTTTATCTGTTCTTTATTTAATTGCTTTAGTATATTTTCTTTTTATACAGTCAAGAAATAATAAAAATTGGTTGCGTTTTGATGTGTTATTTTTATTAAGTTATACAATAGTTCATTTTCAAATACCTTTTCTTGCTTCAATTGGTATTGAACCTTCAAAACCTAGCTTTGTTTGGATTAATAAACAAGTCGTTAATTTTGCCACATGGATGGGTGTTTTGGCAATAAACTTATGGATGCTAGGTTTTAATTTAGCGAGTGATAAAGTTAAATATCAAATAAATAATTTAAGTCCTAAACCATTTAGAGTTAATTTTGCAATATATGATGTACTATTAGCAATTTTTTTTGTCGGCTTCCTAATTTTAGTTGGTAGTTCTTTTTTTACAGGAGAAGTCCAAGGAACAGATACATGGGGAGGTGGTGCTGTATACATTCATTTAATTTTTAGTAATTTACTTTGTTTAAGAATTATATATTTTGTTTTTACTCTTCCCCAAAATTGTTCTCTTCTAAAAATAATTAATCAATTATCAAGAAATAAAATTTTCTCAATTATTTTATTTATGAATACGTTTCTTTTTTTGATTTCGGGAGATAGAGGACCAGTATTGGATACAATTCTAATAGCAGGAGGAGCATATGCTCTTTTTATCAAACCAATAAAGCTGAACAGACTCATATTTTTTATATTAATTGGTGCTTTTATTTTCTCCATGATAGGTTTAGGAAGAGGGGAGCGGTCAGAAGGCTTTGGAGAAAAGAACATCTTAGAGAGGGGATATGCGGAATTTTTAAATAACGAGGATGTAAACATAACAAATGAATTAGCAAGTTCAATACGGATACAATATAGAGCATTGGATGTAGTACCAGATGCTCATCCATATTTGTATGGTTCTACTTTTTTATTTAGTTTAACCAATGCTATTCCTTTTGGAGGGTCTTTGACTAGATCTATATTTGATCTTCCTTTAATATATACAGACTCCTCACTTTTTTTTACATATTTAGGACAAGGAAATTGGAGCACTTGGGGAGAAGGAAGTGAAATTTTAGCTGATATATATATAAATTTTGGATTAATAGGAATAATTATAATATTTTTCTTTTTCGGTATATTTTCAAAAAAAATAGCTGAAAAAGCAAGTACTAAAAATTTGCAACAAGTTATTATCTATATGGCATTTATGATGAGCGTTATCTATATAAATAGATCTCATATATTGTATCCACTAAAGGATGTAGTATATATGTTATTTTTAAATTATATTTTCACAAAAGTTATAAAATAAGAAAAATTTTAAAATATGGGTAAAGGAATATGTATAATTCTGCCTACACTTAAAAAGGGCGGTTTAGAGAGAGTAGCCTCAATACTCAGTAATGAGATTTACAAATTGGGGCATGAAGTTAATATTATTACTCTCATCCCTCCATTAAGTATTGAATACGAAATTCATGATAGAATAAAAATTTATTCTCCTGATTTTAAGTATAGTAAAGGGGTGCTTTTTAAAATAAGAACATTTCTCTACCTAATCAAAACTTTAAACGCTATTAAACCATATACAATACTTTCTTTTAGCGAAGTTTTTAATTCTTTTTGTGTTTTAGCATGTGTTTTCGTCAAAACAAAGATTTTTATATCGGATAGAAGCAGTCCACAAAAAAAACTACCATTATGGGACGAAATTTTTAAAAAAGTTACATATCCTTTTGCTAACGGAATAATTGCACAAACTCAATTAGCGAAAGAAAAACTTATTTCGTATAATAAAAACGTTGAAGTAATACCAAATCCATTAAAAGAAATTAATTTGACTTATGAACGTAATAATGATTTAAAAACTATTATTAGTGTAGGTAGATTAGTCAAATCAAAAAATTTTGAGGAATTAATAAAAATTTTTCATCATATAGGGAATAAAGATTGGAATTTAATTATTGTAGGTGGTGGCCCAGAATATGATAATTTAAATCTTCTTGTCCAAAAATTAGAGATATCTAATCAAGTTTATTTATTGGGTCAGCAAGACGATGTAGATTTCTATTTTTCTAAAGGTTCAATCTTCGCGTACACTTCTCTTTCAGAAGGATTTCCAAATGTTTTAAATGAAGCAATGTCATTCCCATTGTCTGTAATTAGTTATGATTGTATAGCAGGTCCTAGCGATATGATTGTTAATAATCATAATGGAATTTTAATACCTTTGCATGACAGTGAAAAATTTAAAAAAAATTTAGAACAGGTTATGGCTGATCATAGTTTAAGAAAGAAACTTAAATCTAATAGTATTAAAAATAGAGAAATGTATTCTAAAGAGGTAATTGCAAAACGGATAGTTAGTTTTATCACCACTACAACGGACAAGTAATTAATGAAAATGTAAATGAAAAAAAATAAACTAAACGTAATAACAGTTTATACTCCAACATATAATAGGGGTTATTGCCTCCATCAGTTGTATGAGAGTCTTTGTAGGCAGACTTGTAAAACTTCAAGTTTTGAATGGATTATTGTAGACGATGGATCTACTGATAATACTAAGCAGTTGGTAAATGATTGGATTGAAAAAGCTCCATTTAAAATTACCTATTATAAACAGAAGAATGAAGGTAAAATGGTTAAATTAAATTTCATTCATCAAATTATAGATACAGAACTTTGTATGTGTGTGGATTCTGACGATTATCTGACAGATGATGCATTAGAATTGATTTTGACGGAATGGAGAAAAGCGAGTAGCAGAGCTGAAATTGCTGGTTTGGTGGGCCTTGATGTTTTTAAAAACGGAAATATTGTAGGAACCAAATTCCCAGATTCTTTGATTTCAATAAAGTTTCGTGACTTTGAGAAACATGGAGTAAAAGGCGATAAAAAATTTGTGTACAAAACTAGTGTAATAAACAGTTATCCGCAGTATCCTTCATTTCGGGGAGAGAAATTTCCGGCACCAGGCTATCTATATCGCCTTATTGATGTTGATTATAACCTTGCTATTATCAACAAACCTTTATGCATTGTGGAATATCTTGAAGATGGTCTTTCCAAAAATAAATTTGGTCAGTTTAAAAAGTCACCGAATTCGTTTATGTTTTATCGGTTAGAGCGCATGCGACTAGCTACTAATTTTAATGAGAAATTTAAAAATGCTGTTCATTATGTAAGCAGTGGAATTTTTACAAAAAGAAATATTTTTAAAAATAATAAATATATCTTGACTACTATTTTAGCTATTCCTTTTGGCATCTCTTTGAATGTTTATTTAAGAATAACAAACAAAAAGGGTAAGATATAATGAAAACTACAGGTAGATTACAATTCGCAAAATATCAAGGTATCATCAATATATTGGTTGCCATATTCAAACCGTTTGGTAAAGGAGGTAATTATTTTTTACTTAGATTTTTTCGTAATACAAATGGTATTTTTGGTTTACTCTTAAGGTATATTTTTGTTAAAAATCTTGCTAAAAAAGTTGGTAATAATGTATCAATACAGCCAAATGTTTTTCTCTATAATTTACAAAATATTCAGTTGGGAAATAATGTAAGTATCCACCCAATGTGTTACATCGAAGGGGCTGGCGGGATAGATATCGGTGACGATGTATCGATAGCTCATGGTTCGTCAATATTATCAACAAACCACCAGTGGAGTAATACCGAATTAGCTATAAAATATAATCGTGAATCATTCGATAAAGTTTGTATTGAAAATGATGTATGGATTGGCTGTGGTGTAAGGATTCTTTCAGGAGTTACTATTAGTAATAGATCAGTAGTAGCAGCTGGTGCAGTTGTAAATAAGTCTTTTGATAAATTTTCTTTAATTGGCGGTGTGCCGGCTAAAATAATTAAAAGGACGAATGAAAACTAAATTATTTAGAATTGCGACAGTCCCTCTTTCCCTTAAAGTCCTTTTAAAAGGACAACACCGTTTCATGACGGAACAAGGTTTTGAAGTCATTGGTGTGTCAAGCGCTGGTGAACAACTTTATGAAGTGAAAAATGAAGAAGGAGTTCGCGTAGAAGCATTAGAAATGACACGAATTATTTCGCCTATTAAAGACCTTAAAGCTTTATATCATTTTTATAAACTGTGTAAAAAGGAACGACCTTTAATAGTACATTCGCATACTCCTAAAGCGGGAATTGTTGGCATGTTGGGGGCTAAGTTAGCAGGTGTACCTATTAGGCTACACACAGTTGCAGGCTTACCTTTAATGGAAGCAACGGGAATTAAACGCAAAGTCTTAGATGTTGTAGAAAAGCTAACTTATCGCTGTGCATCCAAAGTATATCCAAACTCAAAAGGGTTGTATGATTTTATTTTAAGTAACGATTATACGTCAAAAAATAAATTAAAAGTAATTGCGAATGGTTCGTCCAACGGTATTAATACTTCTATATTTTCACCTGAGAGTATAACAGAAGAAACTAAAAATACACTAAGAACGGAATTAAATTTATCACCTAAAGATTTTGTCTTTGTCTTTGTTGGTAGATTAGTAAGTGATAAAGGTATCAACGAGCTGGTGGAAGCATTTAGGATGATGAGAAGTGCAGAGCTGGATACAGTGAGACTTGAAGATAGAGGGAATGGGGATGTGAAGTTGCTGTTGGTTGGTCCTTTTGAAACAGAACTTGATCCGCTAAAAGAGTCTACCTTAAAAGAAATAGAAAGTAACACTAATATTATTTCGGTTGGTTTTCAAAAGGATGTAAGACCTTATTTTACCATTTCAGATGCTTTGGTGTTTCCTAGTTATAGAGAAGGTTTTCCTAATGTTGTTATGCAAGCAGGAGCAATGGGCTTACCGAGCATTGTTTCCAATATCAATGGTTGCAATGAAATTATAGAAGAAGGAGTAAACGGTACTATTGTTCCTGTAAAAAATGTTGAAACTTTGCAAAAAGCAATGGAGGAAATTATTTCATTCAAACTCTTGTACAAAGAAATGCAAAGAAATGCAAGAAGTATAATACAAACTCGCTATGAACAACAAGTAGTATGGGATGCACTTTTGGATGAATATAATTCATTAATAATGGCCAATAAAAGTAAAAGATAATATGTATAAAAACTACCTTAAACGTCTATTAGATTTTTTAGCAGCTTTTTTTGGATTGCTTCTATTAAGCCCTGTTTTTATATTTATCATGATTGGTTTGTTTTTTGCTAATCAAGGTAAACCATTTTTCTTTCAGTCAAGACCTGGTAAAGATGAACGCATCTTTAAAATTGTTAAATTTAAAACCATGAACGATAAAAAAGACGTACATGGAAACCTTCTTTCAGATGAACAACGTTTAACACCTGTCGGAGCGTTCGTGCGTAAAACATCGTTAGATGAAATTCCACAATTGATTAACGTGCTAAAAGGTGATATGAGTCTGATAGGACCGCGTCCTTTATTAATAGAGTATTTAAAGTTATACAACGCCGAGCAAAAGCGCCGTCATGAAGTGCGTCCCGGCATTACCGGTTGGGCACAGGTAAACGGTCGTAATGCCATTTCATGGAAAAAAAAGTTTGAATTAGATGTATGGTATGTGGATAATTTAAGTTTTAAAACTGATTTGAAAGTATTTTTTACCACTTTTAAAAAAGTTTTTAAAAGTGAAGGGATTAGTCAAGATGGGCAAGCAACAACAACATATTTTCAAGGAAATAGAGATGAAGGATAAATTAATAAGAGCAATATATAGATCTGAATTGGCTTACGCCAACTACTGCGATCAAAAGCTTTTTTTTCAAGCTTTTAGAATATATAAAGCAAATAAAAGAATTTATTTGCTATTGGAAGAATATCTACTTGATTGTCCTAATGACTTAAAGCAAGATGTATGTATATATCTGTTTCATTTGGAAGATTGGATAAATCAATTTGAATACCATTATACAAATACTAATCCCACCTCTGTTTTTATCTTTGAAAGATGGAATGGTGGTATCGCTTTCCCGAAAGAATTTGTTCAATTACTAAAAAACAATATATGAGATACGCATTTGCTGGTGACAGACAGATTAGCTGTGATATTTTAAAATTTATCATTGAAAAGGGATATAAACCATTAGCATTATTAGTAAGCAAAGGCAAGAATGCTTCGCATAGTTCTGAGCTTAAAAAAATTTCAGGCTTAACGGACGAATATATTTTTGAAAATAATGCTTTTAAAAAAGCTGAAAATTTTAGTAAATTAAAAGAATTGAATCTCGATTACATAATTGGTATTCATTTTCCTTATGTAATACCAACAGAAATATTAAATATTCCAAAATTAGGTTTTTTGAATTTACACCCTGCGTATTTACCATATAATAAAGGTTGGAATACACCTTCTTGGGCTATTATTGATCAGACCCCATATGGTGCTACATTACACTTTATGGCTGAAGAATTGGATGCTGGAGATATAATTCATCAAAAACAATTAAGAATAGAAAGCTATGATACAGCTAATTCTTTATATCAAAAGACTTTGCAATTAGAGAAAGATGTTTTTATAGAAGCATTTGATGATATTAGTAATTTATATCCTAATAGAAAATTGCAACAAAATGAAGGAACATCTTATAAAAAATCTGATTTGGAGAAAGTTCAGCAATTCAATTTAGAAGATACTTTTGTAATAAAAGAGTTCTTGAATAAGCTACGGGCTTTATCAACAAACAGTGATGATGAGTTGGCTTATTACCTAGAGGATAATAGGAAAATAGGAGTAAGGGTAGAGTTTATTGACCTTAACAATTAACTATCTATAAGATATTTTCTTTCTATTAAGTTGCTTAATAGTTTTTTCAGGTTTTGCTGAATTGGATAAAGGGCAAAATTCTATTGATAAGTTAGTTGCTAAAATCGAAATTTGTGTATTTTATCAAAACTGACAAACGGTAATAAATAAGCAGTTTTCATCATTTATAACACCATAAAATAGAAATGAGAAATCTTATAGCTAAAGTCTGAGGATTCACGACTTGTAAGTCACAAAATAATTAGAGCATTTGTAGGGAATATATTATAATTTATTTCTGTGAAAATTAGTGTTAGCATTAAATTTAAAACATAAATTTGCAATAAAAATGAACACGATGAGTACAAAGATATGGCTTTCCTCTCCACACATGGGCGGCAGTGAACAAAAATATATTAACGAAGCTTTTGAAGCTAATTGGGTAGCTCCATTAGGTCCTAACGTTGATGGCTTTGAAAAAGATTTGGAAGTATTTTTAAATGCTGATGTGAAAGTTGTAGCTCTTTCCGCAGGTACGGCAGCATTACATTTAGCGTTGATTGAATGTGGAGTGGTGTATGGTGATGAAGTAATTTGCCAGTCCATGACGTTTTCAGCCTCTGCTAACCCGATTGCATATTGCGGGGCAACTCCGATATTTGTTGACTCTGAAAAAGACACATGGAATATGTGTCCTGTTACTTTAGAAGAAGCAATAGAAGACCGTATTTCAAAAGGTAAAAAACCAAAAGCAATTATTGTGGTACATTTATACGGAATGCCGGCTAAAATGGACCAGATAACTGCTATTGCAACTAAATATGATATTCCTTTAGTGGAAGATGCAGCCGAAGCTTTAGGTTCTACGTACAAAGGTAAAGCATGTGGAACATTTGGGCGTTTTGGTGTATTATCCTTCAACGGAAATAAAATCATTACCACTTCGGGGGGGGGTGCTTTGGTGTGTCACACACAGAAAGACAAAGATAAAACCGTATTTCTTTCTACTCAAGCACGTGACAATGCACCGCATTACCAGCATTCGCATATAGGGTACAACTACCGTATGAGTAACATTGTGGCAGGAATTGGTCGCGGACAGATGGAAGTATTGGCTGATAGGATAGATGCACGCAGAGCAATGCACAATTTTTATGTAGAACTTTTCAAAGATATTGACGGTATAGAAGTGTTTTCTGAACCCTCTGCAGACTATTTTTCGAACCACTGGTTGTCTGCCATTGTAATTGATGAAAAGCTGACAGGAAAAAACAGGGAAGATTTAAGATTAGCATTATTGGAAGACAACATTGAATCACGACCTTTATGGAAACCGATGCATTTACAGCCTGTTTTTGTAGCTGCTCCTTACTACGGTGGCAATGTAGCCGAAAAATTATTTGAAAACGGTTTGTGTTTGCCTTCAGGTTCCAACTTAACCAACGAAGAACGAGAACGCATCGCTAAAAGAGTGATAGAAGTGTTTGGGAAATAAAAATTAATGATTTCGGTTATTGCACTAATATTTGTGTAATGGAAATGTATTGCAGGGCACTATCATGTTGAGCTTGTCGAGACATTTCATTTAAGCTTTCATGCTTTATTTCTTTACTAGTTAGATGTAAAGCAAGCCCAACTATAACAATTGGTTGGGCTTGCTGTTTTATCTTACAATTTTTTTAATTTCCTTTAACACTTTCTCTGCCAAATTATCTGCATCATTTTGCGTAGGAGCTTCAGTATAGATACGAATAATTGGCTCGGTATTTGATTTTCTCAAATGAACCCAACTCTCTGCAAAATCTATTTTAACTCCGTCTATTGTACTGATCTTTTCTGATTCATAACGTTTTTGTATTTCTTCTAAGATTGAATCAACATTAATTTCAGGTGTCAGTTCAATTTTATTTTTACTCATATAGTATGTAGGATAAGAAGCTCTTAAAGCGGCAACGTCTAAATCTTGTTCGGCCAAATGCGTTAAAAACAAAGCCACACCAACCAATGCATCGCGACCGTAATGAATTTCGGGATAAATGATTCCACCATTACCTTCGCCACCAATTATGGCATTGTTTTTCTTCATCAGTTCCACAACGTTTACTTCCCCCACAGCCGATGCTTCGTACATTCCGTTATGTTTTTCGGTAACATCTCTCAACGCGCGTGATGAAGACATATTGGAAACCGTATTTCCCGGAGTTTTGCTCAAAACATAATCGGCTACAGCCACCAAAGTATATTCTTCGCCAAACATTTCGCCATCGTTGCTAATAAAAGCCAAACGGTCAACATCAGGATCTACAACAATCCCGAAATCGGTTTGTTCTTTTATCACCAGTTCGCAAATATCTTTCAGATGCTCTTTCAACGGTTCCGGATTGTGAGGAAAATGTCCGTTTGGTTCGCAATACAGTTCTACTACTTCCACACCCATTTTCTTTAATAAAGCAGGAATTACAATGCCACCCGATGAATTAACTCCATCAACAACCACTTTGAATTTTTTGCTTTTTACGGCTTCAACATCAACTAATTTCAGGTTTAAAACTTCGTCAATATGTCTATCCATATAATCGGTTATCTCGGTAATTGTTCCTAAATCATCAACATGTGCAAAATCAAAACTATCTGATTCTGCAATTTCCAAAATCAAAGCACCTTCGGCTCCGCTTAAAAATTCGCCTTTATTGTTCAAAAGCTTTAAAGCGTTCCATTGTTTTGGGTTGTGTGAAGCTGTTAGAATAATTCCGCCATCGGCTTTTTCCAAAGGAACGGCAATTTCAACAGTCGGTGTTGTTGATAATCCTAAATCGATCACATTTATTCCCAATCCAACCAATGTCTGCATAACCAATTGATGGATCATAGGTCCCGAAATACGTGCATCACGACCAATTACAACGGTTAATTTATCTTTTTGTAAACTGTTTTTTAAGAAGGTTCCATAAGCCGATGCAAATTTAACGGCATCGATCGGAGTTAAATTTTCGCTCACGTTACCGCCAATGGTACCACGAATCCCGGAAATTGATTTTATTAAGGTCATTTATTTACTTTTTTTAACAAACAAATATAAAGAATGATTACTTTAGATAGATACTATTGCAGTTATTTTTATGATATGAATTTTTTAGCACATATATATTTATCGGGAACAAACGAACGTATACAAATCGGCAATTTTATGGGTGACGGTATTCGTGGAAAAGATTATAAACAATATCATACTGATATTCAAGTTGGTGTATTACTTCATAGATCAATTGATAGTTTTACCGATTTTCACCCGATATTCCGTCAGTCGAAATACCGTTTGGTTCCAAAATTCAATCATTTTTCAGGAATCATCATTGATATGTTTTACGATCATTTTCTGGCAAAGGAATGGGTAATGTATCATCATGAAGATTTGGAAGTGTTTACACAGCGTTTTTACCGCAGTTTAGAAAATCACAAAGAAGAATTAAATATAAAAACCCGTGATTTACTCCCTTATTTGAAAAAACAGAACTGGCTGGTGCGTTATGCGCATTTAACCGATTTACAGCAGATCCTAAAGCAGATGGATAACCGTTTTTCTTTAAAATCAAATATGAGTGAAGCTGTAGATGATTTATATACGAATTACGAAGATTTTCAACGGGAATTTCATTTGTTCTTTAAAGACTTAATGGTGCATGCCGAAACAGAACGGATACGAATTGAACAAGAACTTAAAAAATGATTGGGTTTTAATTTTTAGTAAGCTACTTTTGCATAATGGACGCAGCCAAACACAAAAGAAACCGATTTAAAAAAACATTTCGTTACCTGGAAGGAATATTGTATTTATTAAAAACAATTATTTCTGACAGACAGTTTTTATATATTTCGTGTGTTTTGGTGGGTATTTCATCTGCATTGGCAGTTATTCTTTTAAAATCGTTTGCGCACTGGGTTTTTAAATTTGCCACTTATTTAGATACCATTTACAAATTGCCCTTTTCTAACAGTATTTTACCTGTAATTGGAATTTTACTAACGGTTTTTGTGGTAAAAAAGTTTTTAGACGGATCTATAGAAAAAGGTACAAGCCAAATTATGATTGCCGTTGCAAAACGTTCTGGTTATATGCCCCGAAAACAAATGTATGCACAGATTATTACCAGTTCGTTAACCGTTGGTTTGGGTGGATCTGCTGGATTGGAATCTCCAATTACTATTACAGGTGCCGCATTCGGATCAAACTTTGCACAAAATTTCCGTTTTAATTATAAAGATCGAACGTTATTGCTTGCGTGTGGTGTGGCATCGGGTATTGCGGCTGCATTTAACGCACCGATTGCAGGTGTGCTTTTTGCTATTGAAGTTATTATTGCCGATATGAGCGTGACTGCGTTTATTCCTTTAATGATTTCATCTGCAACAGGAGCCATTGTTTCGGCTGTTGTTTTAAAGGAAAGTATCCTGCTTAATTTTAAAGAACAGTTTGTATTTAACTACTCCAATACATTTTACTATGTGATGTTGGGAATTATTGCCGGTTTATTTTCGTTGTATCATGCACGAATGTTCCGCAGAATAGAATTGTATACCGCAAAAATGCCGTACAGCCCGTATAAAAAAGCACTGATTGGTGCCAGTATGTTGGCTGTTTTAATCTTTCTTTTTCCAACGCTTTTTGGTGAAGGGTACGAAAGCATCAAGGTTTTGGCGCACGACAAAGCTGCCGGAATTTTGGATAATTCGCTCATAGAAAAATTCAATAAAAATAAATGGGTAGTTTTTGCATTTGTACTTCTTACATTGTTTGTAAAAAGTATCGCCACCGGTTTAACATTGGGATCGGGCGGAAATGGTGGTAATTTTGCGCCATCGCTTTTTGTAGGATCTTATTTGGGATACAGTTTTGCCAAGTTTTTTGAATTGATAGGTTTTAAAGACCTACCAATTACCAATTTTACCGTTGTTGGTATGGCGGGCGTTTTAAGTGGTTTGTTTCATGCGCCGCTGACAGCCATTTTCCTGATTGCCGAAATTACCGGTGGTTATGGATTAATGGTGCCGCTGCTTATTGTTTCATCAATCAGCTTTGCAATTTCAAAGCATTACGACAATTATTCCATGGATATTTTCGCAATTGCAGATAAGGGACTCGTTTTTACATCAGACAAAGACAAAAACCTTCTGAACAAAATAGAACTGCACAACATTTACAATAATGATATGGAAGTTTTAACCACAGATCATTCTATGTACGATGTTAAAAATCTGTTTTTAACCACCAGTCAAACATTTATTCCGATAATTAATGACGAACGAAATGTGTTGGGAATTATTTATCTAAACGATGTTCGATCTATACTTTTTAATAATTATAAGTTAAGTACTAGCTTTATAGAAACCGAAATGAAACCTGCTTTTTCGGTATCGCTTTCAGAAAATACAGGAAACGTAATTCAGCTGATAGATGAAAACCATCTGTCTGAAATACTGGTTACCCGGCAAAACAAGCTAATAGGCTACGTTACTAAAGTAAAAATCTTAGAAGTGTACCGCGAAAATTTAAAGAATTTAAGGATTGAGTAGTGTTTGATAAATAAAGTGATACTTTCGGTGAACTATTTATTTTATTAAATTATAAATTCTATAATCAACCAATTTACATTTTAAAATAAAAGTCCAACCCATGAACCGGATTATTGTTAAAGTACTTCATTTGTTCATGCTGTGCAGTAACTTTTGCAAAAACTTTACACATTATCTTTCTTTCGCCCTCTGTAGGATTCGTATAAAGAGTATGGCTTTTGTTTTCCAGTTTTGCAAATATACGTTCGCGAGTTCTCGTATTTCAGTTTTTTGGTCTGTAGTTGAACTCATTAAATCGGCAAGTACTTTCCATCCGCCTGTTTTACCGTATAGCCTCAGCATCGATAGTTTCAGTTCGTTGGATCCGGTACTGTAAATAATCTGAGCCATAGTCAGAATTTCCTCTCGTGGAATATCCGACAAAAAGTTTATAATCTGGTTTCTAAGTCCTGTAAAAGGAGTGTCCATATTTTTTATCTAAAATACAAAGCTCATTAAAGGCACTCTTTTTTATTTTCAGGTCGTGATGTTCTGTATAAGTAAGCACATTGTTCCTGTATTCAACAGCGCTAATTTCTGCAAGTCCTATTAAAGCTCCGGTTATCTGAGCTCCTGATTGCAATCTGTCGTGATAAAATGCCGCAAGATCGGTGTTGGTTTCTTTCAGATAATAATAGGCAAAATTTCTAATAGTTGCTTACGCTTCAGCCCGATGTATTGTATTTTATGAAAAAAAAGCTTTAACCAAAATTTTAAGTTACTTTATTTCCGCTTTGTTTTGAAAAATCCCTGATAAGATTTCTTACTGGAAAATGCATCAGCACACCGTACTTTAAAAATCGATCTCCGTTTAATACTTCTTTAATCAGCTCGTACATTAGATTCTCACTGTGATATTCCGAAACTTTTGCTGTTTTTAGCTCGCTGGTTCTCATAATCTTTGTAAAGTAAATCAAAGACCGAGTTTACTTCACTTTCAATAACTGAGAAGTTGTTGTATTCAATATACTGTATCAGGTTGGTAATGTTTCCGTCATTTCCACGTATGGGTATTAAAATTCAAGTGTTTCAAATTATAAAATCCGGCATCATAAGTTTTTATAAGCGTTCGATCTGCTACAAACAAAATACAGGCTAAAGTTATAGCCGCAGATCTTACCAAACAGTAGCGATAGTCAGGGGGTAATGAAAATGAAAGCCCTCAAAATATAAATGAATTCTTATTACACTATGTATCATTAAAATTGGTAACTTTAATTAACTTATTTAAATACAAGTGATATGATAAAAATACTGTTTCCTACCGACTATTCTGCAGCAGCAGAGAATGCTTTTATCTATGCATTGCAAATTTGTAAAAATTACGATGGCGAACTATTTGTTTTACATTCTTATTCATCAAATAGTAGTTCTAAAAATGTAGGGGTAGAAAATCCGTTGGATACGTCGGGCTTGTTTGAAGGGCAAATAAATAAAATGCGTCAGCTTGCTGTAGAAAATGATTTAGGTCAGGTGTCTTTGAGGTTTTTTATGGAAGAAGGAGAACTGGTACAAAGCATTCTTGATCTTATTTCAAAAGAAACTGTCAGTTTGATCGTAATGGGAACAACAGGGAACTCTGGATTTGAAAATAAAATCCTGGGTTCCAAAACAGTTGGCGTTATAAACAACGTAGCTATTCCGGTATTGAGTATCCCACACTTGTGCAAATTTGAAGAAATTGATGCCGTTGGGTTCACAACTATTTATGATGAAGAAGATGCTTTGGTTTTGCGAAAAATGATTCCTTATATTCAATCGGCTAATGCTGATATTTACTGTGTTCATGTGAATAAGGGAAAAGAGGTTAAAACGCAGGAAGAAATTGTCCGTTGGAAAGAACAGTTTAAACAAGATCCTGTTTTTTTTGTCGAAAAGAATCAGGACAATATAGTAAAGGGCATTTTTGATTTCATCGAAGAGCATTCTATTGATATGTTAAGCTGTATTACCAGAAATAAGTCACTTTTTCAACGTGTTTTTGAAAGCAGTATTGCTGAAAAATTATCTTACCACAAACGAATCCCTTTATTAACCTTTCATGAAAATATGTTTAAATAATGAGACCCTTCTTTGTAAATGGCGAAAATCGGTTGCTAAATAAACCTTTAGAAATCTCGTTCGTTAAAAAATATAATGATTATCGGGAAGCTTGTACCAAAGAGAAGGTATCAAATCCTCGTCAGTTCGAGCGGAGTCGAGAACCTGAGCCTGTTCGAGAACTTATAATTAACAACTTCTCAAGAGTCTGTCTTGACATCTCGACTTCGCTCGATGTGACAGTTGCGAAAGGCTTCACTGCGTTATGCTACTCGAAGTGGTGTCTTATCTATATACAAAGTCGTACTAAATATAATTTGGTAAGACGTTCCAGATAGTCGTTTATAATAAATTATTAGATATTTGTTGATATAGTGCACAAAAAAAGCACCAGTAAGCCTTTATAAACCAATTTGTTTAAAACTCTTGTTTTTAACAAAATATTAGCTATTTTAAATAATGTTATTATTAGTCAGTACGTTACACCCGAAAAACAGCTAAATTTTTCTAAAAAAAACAGCCAATTATTGTATAAATATAAAAATGGCAGTATACTTGAAGGTAATTAATTTACTTAGTGGAACATATTGATGAATATACAGATAATAAATAAAAAATTTCGAAGAATCCTTTTTGCTTCAACTTTAGCTTTGAGTGGTTTTTTATTTTGGTAATGTCATAGATAAAGGTAGAGTTATTTTATTAAAAATCCCTAAAAATATTAGGGATTTTATTTTAATCCTCCATAAAAGGACTTAATATTTTATATTCTATATTTGTATTACTGGCTTTTATGACTTCAACTCTTAATCCTTTAAACCCTATAATATTACTTTCATTTAAATCATATTGTAAGTCTTGAAAAAATGCCGGCCTAGCCATATCATCAACAAATTCTCTATAAGTGAATTTTAAAGTATTGTTTGATTTTCCATTAAAAATAAACTGATGTTTAAAACAGTCTTTGTTTTTACACTCTACATCTATATAAGTATCTTCATAAACAATCTTTTCTTTTATTAATTTCTTTGCTGTATTACCGCCTGATTTAAATACAATGTAGTTATCACCATTTTTCACATTAATACTTATGCCATTTTCTATATCTTTTATTCCACCAACTGAATAGTAGTTTTCATTATAATAAGTGTATATTAAAGGCAATATATCACCTTCTTTTATATTTACTTTATCGAATGATTGAAAGTTTTCAGGCAAACTGATAATCTTTATGGCACTAGATGATTCAGAATATCCTTTTTCTATTATTTTATCCCCAATTTCAGCTATTTTTTGTTGTTTAACTCAACGTCATTAAAGCTGTTTTTAATTTTTTCTGGATACTGCTTTGAAGGAACACATGATACCATAATAAGCGAAACCCCTAGTAATGTAATTTTAGTTTTCATTCTGTCGTAATTTAATGATTAGTAATAAAAAAAAGGCGTGACAAGTATCACGCTATCACAAGGTTTACGACGACCCACAAAGACAATGATACAGCCACGCCCCAAAGGGCGTACTTATAACATCATTAGCTTTGTCTTTAGAGGTCGTAATTCTGTGACAGCAATAATGCTTTAGCACTAATATTTTTCAGTAGCAAATATAGTAATATTTACTTTTGTTTAATCTAATTCTTCAAATGGTATTTCTTGAGATTGACTTCCATCATCTTCGAATTTAGGTAATGCTCTTTCAACCATTCTATTCCAGTTATTCCAATTGTAACCAGTAGCTTTGGCGAATGCGGTAAGAATACTCAAATGTTCTTTTAATTTAGGATGACCAAAATCTATGTCTATCCATTGCGTATGCTTTCCTCTCCTTTTACCGTCTTCTTTTTTAGGGTTTAATTTTCTTAATTCATTTAGTACTTGTGGGGCTAATCTTGAATAAACATAGTTATTTATATAGTGACCTATATATTGAGGTTTTTTACCTTTGTTAGCAAGGCTCCAGTTTAATCCTCTCATTTTAAATATAGATTCAAAGAACTCATCTGGGAATGTTTTTACCCATTTTCCTCTTTCTTCATCTAGGAATTTTTGCAAGAATTTTTGAAGAGAATCTTTCTCTCTTATATCTTGGTACCCAGTAGCTTCATCAACTAGAGCTATTATACCTACTTTTGCAAACGCATCATATAAAATTTCTGCATTTTTGCCTATCTCATTATTTCTTTCGGGTAATGTTCCTTTTAGATATGCTTTAGATATGTTTTTTGTTATTTCTTGTAGCAATGTAGCTTCATATCCAAAATGAATTTTTCTATTAAGTTCAAACTTAATCGGAGATTTAAGCAGCACCTTGATTTCATTGAGTTCATGGGCATTTTTTATGTCGAATATTGAATTATTATCCATAAAAGCGACTAGTCTTGCAGCACCCCCAAATTCTTTTAGGTTTTTATTTGTAGTACCACCATAATTTATTCCTAAAGCTTTAAAAAGCCCCCTCTGCACAATTACTCTTTTACCATCTTCCAATACATAACATGGTATTTCAATTTCTCCTATTTTCAAAGGATTATCTGCCGATCCAAATTTAGCTTCTATTAGTTTGTCTTCCATATTATCTTAAATTTAATGATTTGGTTATTACTAGGTTAAAAATAACAGTACTATCTTCTTTTCTATTGTTGTATCTAAAACAAAATTCATCTACATATCTGTTTAAGTGTTTTCTGCTTATTTGATGATATTGTCCTACAATACCTCTTTTGAATAAAGACCAAAAGCCCTCTAATGTGTTTGTGTGTGTTACCAGAAACATATTCTCCCTTGCCATGTGAAACAACTAAATGATTAATTTTTCAGATAGACCGTTGTATCCTCTCCATTCATCAGTGTTCAGTACAGAGCCTTCTTTAACATTATCTTTTATGAATGTTTTTAAAGTTTTCCCTGAAACTTCTTTTGCTTTTTTAGCCACTACTTTACCATCCCTTTGAAGCAAACCAATAACAGGGGTTTTATCTTCTCCTCCTCTTCCTTGACCACCTTTAGTTTTCTTATTATTATGTCGGTTTTTGTTCTTTCCGCCCACATAAGTTTCGTCTGCTTCTATAATACCCTCCATTAGTTCTTTTTGTTCAACTAAAGCTTTTCTTATTTGCATAAATACCCTCCATGCAGTGTCTTTTGTTACATTTATATCACGTCCTAATTGTCTTGCGCTGTATCCTTTTTTAGCATTTAAGACTAGAGATACAGCCAAGAACCATTTTTGAAGATCTATTTTTGTTTTATGGAATATAGTACCAACAGTTACGCTAAAAGAAGTATTGCAGGTATTGCAATGGTATCTATTTTCTTTAGGCAATGGGGATTGATTAGCAGAATTGCAATAAGGGCATTTAGGATTACCTGACCATCTAACTTCTTCAAGATGTTTTATACAGTCTTGTTGTGTAGGAAATTGTTTGTAAAGCTGTGGAATATTCATAGTAGAAATTTTTAACTAATACAAATATAAGTAGTTAAAAATTATTAACAAAATATTTTAGAATTTATTTCTCTACCTTTATCTATGACATTACCTTAATTAATATTTGGCTGTTTATGGCCGATGAGGAAAATTCCTATGGTAATCTACCAACTAAGACTGCTGATTAAAGAAACAGTCTTTTTCTTTTCAATTTATTGCTGTTTTGGAATTTTAATGAGAACCCAAACTATATAGAAACACGCAATAAAAGCGGTTCCGGACTTTTAACGAGCGTCAAAACTGTGCTACACACCTGCAAACAGAAAATTGACCGTTAAAAGATTGTCGCAATAAAAGTACTTTGCTTCTGATAACAAAAGCCGTCGGAATAAACCGACAGCTTTTGTTTGTTATTGATATTGTTTAATTTGGGCAACCCATTCAATTCCGCTGATATCCGTCAGTTTTAATGAATAGTTTTCTTTTAACTGTATGTCGTTCAAACTTATCGTAAGATCGGCTTTGGCGCCAAGTGGAAGAATAAGGCTGTGTATCCCGGGTTTTATTTTCGCTACGTAATGGTTATGTATGTTGGCTTTTGGAAATTGTGCCAGGTCCTTTTGGTCAAGTGATTTAACCACCTTACCGGTTTCGTCTAAAATCTCGATCCCTATTAGGAATGATCCGTAAACATCGGCACCTTCTACCCGGAATAGTTGAAAGGAAAGCAGGGAGTCGTTATAAGTGATGTTGGTAATTTCTACTTTTGGTTTTACCGATTTATTGTGAAGGGTTCCAAACACCCCGCCATGAAAATACTGGTTGGTAAACAGGGCGGTTCCGAAAATAAAGAGCGAAAACCCAAGTACCTTGATAGACAAGTTTTTTATTGGAAGGATACCCGATCCTAAAAATGAAAACCATTTTTTAGTGGTAAATGCATAACGCTTCTTTATCAGGTAGTGGTCTGCCGAATAGGCACTGCTGCCCGAAAGAAACAGGGTGAAACCGCCTGCAATACCCAATATACCTATCTGCCACTCGTCTAAACAGGTGGTACCCAGCCATCCCGAGCCCAGTAAGATACCCATGGCCAAAAAGAAAACTCCGATACTCATAAGCCGGGTAAAAAGTCCCAGAATAATGAACAAGCCTACAACGGCTTCTACAATCGTAAACACCACCATGGAAACCTGTAGGGCTTCTGGGTTTGATACTAGATACTCGATGATGGGTTTTATACCCAGGGCGTTGGGAAGGAAGTGGTTGAATTTTTCACCGATATAACCGGCTTCTTCAGGAATTAGTTTGTTGTCTAAAACAAGGCGCCTCCAAAAGGCGGAAAAATAGGTCCAGCCGATAACCCAGCGTATCGACAGTGTAAAAAGTCCGGCTGTATGGTAAGCCGTACGGCCCATAGAATGTTTCATGGAATATATATTTAATTAAACGTAAAAATGATGTGTGCTAGGGAAAAATTACACGGTATCTAATTTTAAACGTTTGTATAAAATATATTTTGGCGGACTGTTACCCGAAAAGTTTTTGGAATAATAACCCTGTATTTTTTCTGGAATTCCTGCAAAACAATAAGTTATCGAAAATCGGAGAGGTTCTGTCTGCTTTCTGATTTTGGCTTGTTTAACAGTCGAAATTTGCTGGTTTGTAATCTGAGAAAAGCTGCAGCTGCGCGCGGTAGTTTGTGATTTGTTTGCGGGTTTTGCATATTCAGCCTGCACCAGACCAAAGATACTATCTTTTACCGCACACGAACTTAATGCGAACAAAACAAAGCATATAAAAAACAGGTGCTTGAAAGTGCTGATATGTTTTGTTGTTTCTGGCATTATACGAATATACGTTTTTTTTTTGAAACCTTCGCTGAAACTCCATTTAAGCTTTGGGTTTATTTGATGAGTATTTAAATAAAAAAGGACTATAAACCACCGGTAGAATCTTTTCATTGAGTGTCGAACCACTGCATGAAGTGCAAGCAGATCGGGGTATAAAGTATCGTTTCGATCAAGTAGCTTCAAAAGTGAATGTTGACCAGTTAAAAGGTCGTCGCAAAAAAAGACTTTTGGGGTCTATTACAGATAATAGAAATTGGAAAACTAAAGAGATCTATTAATGGCAACTGAATACAGAATATTAAAATTTTGAATAAAAAAGAGCAAAGTAAATATTTTAGGAGGATTTAAGCACCATTAGCTGTAAAAAGAGTGTAAGCATTTTGCGGAAAAGGCAAAAATTAAATACGACCAACGGGAGCGAAATCACAGATTCATGAATACCATATTATTAAATTATAAAAAATAATTACTTTTTTATAAATAAAACCTTGGATATTAAAATATTTTCATATATTTGTAGAGAATTTATTAACAGGCTTTTGTATCTGCCTCTTCTGAAAAAGTTTAACCATCAATTTTTCTCTCTCAGTCTTGACTCACCTCAGTTGCCACTTTTATTTTTAAAAAGATTTCATTGGCAAATCTGAAATGTAGCTTTAGTAAAGCACAGACAAGATTTATAATTTTCCCATTTAGGTAAATAATATCAGTAAAATCATTACAAATCTATAGTTTCCTCAAATATGTTGAAACAATTTAGAAAAATAGGAACATTAAAAATGTTGCCATTTCCACGGTTTGTAAATTAACACATAGTCATTAGAGTAGTGACTTCAGAAAAAGTATGCGCTTAATGGTAAACTGCTGTTTGCTGTTGTAGAAAGAACCTGCTTTTTAAAGCAACCCGATTTTTAACGGTATAAAGCCGTTGAAAAATCAAAATAAATATCGGTATTCCGGTACATACGATTATGAATTTTAAAGAATTGAACATCATACCGCCTATCATGAAGGCAGTCACAGAAGCCGGATATACAAAGGCGACCGAAATACAGTACCAGACCATACCGCATATCCTTAACGGAAACGATGTAATTGGCTGTGCGCAAACAGGGACAGGAAAAACGGCATCATTTGCCATACCTGTTTTGCAGTTGTTGGACAAAAACAAAGACGCAGCAAAAGCCATCCGTACGTTAATATTAACACCGACCAGAGAACTGGCGGTACAGATCAGCGAAAATTTTAAAACATACGGAATGTTTCTGAATTTAAGGCACCTTGCAATTTTTGGTGGTGTACCGCAGGGAAAACAGGTAGCTGCATTGAATAGGGGTGTAGATATACTTATTGCAACTCCGGGACGTCTTTTGGATCTTGTAGCGCAAGGCTGTATTAAATTATCACAGATTGAAATACTGGTGCTTGACGAGGCTGACCGTATGCTGGATATGGGGTTTATAAACGATGTTAAAAAAATACTTGCAAAAGTTCCTGCAAAAAGACAAACATTGTTCTTCTCGGCTACCATGCCACAGGAAATCAGAAAGTTTGCCCATTCAATACTTAACAAACCAAAAGAAATAAACGTTACTCCTGTATCATCCACCGCAGAAACGGTAAAACAGTCGGTGTATTTTGTGGAAAAGAATGAAAAGTTCGATCTGTTAATTCATATTCTGGACGATCAAACCATTAACCGTTCGCTGGTTTTTGCAAGAACAAAACACGGTGCAGACAAGTTGGTGAAAAACCTGCTGAAATCCGGCATTCACGCTGCTGCAATACACGGTAACAAATCACAAAATGCCAGACAAAGGGCATTGGACGATTTTAAAAATTCAAAAATACGGGTTCTAATTGCTACCGATATTGCTGCAAGGGGTATTGATATTGACGAACTGCCGCATGTGGTTAATTACGAACTGCCCAACGTACCTGAAACGTATGTTCACAGAATAGGTAGAACGGGGCGTGCAGGTTATGAAGGAACCGCAGTTTCCTTTTGCGACCGCGAAGAGAAAAAGGAATTGAATAATATACAGAAACTTATAGGCTTTAATATGTCGGTTGCAGTACAGTAAAGCTGGTTTATTAATTTAAAATATAAATTATGGCAGATTCTTTTACAAAAAAGGAAAATAACAAGAAAAAAACAAAAAGATTACAGGATAAACAGCTAAGAAGGGAAGACCGAAAAGATAACAACAACAAAGGTAAAACCCTTGACGACATGATTGTTTATGTTGATGTTAACGGTCATTTTACATCGGTTCCTCCGCATCTTCAAAACAGAGATGCAGATTTGGCAAAAGCCAAAAGAGCACAGGAATCGGCAGTGGATCCGAATGCGGATTTTACCGGAATAGTTACCTATTTAAGCGAAAAAGGCTTTGGATTTATCACGGAAGACAAAACTGGCGAAAATGTATTTTTTCATGTGGGTCAGACAACTCAAACTGTTGAAAAACATAATAAGGTAAGCTACAAAAAAGAAATGACTCCGAAAGGTTTTCGGGCAATTGATATTAAAAAGTAACAGAATAATTAATTTAAATAAACAACGAGATGCAAGAAGGCACAGTTAAATTTTTCAATGAAACTAAAGGTTTTGGTTTTATTTCACAAACAAATGGTAACGAAGATGTATTTGTTCACAATTCAGGATTGTTGGATGACGTACGTGAAAACGACGAAGTAACGTTTGATATCGAACGCGGACAAAAAGGTCTTATGGCGGTAAATGTTAAAAGAAAATAACAACAAACTGTTTTTAAAATACGAAGGCATACAATTAATTGTATGCCTTTTTTAATTTAGTAAGATTAAATTAGGTTTAGTGTATATTGAAGAAAAGGAAATTGAAAAGAGAATATTTCTGTTTTAAAATAAGATCACTCCATAAATTCATCATCAAATTAAATTTATAGATTAAAAAGCACATGGTTTTTTAAATTCAGAATATCTTTTTAAAATTTAAGAAATGTTGTGCTTATGAATTTATTTTTTTACGGGGTTGATTCATAACTTTTAATACATCGGTAGAATGTAAAAATTGTGCTGCTGCTGCTGATTCTTTCACTTTTACAGTACTTCTTTGCAACATTTCAGTTTCAAAACCATTCAGTACATCTGTTCGTAAAGCACCTTCTTTCCAACCGTTAAATTTATATTTCGTGTAAATACTGCGTGCCAATTCCAATGCATCTAGAAGTGCCTGATTAGCACCCTGACCTTTAAACGGACTCATAGGATGTGCAGCATCACCAATGAGTGTAACTGCCTGGTTGGCATCTTTTAATTCGGTAGTTAAGACGGCACGGTCATAAACTGGGTATCCGGTAATTAAAGATTCTTCGGTTTCTTGAATTATCTGTGGCAATGGTTGGTGCCAGGTAATACGGCGAATAGTTTCTTCCTTCAATGATTTAGCACCCTTATTGTTAAGTTCTTTTGCCTCTTCTTCGGAAATAGGAAAACTGAACTGCCACATGATTTTATCTTTAGTATAAGGCATTACGTACAATCGCTCATTTCCATTAGCTGTTTGAAAAACTGTTGCAGCATCTAACAAAGGTGAATTTAAAGCATTTAGGTTTTTTAAAGCACAAATTCCAAGTATAACAATACAACCTAAATAGCGTAAAGGCGTAGGTTTTTCTTTGAATAGTTGTTGGCGAACGGTACTTCTTATACCGTCTGCACCAACGATAAGATCGGTCCTTACTTGTTTTATTTTACCATCTACTAAAAAATTTAAAGTTTGCTTGTCAGAGTCGTTACATGTAAAATTTATCAGTTGATAATTCCAATACACGGTATTTTTAAAATCTATTTGGTTAAGTAATACCAACCTTAAAGACTGCCTTGCTATATGAATATTTGAATGTTTTTTTTTATCATTAATAGCAGAACCCCATTTTCTAAAACCCCAACTACCCAAAATAGTCCCTTTGTGATTATGTACAAGATGAAGTGTAGAAACAACTCCATCTGCTAATTTATTAATCCCTAATGCCTTTAAAGCTTTGCTGGCTTGTTGCAATGTTAGCCCATAGCCCTGCGAACGCGTATCAAATCCTTGGTCTCGTTCAAAAATAGAAAACGGTATACCTCGGTGCATACAAGCTACAGCAAGTGCAATTCCCCCAATTCCCAAACCTATAATGGCAATATGTGGAAATTGTTTATAATCAGGTTTTGTAGAAGTAGAAGATGCAACGATACCTGCACCATTACAGAAAGTACAAGAATATAAAGAAGGAATAGGAGCAATGGGTTTTATGTTTTCTGAAGGTTTTTTTAAATAGCTATCGTATAATGTTTGAAAACGTAGTTTTGTTTTTTTGCTTATTTTTCGATTTTTTTTTCCGTGTCCAAAACACTCTTCACAAACACTCCAATTTAGTTCTTTCATATACTGTTCTTTCTTGATTTTAATGAAATTTCACCCTATTTTAAACTCATATTCTCCTGTAAGTTTTCCTGCAACATTACATACTGATTTTTTTCATAGTTGAAATTTTAATAAAATAATTACAAATATAATTTAATGAAAGTTAAATATAAAAAGACAAAAGTTGATGCAACAGTTGGAATGCAATTTAAAGAAAAGCGAATTATTAAAGATGTTTCATTATGATATCAACCAAAGAAAGTTAATAAAAAAAGGCAAGCGACCTACATCGCACCGCTACAACCACATACCTTTGCTGTGTTCCCACCCTGGAGGAGTCTGTAGGAGCTGGTCGTGTAGGACTTGCCGTTGCAAATATACAAACAAATTATATTTTACCAAGGCTTTTGCCAAATAAAAAAAGGGTTGTATAATTGTATAACTAATTAAATAAATCATGAAAAAGTATAAATACTTAACTTTCTTTACGTTATCGTTGTTGTTGATTGCTTGTAAAGACGATAAAAAAATTGAAAATAATTTATTAACCATCGATTCTACCAAACTAAAACAAACATATACCCTAAATGAAGATATTGTTTTGCAGTTAAAAAGCGGAGCAAATAGTGCAATTGATTCGGTTCAGTATTTTATAAATGATAAAAAAATTGGATCTGTTAAAGAAAATACAGCTCTTACATACAATTTATCTAGTGTAAAATACGGTGTGCAAAATATTAAGGCTGTTGCGCACAGTAGCGGAAAAGCAAACGAAGCTACTGTTAATATTAATGTTTTTTCTGGCGTTCAACCGGCATTTTATTCATATACAATTGTAAATATATATCCGCACGACATTAAAGCCTATACACAAGGGTTAGAGTTTTATGGCGATTTGCTAATTGAAAGCACAGGAAATGGTGAAGGCGTGGGTACAGGCACCAAAGGTAAATCAAGTATTCGCAAAGTAAACCCAAAAACAGGAGCAGTAGTTAAAATAAATGAGCTTGATGATACAATTTTTGGTGAAGGTGCAACCGTACTAAACAATAAAATATATCAGCTAACATATCTAAATAACGAAGCATATGTTTATAATTTAGAAACTTTACAGAAAGAGCAAACATTTCCATACTTTAAAAAAATGCAAGGTTGGGGGTTAACTAACGATGGAACAAATTTATACATGACAGATGGAAGCGACCGTGTGTACAAGGTAAACCCAACTGATTTTAGCATGATTGATTATTTTGTTATTTCAACTAATCGTGGTACAGTGCCCTCTGTTAATGAATTAGAATGGGTTAACGGTGAAATTTATGCAAACTTTTACAGACAGGATGCTATAGGCATCTTTAACCCGATTGATGGAACTGTTAGCGGTGTGGTTGACTTGACTGAATTAAAAAACAAAGTTACCAAACACCCTGATTTAGATGTTTTAAACGGAATTGCCTACAATAAAAAAACGGGAACATTTTTTGTAACCGGAAAAAACTGGGATAAAATGTTCGAAATTCGGATAATTAAATAAAGCATTAAACAAAGCATTAAACAAAGCCATTAAAATATTTAATGGCTTTGTTTATTAACTGTAACTTGTTTTACTACAACATTAAATAGGCGGATTATATTTTTTAGCTTTATCACAATTTAATGTTTATAACAAAAAAAACTTTTTTAAAAATCAGCAATGATAAGTTTCTTCATACTCATCATTTTTTTAAATGCGCCAGGTTTTTTACTTAATTCTTCCCAGTTTTCAGGACAAACCTGCCAGCTTAAACCATATTTGTCTTTTAGCCATCCGCATACGCTTTCTTCACCACCATTTGTTGTTAGTGCGTTCCAATAATAGTCAATTTCTTGTTGGTCTTTGCAAGGTATCATAAAGGAAACCGATTCGTTGAATTTGAATAGAGGACCGGCATTAATGCCAATGAAACGCATACCTGAAATTTCGAATTCCACAGTGAGTACTTTACCTGAAAATTCTTGTTGAAAATCTGCAAGTCCTTCAGTTTCTGATGTTGGATAATAAGTGGTATTTATGATTTTTCCGTCCTTAAAAATCGAAAGATAGTAGGCTGCTGCTTCTGCCGCATTGCCATCGAACCATAGGTTAGGGATTATTTTATTCATAATATATCAATGTAAATAAACTACTGTTATGTTAATGCTAATTTAATATATCAGCGGATATGTTTTCATTGTCTTATGACAGGAAATATCCGGATTTTCACATGAATAATTTTACTGTTTTACAGAAGAGTCTGGATTTAACAAAAAAGCGATTGTAAAATATAGAATCTTCTTTTTCAGATAATTGATTTAAATTTTAATGATTATCGGAAAGCTTGTACCAAAGAGAATGTATCAGATCTTCGTCAGTTTGAGCCTGTCGAGAACTTATTAATAAACAACTTCTCGATACGTTTCACTGCGTTGTGCTACTCGAAGTGACGGCATATCTACATACAATAAGTTAAACATCTTTTGGTATATAGTTCTTGATAGTTAGTTAAATTTTTTTAAAACAATCTGTTATGCAATGATCTCAATGTTTCTATTTTATATGATGTAGGTACTAGCAGTGAAATATTGTTTTCGCTCCCACCGTAAGAAATCATGCGTATGGGTACATGCTTTACTGCTTCTGAAACAATAGTTGCATGGCCGTGATTATTTTTTCTAAAATCGCCTACAATACAAATTATAGACTGTTCGTTATCTGTTTCAACTTCTCCGAACAACTCTAAATCTCTTATAATTTTAAAAAGATGCTCTGTTTGGTCAATTGTCAGTGAAACGGCAACTTCAGAAGTCGTAATCATATCAATAGGTGTTTTGTAGCGTTCAAACACTTCAAAAACCTTTCTTAAAAATCCGTAAGCCATTAACATTCGGGTTGACTGTATTCTTATGGCTGTAATGCCGTCTTTGGCAGCAATTGCAACAATCTGGTTTTGGTTTGTTGTTTCTTTAGAAATTAATGTACCGGTTGCACTAAGGTTCATGGTATCTAATAATCGTACGGGGACATTGTATTTTCTTGCCGGAAAAACGCTTTGCGGATGAAGAATTTTTGCACCAAAGTATGACAGCTCTGCAGCTTCGTCAAAACTTAAATGTGCTATTGGTTTTGTATTGGGTACATATCGGGGATCGTTATTGTGAAAACCATCTATGTCTGTCCAGATTTGTATTTCTTCCGCTTTTAGGGCTGCTCCTAGCAGTGAAGCCGTATAATCAGATCCTCCTCTTCGCAGATTATCAATTTCGCCTTGTGAATTTCTACATATAAAGCCTTGAGTAATATAAAGGTTTTCATTCGGGAAATTAGCCATTTCAGCAGCTGCTCTCGTGCTGATGTATTCTATATTCGGCTCGTTTTCTTCATCAATAAGCATAAAATCCAATGCAGGTAGCAATACCGAAGAAACTTTTTTTTCTTTTAACCGAAGATGAAACAATGTAGTAGAAATAATTTCGCCCTGTGCCAGAATGATACGTTCTTCTGTGGCAGTAAAATTGGTATACCCGAATTCGTAAAGCAGTTCGAATATTTTATCAATAAAAGCCAACGCTTCTGATATGCCTTCATCTGTTTTAAATAATTCATTGACAAATATTTTGTATTTATCGTAAAGTGAATCAATCTGTTTTCGAGCAGAATTTTTATTAGCATATAGCTCAGCAATCTTAACTAGGTCGTTGGTAGTTCCTGAAACAGCAGATAAAACCACCAAGTGTTTATCTGATGTCTGAGATTTAATGATAGGTAATAATTGTTCAATTCTCTGCGGACTTCCCACTGAAGTTCCTCCAAATTTCAATACTTTCATAAATAGATATAAATTGTTAAATTATAAACAAAAAAAAGCTTGTCGTGATGACAAGCTCCTGATATATTTGGTTTTACCCAAAGGAAAATGACTCACGAATTTTTACGCAAGTTGTGTTTCTTT
Source organism: Paenimyroides baculatum (assembly GCA_040391685.1). Lineage (GTDB taxonomy): Bacteria > Bacteroidota > Bacteroidia > Flavobacteriales > Flavobacteriaceae > Flavobacterium > Flavobacterium baculatum_A. The sequence continues at coordinate 42,844 of JBEBXJ010000005.1, forward strand.
CCCTTTTTTAAATTAGATAAAATCATTTCTTTATTTTTGAATGGCAAATATACATATTTTTATTAAAATCTATAAAATTATTTTCTAAAATTAAATCTTTTAAGAGATGGTTAGTTCTGCTATAAAAATTATAATGGTACCTGAAATGGAAATAAAAGCACAAGATATTATTAAAGCACCGTATAAAACAGTAGAATTATAATCGAAAGGTAAATTTTAATACTCCGTATTAACCAAATACACAATAATAGAAAAACCAATTGGTAAAGCAAATAAAAATAAATCCAAACAAAATATTATGCATTGATAATTTTTTGCAAAATAACAATATATTTTACAATTACCAGTTAAGCGTTCAAAAACAAAATAATACTGTATTTATTGTTTTTTACTTTGTAATTTTGCATAATACTAAATAATAAGAAATATGATGAATATTCCAGATTCTAGTAATCCTAGAGTCGTTATCATAGGTGGTGGATTTGCAGGTGTTGCATTAGCACAAAAATTAAAAAACAAAGAATTTCAGGTAGTTTTGCTTGATAAGCATAACTATCATAATTTTCAGCCGTTAATGTATCAGGTTGCAACTGGCGGATTAGAATCGGGTTCTATTGCTTATCCTATGCGGAAAATAATCAAAGAGCATAAAGAAGCTTTTTTTAGAATGACTTTGGTAGAAAAGATAGATACCGACAACAAAAAAGTAATCACAGATATCGGAACTATTTATTATGATTATTTGGTAATTGCAACCGGTTCAACCAACAACTATTTCGGCAATAAAGAAATTGAAAAAAACAGTATGGTAATGAAAACCATACCCGAAGCATTAAACGTACGAACCCTATTATTAGAAAATTTTGAATTAGCCTTGCAAACGAACGACATGAACGAACGCAAAGCATTAATGAATTTTGTAATTGTAGGCGCAGGACCAACCGGTGTGGAATTAGCCGGAGCATTGGCAGAAATGAAAAAAGCGGTTTTTCCTAAAGATTACCCTGATTTAGATATATCTATGATGGAAATTAACCTAGTACAGGGATCTGATAAGATTTTAGATGCTATGTCTAAAAAATCATCTAAAGCTGCCGAAAAATTTTTAAAAGAATTAGGCGTAAAAATTCATTTAAAAACCATTGTTACTAATTACGATGGTAAAAGAATAGAAACTAAAGACGGAATGCCGTTTGATACACATGCAGTAATCTGGTCTGCAGGTGTGAAAGGTGCTCCGATTGAAGGAATGCCTCAAACTTTAGATCGTGCGTCTCGTATTCGTGTGAACGAATTCAATCAGGTGGAAGGTTTTACCGATGTCTTTGCTTTGGGAGATGTTGCTGCAATGTATGGTGAAAAATACCAGTATGGACATCCTATGATGGCGCAACCTGCCATTCAGCAAGGAAACTTGTTAGCTGAAAACTTAGAACGATTAGAAAAGAAACAATCTTTAAAGAAATTCATATACAACGATAAGGGTTCCATGGCAACAATTGGTAGAAACAAAGCTGTTGTAGATTTACCGAAATTTCATTTTAACGGAGTTTTTGCCTGGTTTGTGTGGATGTTTGTACACCTGTTTTCGTTAATTGGTTTTAAGAACAAAACTTTGGTTTTCTGGAGTTGGGTGTACAATTATTTTGTTTTTGATCGTGAATCTCGTGTAATTATTCGTCCGTACCGTAAAAACAGAGACATTAAACAAAATCAAGATTAAATTTGCGTATATTTTTTGTTGTAGTTAATCAATAGATCAACAAATTTATTATACGATCTTATACCGTCTTTTTGGTTGTTTATTTTTAAAAAGCCACCGTAAAGATTCTTAAAAAAATACGAAGAAACATTTCTTTTACTTTGCCAAAACAGTTCACTGTCAATGATATTCTGCTGAACACCAATGTTTAAACGGTTAAAAAGTAATTGATAGGTTTCTTCGTTTTCTCTTCTATACTCCTTCAAACAATATTTTAAAGCATACAAATTTGCTGCATATTTAAATTTCAAATCGGTACTTTGCAGCATTACCATATATCCGTAAAAATTAGCTTCTGCTTCACTGGCAATACCAAGTTGGTGTGCCATTTCATGGGCAACGGTAACGGACATTCCAATTGTTGGAATTTCAATATTTACTTGGCTTTCATGTGTTAATGGGTTAAAATACCCACTAAACCCTGTGTAAGATTGTATGTAAGAATAAAACGACGGTTTTACATTGCTGATTTCGTTATTTGTAAGGATTTCTGTAAGATGATTAGGTAATTTGGTATAATTTAGTTTTGCTGTTTCATTAAATAATTTTAAATCTTTTTCAATAGTGACTGCTTTTAAAGAATCTTTTGTAATTAATAGATGTTGATTGTTTACAATTGTTGTTAATTGGTTTGTAACGGAATCTAATTCGGCTTGCGTATAATTTCTTTCTAACTGTAATTGATGTGCTACAGAAAACTTGTAATTGTTCAATCCCCAAAACAGTTGAAAACAGCTGAAAAACAATAGGAAAGATCCAGTAAGAAACCAGCCCAGTTTCTTAAACATCTTCTTTTTCATCAATATAATAATCTTATATAAAACATAGCAAACAACCATAGCATAAACTACATCGCCAATTGAAAACGGAAATATGTTTGTAACTAAATGCAACATGGTATCTAATCCGCTGTAAAGTTTTTGGTTGTAAAATTCGGTGATAAATAAAGGAAATTGCGGGCTAATAAAATAGCTGGTTATTACAAAAAGAAATAAAGCAATTAAAAAGAAATATTTTTTTTTCATTTAGATGTTTTATTTAGAATAAATAAAAATAATTATTTATATTTGTACTCGTTAAAGATAATGATAATGAGTAAATGTAAATCTTTTGATGAAGTAATTTATTTTTGCGACGGAAAAAAGTGTTGCAGATATAATGAAGAGGCAAAATCTTGCTTAAAAGAATTACTGAAAGAAACAGGTTTAAACAAAAATGTTTCGTTAGAAAAAATGAAATGTCAGGGAATGTGTAAAAGCGCACCTGTATTTTATATCAATTCAGAGAAAAAATACAAAAAAGAAGTTACAAAGAAGAAAGCACAGAAGTTATTTGACAAGTATATTGTTGCATAACTCTAATAGATAGTTATTGTTTTTATTTTGTATGACAGCCATTTTAAACCTAGTTTAAAGTGGCTTTTTTATGTAATAATAAGTAACTTTGGTTAAAATTTAAAAGATATGAGTCAAGATATTCGCAATTTAGAACCACTTCCGTTGTGGAATCATTTTGCAGATTTAAACGCCGTTCCGCGTCCGTCGAAAAAAGAAGAGCGTGTAATTGCTTTCATGAAGCAATTCGGTGAAAATTTAGGATTGGAAACCATTGTTGATGAAGTAGGCAACGTAATTGTTAAAAAACCTGCAACAGCTGGTATGGAAAACCACAAAACAATCGTAATGCAGTCGCATTTAGATATGGTGCACCAAAAAAACAACGATACCGCTTTCGATTTTGATACACAGGGAATCGATATGTATATTGATGAAGACTGGGTTCGAGCAAAAGGAACTACTTTGGGTGCCGATAACGGCATTGGCGTAGCAACAATTATGGCAGTTCTGGCATCGAAAGAAATCGAACATCCGGCAATTGAAGCTTTGTTTACCATTGATGAAGAAACCGGAATGACAGGCGCAATGGGCTTAAAAGGCGGATTATTAACTGGCGATATATTGTTGAATTTAGATACAGAAGAAGACGATGAAATTGATATTGGCTGTGCCGGTGGTGTAGATGTTACCGCAACTGCAGAGTACGATGACGAAGATACTCCGGACGGATCTGTTGCCTACACCATAACCGTTAAAGGTTTAAAAGGCGGGCATTCCGGTATGGATATCCACAAAGGTTTGGGTAATGCCAATAAAATTATGAACCGTTTGCTTTTTAATGGTTTTGACAGTTTTGGTTTACAAATTTCTACCATTAACGGTGGAAGTTTGAGAAACGCTATTCCTCGAGAAAGTGTTGCAAACGTGATCATTGCAAAAATGTACGATGAATCTTTTGTGTTTGATATGTTGCCTGTTGTAAACGATATTAAAGCAGAATTTGCAACTACCGAACCTAATTTAGAGATCATTTTTGAAAAGCAGGAAACATTACCAGAAAAAGTAATGCCACCAATGGCGCAATACTATTTGGTTCGCGCATTGTACACAGCTCATAACGGTGTTTACAGAATGAGTGCAGATTTTGATGATTTGGTTGAAACATCAAACAACATTGCAAAAGTAACAGTAGGTAACGGTAAATTACAGGTACAGTGTTTAACAAGATCTTCGGTTGAAACATCAAAGTTTGATTTAGCAAACAGCTTACGCTCTGCATTTGAGTTAATGGGATGTGAGGTTGATTTCTCGGGATCATATCCAGGTTGGACACCAAACCCTAATTCATCTATATTAAAAGTGTTGGATGAATTATACGAAAAACAAAACGGACAAAAAGCGAATGTAGTTGCTTGCCACGCCGGATTGGAATGTGGTATTTTAGGAACTAATTATCCTGATATGGAAATGATTTCGTTTGGACCAACTATTCGCGGAGCTCATTCACCCGAAGAGCGTGTCTCTATTTCATCGGTTCAAAAATACTGGAACTTTGTGTTGGAAATTCTTAAAAATATTCCTGTTAAATAGTAAAAAAGCAACTCAATTGAGTTGCTTTTTTTATGTTCTTCAATTTTGATTATAGTCTAAACTTTTTCAATCTGAATTTAATTCAGATTCTTATTATTTTTAATAATTGGTAATTATATACTATTTTACATTAAACCTCCTTTTTGGAGGTTTTTGTTTATAATTTTGTATCAGTCTTATATTGTTTAATAGTTTTAATTGTTAGTAAAATCATAATTAAGAACAATATAATCATAAATAATAAAGTCAAATAAAATAGATAGTTGCATATTTGAATGGAAAAGATAGTCAAATGATAATCATACAAGTTGAAATATTTTACTATAATGCTCATTATATAAACAAGAAGGGATGCCCACAAACAAACTATTATCCTTTTATTGAATATTTTCATATTAGTTATATAGTTTTTATGATTTTTCTGTTTTTGTGAATGAAGAACAATTGGATTGCCCTCTTTTATAGAGTTAGCTATCTCTTTTAAAGCATCTTTTTTAGTGACAATAAAAGAATAAATTAATGTGTACAATGCTAAACAAAACCCAAAAATCACTAAGCTAAAATTTGCAATATCTGATAATATATCATAAAAATTCATTTATTATTATTGTTTTATGAAATCAGTTATAACTATATTAAGATTCTTTACAATAAATTCGTTCTCAAAAATATTATCTATATCAGATTCTAAAAAGGTTAAATTACTATTTAATATTTCTTCTATTGTATCTGAAATGCGTTGTAAATCGTCTTTCCTCTCTTGAGTTATTTTAATTTCTTTATTAATTCCTATTACTTTTAAAACTCTTCTCTTAAAACCTTCTCTTATATTTAGAAGCTCTTCAAACTTGTCAGTTGGGATATTTTCATACTTCACTTTTTTAGTCTTTTTTATTTCAGATTTGATAACATACTCTTTAAAATCACTGTCGTCATCCGTGTCATCTGAATTAGACATTAAGGAAAGTTCCAAACTCTCAATTAAATGAGTCTCTCTAATTTCTTTTAATACATTTTCTAATTTTAGATTACGTATTTGAATTTTTAATATTTGTTTACATACCATTTTTATAATGGATATGATTTCAAAAGTATCTTTAGTCGGGTCATCATACACAAAGAACTTCCATTGATATTGAAATGTATCTGTAGTGTCTCCCTTTATCATAGGATAGATTAGTACAAAGTTATTTACACTACCAAGTTTATGATTTTTTTCTAAAATAATTTTTTCTTCATTTTCAAAGTACCCATCTATTAAATTTGTATTATAAGCAGTAATTTTTAAAAGTAGTGTTGGGACACCTTCTAATTCATAATCAAAATATTCGACTTCTGAAATTTGTGTTTCTTTTATTTTATTTCTTCTATTTGACTTGACAGGAGGTTTATGTAAATTAAAGTAATCAACTTTGTCTTTTACAAATTTTAACATGCTATCATAAGAAGCTTCATCAAACAAACCTCTTTCTGAAGTTATTATTTCAGAGGAAAATATAGGTACTTTAATAGAATGTGCAGGGCTTTGTGTATTCATATAAAATGTTAATTTTTAATAAATATAGAACATATTTATTATTCTTAAAACACAAAAACTTATTTCTTATTCTTAAAATTCAAAGCTTTACTGATACTTTTATCAAACTTTGTGTAGTTGTTGATGTTTACTGCTAAAACATAAAGACCGTCATTTCTTTCAATGCCTTTATTTTTGTCAGTTTTTACTTCTTTGTATTTCTTTTTTACATCGTCCCACTTGAAATACTTTTGATTGTTTTCTTCAATGTAAGGTATGTTGTCTTTTATCAATTTTTCTTCATCCATTTTACGCAATTAATTTGTTATACGTTGTTCTCACATTAGAGTTCAAAAGTAACCAATTAAATTTATCTGCTTCTGTTAAATCTCGAGTATTGTATCTGTACACAAATTCATCTACATAAAACTGAAGGTGTCTTTTAGATACATGGTTATACATTCCTTTTGAGGAATTTTTAAATATTCGCCAACTTCCTTCTATCGTATTTGAATGTATTGTGTTATCATCTAATTTTACATATTCTTTCTTTGCATGATTTACAATACTGTGATTATAATCTGTATTTAATTTACTGTATGCGTGCCATTCATCAGTTATTACTTTTGAGCCTTTTTTAACCAAGGTTTTAATGTGCGGTTCTATTTCTTTTCTTTGAGTGTTTTTGATTACTATTGCGGTTAGCTTTCCGCCTCGTTGTAGCATTCCAAAAACAGGTACTTTATCTTTAAAAGAACGACCTTGACATCTTTCTACCTTTTTATCTTTGTGGCGGTTAGAATTTTTTCCTCCGTAGAAGGTCTCATCTGCTTCAACTACACCTTCTAATTCATTGTTATTTTCAACACCAAAACAAGCTCTTATTCGTTGTAAGAGAAACCAAGCGGTCTTTTGTGTAATATTTAAATCTCTACTTAACTGCGTTGAGCTTATTCCTTTCTTATGACAGGTAATTAACCAAATAGCCAAAAACCATCTTTGTAGGCTTATTTTAGTGCCTTCAAACATTGTTCCTGTACAAACATTAAAATACTTACCTGTGTTTTTACATCGGTATCTGTTATTCTTACATTTATAAACTTTTGATGTTTCATCAAATGGGCTTACAGGTACATCATCCCAACGGATTTGTTCCAAATACTTAATACATTTCTCTTGTGTAGAAAAGGTTGTTATTAAGTCTATAACTGATGTGATATTGGTATTAAACATATTCAAATAAGTATTTTAAAGGGTTAACTATAAGATACGAAAAATAATCGACATTTCCAAGGATTTTAACTATAAATTGCCATATCTGTCACGATAACCTTTCAATTCTTTCTCGGTTATGTCTAACAGTTTTTCAAGCAATCTTATTTTATCCTCATAAAGCGTTTTAATATCACCATCTTCAACTTTTATTGTAACGCTACCATTGTTACTACCTTTCACATTGTTAAAGCTATTAAAGTATTTTTGACTATCGAAAGCCAAAAGTTCTTCAACTTCAACTTCCAAGATTTTAGAAATGTCTGCAAGTTTCGAATAAGATAATTTTGTACCTCCACTTTCGATTTTTGAATACCCTGCCTGACTCATTCCTAACTTGTCCGCCATATATTCCTGTGTAAGATTTTTCATTTCTCTTACACTTCTAATTTTATCTTCTATTTCCTTCATAATATATTATAACTTTTAGTTATGCAATATAACTAAAAATATAATCAAATACAACTGAAATAGATTTAATTATGCAGTATAAATATTAAACTAAATGTTATGTGGGGAATAATAATTTGGCTACCAATGATAATTGTAGCAATCATAGGATACATTCATTCAGATAGAAAAAATGGTTGGTAAACAACCTATTAAAAACACAAAATTATGAAACATTTATTTTACATTGCTGTATCAATCGTTACTTATAACGTATCAGCGCAAACTACTGCTTATTCACAACAACGTCAATACAACAGTTACGTTCAGCCTGTTAACACTCAACTAATTAATCAAGTACTTGCAAAGAAGGAAGCAAATTACAACAGGAATGCTGAAAAAGTCCAATCTAAAGTTGAGAATATAGAAAAGCTACTTCAAAAACTCTATAAAACAAAAGGGAGCTATCTAACACAAAGTCAAAAAGAATATATTGACTCAATCTATAAATATGTCAATAATTTATCCAAGGAATCAATAGCAGATAATTACGGAATAATTCAAATTTTAAAAACCTTAAGTGGCGTTGAAGAAACTCTTTTTGATTGGTTATAATTATTACTATATTTATCTTTCATTATTACACCTATCTTTTAAGATGGGTGTTTTTATATACTACTAAATGAACACTAATTTTTACAAAACTATTTTGATTATCCTATTATCAATAGGAATGCTTTTTATGTATTATAAAGTTTCTAATTTGGAATACAGATATGAAACTTTAAAAGAAGCAAATGTGAGACTAAAAACAAATTATCCTTTAAATGAAGCGCAAATTAAAGAGAGACAGTTTAAAGAAGAAATGTATATCAGGCAACAAGAAAGAGATACTACATTAATTCTTTTTGTTTTTAGTTTTGGTTCTGCTATTGCAGGTTTCTTCACTTTTAGAAGCGTCAAAGAACAGTTTGTAAATCAAATCAATGAAATCAAAAAAGAGTATAATGATTATAAAACTGACATAGAAAATAAACACATTGAAATAAGTCATAAATATAAAAAATTAGAAAAAGATTTAAATTTTGAGTCATTAGCAACTTTAATGAACGAAGTCCGTTTAGTGAAAGACGAAACGGTTGAAATAAGTCTTAGATTAACTTTGACTCAAAAATTAATCAAGTTTTTAAAAGATTCTGTAGATGAAGATAAAGCATACCAAGAAAGTATAGTCGACTTAATTGACAGCCAAGTAGAGTTAATAGTTTTTCCATTCATAAATAAACTCATTCCTGTGGAAGAAATGATTTTAGATGATGACAGATTATTATATAATAAAAGATGTAGTGCTATTATGAATTATCTGAATTCAAATTCTAAAGATGAATTATACAGAAAGTTTCTATTATCTATGTCTAAAATAAAGATTAAAGAGGTTTAATTTATTAGCAAAATTTAAAAACCACCCAAATAAAGGGTAGTTTATATTAATAATTGTTTTCTTGTGTATTATTGTATATAGTTACCTAATAATTAAAAGAGAATATATCAACCCCTCGTCAGTTCGATTTCTATGACACTAACAAACAATTTTTCGATAGCCTGTCTTGACATCTCGACTTCGCTCGATGTGACAGTTACGAAAGGTTTTACTGCGTTATGCTACTCTAAGTGACGTCTTATCTACATACAATAAGTCGTACTAAATATACTTTTGGTACGAAGTTCCACGATGGTCATTTTATTTTTTTATTTAACTTATTATATCTTTCGTTTTTTTACAAATTTTTTTCATTTTTTTACAATAATAAAAGCAGGAAAAAAGGAACCTTTGTATAGTTAAACATTTAAAATTACAATACAATGAAAAAAGTAATGACGATATTGTTTATCTTCTTTCAATCTTTTTGCCTGATGGCACAATCTTCTCCTGATTGTTTTCAACTGAAAGTAGAAAAAATGTATTTAACCGGTTCCGGATATATTGCAGTTGAATTAAGTAACAGTTGTACTAATTGTTGGACCGGTATAGAAGGGTGTGTGTATGGAGAAATGAAGATAATAAACCGATTAGATAATTTGGTTATAGGCGAATCAAACTGTTATTGTCTTATGACACCACCGAATTCAGGCGTTAGTATCTATTTAATTCCAAGTAGCTCAACGGTATTACCGCCGGTTTCAGATATAAAGCTGTATTTTCATTGCGGCAATGTATGTGATGATATAGAGATTTCAGAGAATGCTTTAAGTATTGCGGAAATTAATCTTAAAGCTCAATTTAAAATCTATCCAAACCCTGCAAGCGAAAAGATCTACCTTAACTACACAAATAATACACAAATTCAGAATATTTTTTTGATGGATGTTTCTGGACAAATAATAAGAACGTTTAAAAAAGAAGATAAAATTTTAGATGTAAGTGGTGTCTCAAACGGTGTTTATTTTCTGAACATTCAGACAAAAGAAGGAACCATTAGTGAGAAAATTATTATTCAGTAGTGTTTTTTATATTTAAAAATAACCCCAAAAAAATACTTGTCAAATTTTCGGTTGCAGATAATGTAGCTATGCAATTATTTTTGTAAATAAAAATAGCAATCATTATTTTATTATGAAATTAACAACAGAAATAATGTATAAGGCAATTGTAGAAAAAGACACTTCGTTTGAAGGAATTTTTTTTACAGCCGTTAAAACCACAGGTGTTTTTTGCAGACCATCTTGTACTGCCCGCAAACCTAAAATAGAAAATGTAGAATTTTTTAAAACTTCAAAAGAATGTATTTTAAAGGGGTACAGACCGTGTAAAGTTTGTAAACCTTTAGAAAAACTGAACGAAACACCATTACCAATAAAACAGCTGATAAACGAGCTTACAGAAAATCCGGGTGTAAAATTTAAAGATTACGATTTGGTAAAAAGAGGTTTAGAACCTAATCACGTAAGACGATGGTTTGTAAAAAATCACGGTATTACGTTTCAAGCTTATCAAAGAATGTTCAGAATAAATTCGGCTTTTAAAAAAATACAAATGGGCGAGTCGGTTACCGAAACAGTTTTTGATTCAGGGTACGAATCATTAAGCGGTTTTGGAGATTCGTTTAAAGCGATTTTTGGTGTTTCTCCAAAAAATAGTAAGATTAAGAAAATTATCGACCTAAAAAGAATTGAAACACCATTGGGAACCATGTATGCCTGTGCGGTAGAAGAAGGAATTTGTCTTTTGGAATTTACGGACAGAAAAATGTTGGAAACAGAATTAAAATCAATTGTAAAACTTTTTAATGCAACCATAATTCAGGGAAACAACAAGCATTTTGAAATGCTGGAAAAAGAACTTACGGAATATTTTGAAGGTAAAAGAACACAATTTAACGTACCATTATCCACTCCGGGTTCTGAATTTCAAAATACCGTTTGGAATGAATTGCAGAATATTCCTTATGGGACAACAAAAACATATAAACAACAAGCGGAGGCAATTAACAATCCAAATGCTGTGAGAGCGGTAGCCAATGCCAATGGTATGAACAGGATTTCAATCTTAATTCCTTGCCACAGGGTCATTGGTTCTGATGGAAAATTAACAGGTTATGGGGGCGGACTTTGGAGAAAAAAATACCTGCTTGATTTAGAGCAAAGACAAGCAACATTGTTTGATGTTTTAAATAATCAATGAGCCCATATTAACCGCAGGCATTTTATAATAAAATAAAGAATGAAAAATACACAGATGTGCTTTTTATCAAACAAATCTGTGTATTCTCTATTTTTTATAATACCATTATCTTAATTAAACTGTTATTTTCTCCCTAAAACATATCCGATATAAGCCATTGGAATATAAGCGAAAATTAAATCGATACAGTTAAACCATACAGGCGAATCAGGTAACTGTAAAACCATTGCAATACCGCCTGCTAAAAATAAACCGCCAATTACCATTGATCCTATGATAGATTTTGGATTTGATAATTTGGTTGCGAGAAAAGCCCCTACAAAGGTTCCTAAGGCATGAGCTAAAAAAGGAAACAAAAAGTGCTTGGGTTCAAACAAATGAATACCTGCTGCTAAAGTTTCGGCCGTTTTATTGTTTACACCTTCAGGCAATGGTATTATTTTGCTGCTTACCGCTATAAGTATCATGTTTACTACAGATCCAATAATAAACCCGGCAACGGTTGCTAATATATTTCTGTATTTTTTCATAATATGAATTTTTATTTCTTGGTTAATTTATCATTCCAGCTTTGAACAAATTTTAGCTTTTCGGTTTTTAATTCCTCGGCTTTTTCATCAAAATTAAAAGGTTCAACACCGTCAAGCTCTTCATAGGTATAGAAATTATACTGCATATTTTCTTTCAAATGATCTATGTGAAACTGGTACTCATCTAACAAATAATTGATTTCTTCTTTCAGTTCTTTTTTGAATTCTTTTACAACTTTTAATTCTTCAAAAATCTGATTGATTGTTTCTTCTGTTTCTGTAAAACTATATGGCGTGTAAATAGGTGCAAGTGATTTAAAATCAGTGCTATTTTGTAAACTACTTAATGTTTTAATCGAACCAAAATCAAAGTTTGAATATTCCTTTAAAATGTTCTCATTTGCAATAATATGGTTGATAAATTCAGCATAAAAAGATTCGGTTTCAACATCAAAATCCTTTAAATTATAAAAATGCTGTAACAGTACAAAAGCATCATTGTAAAAGCCAATTACATCATCTTCAATAATATCGGGTGTGTAGTTTTCTATAAATTGAGAAACAAAATCGTTAATAGGTATGTTGTTATTTTCCATAATTCTGATATTTTTTGTAAAGATATTCCTAATATTTTTATCTTTGAGTACAATGTGATAAAATTAGTTATGAAAACAGTTTATGAATTAGATTTACACGAAAGTACTGTGGTGAAAACCGTGATACCTGAATACGAAAACCGCTTGAAACAGATTATTTATTATAGGGTAACTCGTGTTGCCGGTGGTTGGTTGTATAAGAAAATCGGAGTTGATTTTCCGGAAGTTTTTGTGCCTTACAGCGATGAATTTAAAAGTAGAAGAGAAACAGAGGTATAGCAAAAGAGATGGTTAATACCATCTCTTTTTATTCTTTTTAGAAGCATCGGATTTTCGGGATGCCGAATTTTGCGTCGAATTCTTTTTGTTGGAATTACCTGTTGCTGCAGATTTGTTTTTATTTCTTAAATCTTTTTTAGCATTAGGGTTTGGTTCGCGCCACGGAAAAGGATGGTCTTTAATAACTTTAACCTGCAAACGAATCAGCTTTTCAATATCGTGCCAATAGGTTTTTTCATCGCGACCAACAAACGAAAGTGCCAAACCTTCTTCACCTGCACGACCCGTTCTGCCAATTCTGTGAATATAAATTTCGGGAATATTCGGAATATCGTAGTTAATCACAAAAGGCAACTGTTGAATATCAATTCCGCGCGAAGCTACATCTGTGGCAACTAAAACATCAATCTGTTTGTTTTTAAAATCTTCTAAAATCTGTAATCGGGCTGCTTGCGATTTATCTCCGTGAATGGCATCGGCTTTGTAACCTTCTTTCTGTAAAAAATCAACAACATTATCGGCGCCTTGCTTGGTTCGGGTAAAAAGCAGTACATTTTTCAGGTTTTGAGTTTCAAGAACGTGTTTTAAAAGCTTCTTTTTGTCTTCTTTTTCAACCAGATACGTTTTCTGCGTAATATTTGCACCCGTACTAGAATCAGGATCAACCGATACATATACGGCATTGCTTAAAAATTCGTCGGCTAATTCACGAACGCCCATTGGCATGGTGGCAGAAAACATCAATGTTTGCCTGTTTGGCGGCGTCAATTTTATAATTTTTCTAACATCGTTTATAAAACCCATATCCAGCATTAAATCGGCTTCATCAATTACCAATTGGTGTAGAGCATCGGTTTTAATGTAGTTTTGCTTGTATAAATCTAAAAATCTGCCGGGTGTTGCTACCAAAACATCAATGCCATATTTAAGCGCTTTAATTTGCGGTTCCATATTTACACCGCCATAAATAACATACGTTTTAATCTGGGTGTATTTGCTTAAAGCTTCAAAATTTTCGGCAATCTGTATGGCTAATTCTCGGGTTGGAGAAAGGATAATGGTTCGGATTTGCTTGCGTTTTTTACCCGATCCTACAATTCTGTGGATATGATTAATGATAGGAATGGCAAATGCAGCCGTTTTACCGGTTCCCGTTTGGGCACAGCCAACCAGATCTTTCCCGTCTATTAATGACGGAATCGCTTTTTCCTGAATAGGTGTTGCAATGGTGTATCCTAAATCGTTTATGGCTTCGGCAATATTGTTGTTTAGTGCAAACTCGGTAAAATTCATATCAAAATTTTAAGCAAAATTACGTTTTTAATTTCGTACTT
>JBEBXJ010000006.1:0-56456 GCA_040391685.1 Paenimyroides baculatum
GTTGTGCAGATGGTGTAGACTGTTCGGAAGCAGAACACCAAATGAACCGTAGATCTGAGTTTATTATTGTTGAAATGTAGAATAAACCTTTATATTTTGTGTTACATTCAAAAACGGGGAATCACTGATTCCCCGTTTTTCTTTTAATACTACTGTAAAAACAATTTACTAAAATTGTATTTAATTAATGAATTCTAAATGGATCACATGAAATTGCTGAATGTTCTCTGGGAATGGTTGTCAGTTGCAAACAGATATTCTTTTAGACTGATGCCATGGAAGTATTATGAAAAATTTAAATTAAAGGTCCTTTTAATGGACTGATATGTTATGCGGATTGGTAAGGATCATTAATTAATGATAATTAAAATAAAGTTGAATACCAATATTTCATAGGGAATGATCTTTACTTAATTCGTTTTAATAGGTAAGATAGTATTTAGAGAGTTTAATATAACAGAAGGGGAGGGTGTGTTGGTCATTCCCTCCCCCTTTGTTATAATTTCAATAGATAATTCTTTCGAATTAGAAAAAATCGTACCCACTGAAGATTAATCGTAAGTGTAGATTCTTACTTCTCTCTCTCTAAAAGGTTTGTTAATGTTGCTATATGTTCTTTAAGCAGTGAAATAGTTTCTTCATAATGCTTTATCAGTGAAATGGAATCCGCGGGCATCTGCTCGTTTTCTCTTTCTTGAATTACCAACGCTTCTTCTTCTGGATCAAATTTCAATATCTGATTGGGGTTAATTTCCAAAATAGTAATTATTTCGTTGAGTCTTTCTATGGTCATTTGTGTTTCACCACTTTCAATTTTTGAATACGCTCTCAAAGAGATACCAAGTTTTTCGGCAACGAATCCCTGGGTATAGTTCTTTTCTTTTCGTATGCTTTTTAATCTTGTTTTAATTTCTATCATAACTCTTTTTGTGAACTTATAGTGCATTTTTAATTACTTAAATACAAGAAAGATTATTTTTTTGGTGCATTTGTTAATTTTTCTTAATAAAAAAATAATCTTATGAAAAAAAAGTACTACTTTTATCTATAATATGAACTATTGATTCTTTTTTTGCTTTTTAAATTGTTCTAATTGTAAATATCAATACAATAATAAGACCAGTTTTTTTTAAAAAGTCACATAGTTGCAGTAGTTTTTTAACTGTATTAAAATATAAATTAAAATTTCACATTATGAAGAAAATTACTTTGATGACCGTTTTATTAGGAAAAGCCTACTTTTTAAACGCACAGGTAGGTATTGGGACATTTTCGCAGGATTCTTAAATCAATACTTAGTCTGAAACAAACTGTAAGACGTTATTTTTGATACAAAACATATTTGTAGTTGGATTGGTGGGTAAACTTTATTTCACGCTTAAATTATGTTAATAATTAATGAGTAATCTACTCGATTAGATATTCTTTATCTCATAACGTTCTGGCAAAAACGTGTTTTTAATACAGACAGTTTACGCGTTTGTATAACTACAATAATCACTTTAACTGAGAATACCAAATTATACATATTGATAAAAAATGAAAAAGAAAACTACTATTTTTAAGATGAAATTCATGCAGGTCATGTCTTGTTTTCTGCTCACACTCTTATGCAGCAGTACGTTTTACGGACAAACCAAGGTGCTGGCGAATGCAGTTACGTATACAAGTGGAAATGATAAAATGACATCTTTACTTGGGTGTGGAGCATTAGGATTAGGAGCTTGCTTTGATCCAACGGTTCAAAATTCTGGTAATGCAATATTAGCAAATAATGATTATGCCCGTTTATTGGCTTCTCCAGGGCTTCTAGCCGGTCTGGGATCTTATCAAGGTGTTATAGAACTCAGGTTCCCTAGTACATTACCGGCTAATCAATGGTCCTATGTTAGGATTCAGGGTGATGGAGATCTTTTTAAAGCATTGCTTGGCGGAAGTTTGGGTAATGCATTGGGGGGTGTTCTAGGTACTGTATTAACAGGAAATCAAGAAATGGTTTTCGATGCTCGTATGGGCGCAAGTTCTGTTTTATCCCGAACAAGCACCCAGGGGTTTGGAACGGATAATGTTAAGTTACTTGTAGATGCTCAGGGTAATTATCATATAGCAATGCGCCCGAGCGGTGCATATGATCGGATTCGTATAACAAATAGAACAGGTTCTCTTTTAGGGTTGGGATCTGAAAAAACATTAGATGTATATAATGCATTTTATTATCAGGATAATAATCAAGATTGTGGACGTCCAAGCTTTACATCTTTTGATGGTAGTACAGGTTTAAGTTTAAGTGTTCTTCCCATAGAAGATGGTTCGTTGAAGAATGCTATAGATGGAGATTTAAATACTTTTTCTACTTTAAAATCGTCTGCTGTTTTAGGACTTAATGTAGCAGGTAGTATTTCTCAAAACTTCTATTTTCCAACAACTTCGAATCCAACTTCAACTATTAATATTAAAATGGCTCTTGGTTCAGGAAGTTTGCTTGATCTGAAAGTTTTAAGTGGGGTTGATATCATATTTAAAGATAACGGACAGGAAGTAGCTTCACGATCTGTAACTAGTGGGTTATTGGCTGGAACCAATTTATTAGGTTTATTGCGAAATGGGCAACCAGTTACATTAAGTTTTGGTGTAGGAGTTGAATTTGACCAAGTCGAAATTCGTTCGAGTGCTTTGGTAGGCTTAAGCTTAGCGGCTGCAGACGTAAAAATATATGATGTACAGCGTTATGACGGTATAACGTGCATAAACCCGAATATTACAGTACCAACTGCTACAACTCCAATGTTGTCGAATAAGAATTGTGCGGCAACCGTAGTTGGGTTTGGTCACGCTAATTTTCCAACCAATGCTGTAGACGGTAATAACGATACTTTTACCATTTTAGAAGCAAGCTCTGGTATTGCTGTGGGTATTGGAGCTTATGATGGATTTATTGAGTTGGGTTTTGCACAGGCAGCCCCCGCAGGTGAAACAACTTATGTACGCATTGATTTTGATAACGAGGTTTTAGGTGGATTGTTGAATGGCAGTGTAGGTGGTTTATTGAATGGTGTTGTAAGCAATGTTTTGTTCGGTAATCATTATTTTACTATAGAAGGGAAAAGTAATACTACTACTGTTTTTAGCCGTTCAAGTAATGATGGATTTACAGCAGGTACAGGTACTGGAAAAGCAAAAATTGTTGAGGATAAAAATGGTCATTATTATATTGCGATTACTCCTGATGCTTCTATTAATCGAATTAGAATAACAGAAAAATTGAGTTCGCTGGTAGGATTAGCTACTGTAAAAACAATGAATGTGTATCATGCATGTTACTCAACCGGTTCCGATGCTTGTGAACAAAGCTTTGCTACATATTCTACTTCTGAAGGTATTACTTTAGATTTATTGGGTCTTGGAGCTGCGGGGGTTATTGATGCACAATATGCTATTGACGGCGATAGCAATACAGCTTCTAAGGTTAGTGTTGGAGCTGTAGGTATAGCAGGAAGCATGTTTCAACAGGTACAATTCCATGGATTGTCTTCGGATCGTGATCATTTTAGAGTAAAAATGAAAATGCAGTCAAGTGGTACAGTTACTGCTGATGTTATTGGAAGTATAATAGTAAAAGCATATAAAGGTGATGTTGAAGTGTACTCTCAGCGCTTAAATGAAAAGTTAATTCCTGGTTTGGATTTGTTAGGATTGCTTTCTAGTGGAAGTATGATTAATTTACCATTTGCTCCGGGGGTAGAGTTTGACAGAGTAGCTGTTGGGATTTCCTCTTTGGTAGCGGCGAATGTCTTGGCTAATCCTTTAGAAATATATAGTATCGAGCGTTTCGGTGCAACTACTTGTATCGATCCTGAATTACTATGGGATCCTAAAACTACTTCTCCTTTTAATACCCCGGCATGCGGTGTTAGTTTAGGAAGTTTTGAAAATGTAAACTTCCCGTATGAAGCGGTTATCGATAATCCTGCAAATGATACTTACGCAACGCTTACGGCAGGTGCTGGTGTGGCGGCTGGATTGGGTGCGTATTCAGGTCATATCGAATTAAAATATGGAAGCCCGGTACCGGCGCATGAAATTTCTTACATCCGTGTTGATTCAGATAGTGATTTATTTGATGCTTTACTGGGGGGATCTCTGGGGAATGCTTTAGGAAATTTATTGGGGTCGGTTGCGTTAGGCAATCAATATATAGTTGTTCAGGCATTGGATGCTGCAGGTATTCCTGTAGGAGGGGTCTATAATAGTCAGACTGGTTTTAATACGGAATTCGCTAAATTGGTGAAAGATAAAAACGGAAGGTTCTATTTAGCAGTTACCTCTCCTGTGCCTTATCAGGGTGTACGTGTTGAATACCATCATACAGCATTAGTAGGAGCTAGAGGTTCTTCTAGTATTAATGTTTATAGCATGTGTCGTGAGACGTCTTTTGACGCTTGTGAACAAGCAACATTTACTTCATGGGATGGCAACGGAATTGCATTAGACGTTTTAAATCTAACAAATGGTGGAGTGGCAAATTCTGAATTTGTTATTGATGCAGATAACTCAAACTATTCTACATTGAATTTGGGAATAGTGGGTGTAGCAGCTTCGGTATCACAAAAAATATATTTCAAAACAAAATCAAATATTGCAGATGAGTTAAGAGTTCGTTTACAACTGGCTAATCCAGGTTTATTGAATGTAGATCTTTTTGGTAATTCTAAATTAATATTCTACAACGGAGAACAAAATGTGAAAGAGATGACATTGGCTTCTGGTTTAATAAATAATCTAGACTTGTTGGGTCTATTTAATTCAGGAGGCATTCAGTCGTTTACTTTCGCTCCGGGTGTTGTTTATGACCGTGTTGAATTAAAGATATCTTCTCTTGTAGCAGTTGGAACAAGTGCGCCAATCCGCTTATATGGAATGTCTAGATTGAGTGCGGCTTGTCCGGATCCTGATTTTCTTAACCCGAATGATGTTTTCAAGTCACCGGTATGTGCAGGTGGCGTTGAAATCGGAAACGTGAGGGCTGTTGATGATGTTGATTTTGCTATTGACGGGGATTATAATTCATATGCTACCATGCGTGCGGATTCAGGAATTATTTTCGGAATTGGAAATGAAGAAAGTATTCTTGAACTAAAATACGATACTCCAATTGCTGCTAATACAACTTCATATTTAAGAATTAGTGACGATGCAGGTATATTACAGTCTTTATTATCTGGTAGCATTGGTGAGGTTGTTTATGGTCTTGTTAATCAAGTAGCTTTAGGTAATAACTATTTCGTAGTACGTGCTAAAAACGGTTCTAACCAGGTGTTGATAGGAAGCAGTAAAGATAATTTTGCGGCGGCAAATGGTTTAATTAAAATAGTACAAGATAAAGCAGGTCGCTATTTTGTAGCTATTTCACCAAATGTTGCTTATACAAGTGTTGAGATAAAAGCATTCTCTGAAGCAATTGTAGGTATAACTTCACAAGGATATAATCTACATGTTTATGGCATGTGTCATGAAACTGATTTTTCAGGTTGCGCAGAAGGGTTCTCTACCTCATGGGATGGAAGCGGTCTTTCTGTAGGAATCACAGGAGTTGGTTCTTATGGAGTTACAGATGCTTTTAAAGCATTAAATAATAATAACAACGGAGATTTTTCTACTTTAAGTTTAGGTACATTGAATGTTGCGGGACATATTCAACAAAACATTCAATTCAATAAAACGATTGTAGCCAATTCAACATTTAAATTAAAAATGGAGTTTGGTGCAGGGAGTCTTAATGCTGGTGTGTTTGCTAACATGTCTGTTGTTGGGTATAAAGCTGGAGTACAAGTTTACAATCAACCTATTCAGAATGCGGTTTTAGGGAATGTTAATTTATTGAATTTATTCAATAATGGCGGTGCACATGATGTTAGCTTTGCAATGGATCAGGATGTTGATGAGGTGGCTTTAAGAATCAACTCATTGGCTGGTGTATCGGTTGGTCCTGATGTAAAATTGTATTATATAGTAGAAGATTGTAC
Source organism: Paenimyroides baculatum (assembly GCA_040391685.1). Lineage (GTDB taxonomy): Bacteria > Bacteroidota > Bacteroidia > Flavobacteriales > Flavobacteriaceae > Flavobacterium > Flavobacterium baculatum_A. Next base: position 6,024 of record JBEBXJ010000006.1, read on the forward strand.
GGATCCGGTATTTGTTCAATGGAAGTCTGCTGATAAAACTTCTGTTCAAGGTGGTGAAGAAATAGAATACACAATTCACGTTAGAAATACTGGAACGGTAAATGTAGTTGGAGCTGAAATTGAAGATATGCTTCCAGCAAATACAACGTATGTTTCAGGTGGTACTTTTGCAGCTGGCAAAATAACGTTCCCGGCTCTTAATGTGGCAGTTGGACAAACCGAAACCGTTACATTTAAAGTGAAAGTAAATAGTAACCTTACAGGTGTTATCGAAATCGTAAACGTAGCAACAGTTAATGGAATTCAAACGTTCTCTGCACTACAAAATAATGTAAATGAGCCTGATACAAATGCAGCTCCAGGAACTAAAATCCCGGTAAATCAAATTAAATCTGTGGTTTCCTGGAAAGCATATGATGTAAATGGTAGCAAGGCAACAACTGCTGTTTCTGGGGGTGAAAATGTTGCTTATTATATCTATGTACGCAATACAGGAAACCAAAATCTTACGAATGTAACCGTTTCCGATGTTTTACCTGCTGGTTTAACTTGGATATCAGGGGGTGTTCACGCAGGTGGTACTGTAACGTTTACAATTCCTTCGCTTGCGGTTGGGGCTACTTCTTCTGCTCTTAGTTTTGTAGCAACTGTAGCTAAGGATTTAACAGGAATAACAGAAATTAAAAACATTGCGTTGGTAAAAACGGATATTACAGACCCGGGAACAGAATCGTTTCCACCGGTTGATAATACAACAACTCCTACTGAGCCAGATACTACGAAAATACCAGGTACGGTATTAAATGTTACACCGGTTCACAATGTAGAGATCTCGAAAGTTGGGGTAAGTAATAATGCTACCAGCAATGCACAAGCGCAAGTTGGTGACCAAATTACGTATACCATTACGGTAAAAAATATTGGAAATAAGGATTTGACTAATTTGACAGTTAATGATGCTATACCTGCAAACCTTACGATTACTAATAATGGAGGCGGTTTGGTTACTGGCAATACTATTGCTTTTGCTATCCCAACTTTAGCTGTTGATGACGAAGTGACTTTCACTATTGTTGCTACGGTTGATGATGTAGTAGGTATTACTCAAATTGAAAATAGTGCTACTGTAACTTATAGAAATGAAGCAAATTCAGGTGATAAAATAGAAACTGCAACTCATATAATGCTTACCTCATGTACACCAATTCAGGCGAATGAAATTATTCTAACGCCTGCCAGTCTAATAGTTTGTGCAGGAGTATCTTTTAATATAACTGCGTCAACAAGCGTTGTTGGACTGCAAAACCCAGTGTATAAATGGTACACCAACGCTTCATTAACAGGAACTCCGTTTGTGGGTGGTGTTTTAACGACAAGTGTTAATACAACAACTACATTCTATGTAACTCTTGAAGCAGATGGCTATTGCTTTAGCATTCCAGCTGCGACAGTTACTATTACGGTGCTGCCAGAGGCGGGTATTCCTACTATTTCAGCAACGGGAGGAGTAACTTCTGTTTGTCAAGGGGAAACAATTCCTTTAACCGCTACTGCAACTGGAGTGGCTTCATACCAATGGTATAAAAATGGAGCTCTTATCATTGGCGCAACTAGTGCAACTTATAATGCTACTGAAAGTGGAGATTATACGGCTGCAGCTTTAAATGTAACGGAATGTTATAGTACCCAGTCGGCTTCTATTACAATAACCATATATGATTTACCTGCAAAACCTACTATTACACCTAATGGAAGTGTGGCGATATGTGAAGGTGAATTCGTTAAACTTACATCAAGTGTCGGAGTTTTATATGAGTGGTATCATAATGGAAATCCAATAGAGTTTCCGTCGGATACAGATCCTTCAATTATGGTAACAGTAACTAACAGACAAACTATCGATGTGAATGTAGCGGGATCTTATACAGTAAAAGTATTTAATAATGAGGGTTGTTCAAGTGTGCTTTCGGATGCCACAATTGTAACGGTAAATCCTACACCTGTATTAACCGTTACAGGAAATCAATTGATTTATGTAGCAAAAAATGCACCAATAAATTGGCCAGTTATAACCTCAAGTATAGGTACAGTTACCTGGTACTTTAATGGGGTAGTAGTGCCTACCTTGCCTGTTTCAATCGCAACAGCTGGTGTCTATACCTATACCGCAGTTGGAGTAAGTGGTAACTGTTACAGTACAGAGACTGTAATAGTGAACGTATATGATAATGAAGGTTGTCCTCCGGAAACTATTCGTATGTATGCAAATTCTGAAACTTGGGGATCTGTCATTACAGGAGGGGTATCAAACAGAACAAATGCTGTTGATGGAAACCCAAAATCATATTCTACTATTACAACTGGATTGGGATTATTAGGTGTTGGAACAACATGGCAAACTTTATACTTTCCTGAAAAAGTAGCAGCTGGTACTCCGGTTACTATTAAATTAGGTAAAGAATACAGTGGTCTTGTTTTAGCTGGAGGAATATCAGTAGTGGGAGTTTACAAGAATGGTCAGGGTACAACATTAGACATAGGCACTTTAAAACCAGTTCAAGGCGGGTTATTAGATTTATTGGCGGCTGACAATGTTATTGAATTTACGTTTGTTCCTTCGGATGCTACCGGAACAAAAGCTTATGATGGAGTACGTATTTCGGTAGGTGCGGTATTAAGCGTAGCTCAAAATGCGAAGGTGTACGGAGCCTATATTACAAAACCAGGTTCTCTGGATTGTAATCCTATTGACAGTTCTACCAACGCAAATATAATTGACGTGTTGCACGGGGTAGAAGACTTAGGAATTGGTGTAGCTAGTGCTACCGCTTCAGTAACTGATGCGTGGAATGCAGTAGATAATGATTTGAATTCTTATGCTTTAATTTCTCGTGGAGTAGCAGTTTTAAACCAGGCTACATTAACCACGGTGTTTAAACAGCAGGCTACTAAGGGAGACCAATTACGTATTGTAACTGAAGTACCTGGTAATCCTGTATTGAGTTTGCAGTTAATACAAGGTTATACAATTCAACGATATATGGGTAATCAACCGGTAGGTCCCGCGTTAAATAGCAATAGTAACATTCTGGATTTAAAATTGTTAGGTCTTTTGGGTGGTGCTAGTTCGAAAGTAGCAATAATAGTGGCTCCGTTTGACGAGCCTTATGACAGAGTGAAAATTTCTTATGGAAATGTAGTGGGAGTTTTAGGTGATTTCACTAAAGTCTACGATGTTTCTATTGCACCATCTTTTGATTATGGGGCTGTTGATGGAGATTTAACTCTTTGTACAGTTGATTCTCTCATATTTAAGAATATAGATGACTGTACAATCTATGAGGTGTACACTTCAGAAACGGGAACAGAAAAGTTGACGACTACGGATGGATATTCATTTAAGTTACCTAAAGATCTATCTGCTGGGGTATATACATTCTATGTACAAGCGGTGCGTTCAGGTTGTCCTATTGGAACCAGAACGCCTGTAAAAGTAACATTGGAGAAATGCTCAAAAGATTGCATCATTTCAAATCCTATGTTAACAAATAAAATAAAAAAATAATTCAGTAGAACTTAATTACACTTTACTATGAAAAAAATTTCATTATCTGTAGCATTCCTTATTTTTGGAGGAGTCTATTTTGCAAATGCGCAAGTGGGGATAGGAACACCAACTCCGGCCACTTCATCACAATTAGATATTGTGGCTAGTGACAAAGGGGTTTTAATTCCAAGAGTTTCCTTAACAGGAACTACGCAGTTTGGTCCTATTACAGGAACAGAAGTTGAGAGCCTACTAGTTTACAATAAGGCAACTGCTGGCGATGCAGCGGCCATAGCTGCAGGCACTAATGTTACTCCAGGGTACTATTATTGGGCTGCTAATAAGTGGAATCGAGTTATTAATGCAGCAGATTTAGATAATGCTATAAAACCTAATGTAGGCGATGTAATCTATACCGAGGTTGCTGGAGAATGGGTTTTCCAATATTGGGATGGCACTAAATATGAGACAATTAAATTCGATGATATTGTAAAGGCAAATGAGTCTAAAACGTTACTTGTTACAACTACAGACAAGACGAAACAATATTATATCTCTGAGATTTATCTAGGTGCTAATGACGCCCCGGCTCAAGGTATAGTTGATAGTTGGACAACAGTTCCTGCAGGTGTTTATCAAATAGAGGTTGTGGATGGGGTTGTTAAAAATTTCCAGACTATTTTAGATGGTACTACTACTATTGTTAAACCGGGTGGTGGAAATTATACAGTTGAGGAATATATAGAGTATATTTCTCAGAATTCACTTCAAGAGGGGGTTGCTAAAATAGTGATTGATAATACAACCGGACAGGCTTCATTTCAGAGATGGAATGGCACTGCTTGGGTTACAGTACTTGATACAGCATTCAAAGATATAGTTTCTGCTAATGAAACTAAGACCATGGTTGTAACATATAATAATAAACAATATTATTTATCAGAAGCATACATTCAAGGTGGAGGAGGGGTTGATCCTACTGCTTGGACAGCTGTTCCTGTTGGAGCTGTTTTAATTGATGTAGTTGGTGGAGTAATCAATAATTTTAATGAATTTGTTTCTAATCATCCGGTTACTGTTGGCGGTGATACCTATACTACTGTAGAAAAATATATTGAATATGTTTCTCAGAACGCAAAAGAGGGAGGTCTTACAAAAATAGTAATCAACTCAACAACGAATCAGGCGTCTTTTGAAAGATGGGATGCAACAGCAAAAACTTGGGTGGCTGTAGATAACACAGCATTCAAAGATATTGTTAAGGCAAATGAAACAGCTACGAAAATAGTAAAAAACACAAGCGGAACAGCAGTTGCCGGGGATGTTGAAATAACTTATGATTATTTTAACGAAGCACAACCTGATGTTGCAGGAGTGGCACAAGCAACAATTGATGTAAATGCTGATGTTAAAAATCTTATTGAGGGTAATACTGAAATTCAAAATGCAATTACAAAAATTTTGAATCAGGGTGGTAATGTATTCTTTACTAAAACGTTAATTGCTGCAGGAACTCCTGCGGGACAACTAGAAATTCCAGCCAACAGTTTCTATACTGTGGAAAATGGAATTAAAGTGTTGATCAATTTAGCTGACCTAGTTGCCGATTTAGAAACTAAGACTCAGATTAAACGTTCAGAGGTAGCTGTGGACGGAACGTTACCAGCTTTTGCAGATTCTAGAACAGCTCCAGTAGCAGCAAATGTTAAAAAAGGTGAAATATTCTATGAATATAATGCAGAAAACAACAAAGATTTTATCAATGTAACTGCCGATATAATTTCTTCAATTACTAATAATGAAGAAGTACAAAATGCAATTACAAAAATTTTGAATCAGGGTGGTAATGTATTCTTTACTAAAACGTTAATAGCTGCAGGAACTCCTGCGGGACAACTAGAAATTCCAGCCAACAGTTTCTATACCGTGGAAAATGGAATTAAAGTGTTGATCAATTTAGCTGATTTAGTGGCGAATCTGGAAACAAAAACACGTATAACAAGAGCAATAGATGCTACAGACAAAGAAGTAATCTATTCTTATGCTCATGAGGTAAATAAGCCTAATGCAAGTGGTATTGCTACTATTGGTACACCAGATGTATTAAATGTTACAGAAGATGTACTATACTCAATCACGAATAATGAAGATGTAATAGAAGCAATAACAAATATTTTGAAAAAAGGTGGCAATGTGTTTTTTGGTGATCATGATGCTGATGTAGCTACTGCGGATGTTTTATATACAGTTATAAATGGGGTTAATACACCTATTGATATTTCTGGAACTGTTCTACAAATTATCACGAACAATGCAGGCGATATCAAAACCATTTTAGGCGATAAAATTAATAAAACAACGGTAGTAAAAACAGGTGATACTTTTAATGAGAGAGATGTTTATATCTACACAAATACTACAACGATTGCAGCTAACTCTGCGGAAACAACCGGTATAACAATTCCGGCGGGAATTGTACCCGGAACTATTATCGGTATTAAGATAATCAATGCGAACGGTATTAGTTCTAATGTAACAGATATAGCAATTACTGGTCAAAATATAACGTTTAACGTCGGAACTGGAAATATGTACAATATTTTAGGTGCTGGTACTTACGATGTTATTGTAGAGTTTACAGAATAACAAATTCAAAATAGAAACCAACTGGTTTATGCATTTTATGCGTGAACCAGTTATTTAAACATCAACAATTATGAAAAAGTTTTATTTAATAGCATTAGGTTTATTTACAGCAGTTGGTTTTGCACAAGTAAAAGTAGGAGGAACCCCTACTGTTAACCCCAATGCGATGTTAGAAATTGAAGCAACCAATAAAGGTGTGTTATTACCTCGTGTTGAATTGGTTACAACTGATGTTCCTACCCCACTTGCAGCACATGTACAGGGTATGACAGTTTATAATACTGCGTCAACACCTGTTGCAAATGCGGCACCTGCTAGAAATAGAGTAGAGCCTGGTTTTTATTACAACGATGGAACCAAGTGGAATCAAATGATAACTACTGATAATAAAGCGGTTAAGTTTTTTTATATGCCTTCAATAACTTTCGATACTTCTGTAAGTGCCACTGGCGTAACAAAAGATCTGTATGCAGCATATAAAGCACAGTTTGAAAATCCAACTAAAGCTAGTACCGGAGCTCCAACAAATGGAATTCCTTTCTTTACGTCTCCAACAGATTTATATTATTATATCACAGATTATGACCCTGCAGTGTTTTCAAATATTACAATTAATGCAAATGGGGTAATGACGTATGATGTAACGGCAGCTGCTACAGATTGTTCGTTGATTAACATAGTATTTGTTGTGAAATAATAAGCACAAAATAAAAAATTATGACGCAGCATAAATTATGTTTAAAATATCTGATGAATAGTTTAACATATAAGGCAAGCTGTCTTGTGCTTTTAGTTTCATTAAAAAAATATAAACTATGAAAAAGAGAATTATAAATATAAGTTTATTGTTTGCAAGCATAGGCTGTTCCGTAGCTTATGCACAAACAGCTGAGCCTGTAACGGTAAATAATGGTGAATTATACATTTTGCCAAATGCCATGGTCTCCACTCACTATGATTTCGAGAATACATCTAAAGGTGTAGTCTTTAACGACGGTGAATTTCAGTTCTACAAAAATTATAATAACGACGGCTTGTTTACGCATACTACTAATCAAACAACAGGTTATACAGTATTTCAAGGTAATCAGTTGCAGTTGATATCAGGTTCACAGCCATCAAAACATTTCGATGTATTATTTCACAATACAGCCGTACAATATCCATTCAATTTGGATAGCGATATGATTATCAACGGAACCGGAAATTTTAGAACCGGCATTGTAAAAATCAATAAAGATGCTGGTGGAAAAATGCTTTTTGGAAACGGAGCATCACAGATGAACGCGTCTGATAAAAGTTATGCCGAAGGTATGGTAGAGAAACAAGGGAATAATGCCTTTACTTTCCCAATTGGGAAGTTGGGGTATTATCGTTTGGCTGCTATTTCTGCTCCTTCTAACGAAGCACATGCTTATTTTGCAGAATACTTCAAAGAAAATACAAATGAGTTGTATCCGCATAAAGATCGTACGGGAATAATTTCTGCTGTTAATCATCAGGAATATTGGACCATAACACAGGAAAACGGTACAAGTGGTTCGGTAATGGTTACGCTTTCTTGGCACGATCAAACAACGCCAGTAGAATTCCGTGGAACACAGGATCTACATATTGTTCGTTGGGATTCAACCCAGAACCTTTGGGTAGATGAAGGTGGAATCATTGATGAGAATGCAAAAACGGTTACCACACCTGTTCAGGTTGACGGTTTCGGGGTATTTACCTTAGGAAAAATCAAGGAAAAATTCTTAAATCCTGGCGATGTAGTTATCTATAATGGGGTTTCTCCTGATGGTGACGGTATTAATGATTATTTCATTATTGACAACATCAATCATTTTGCAAACAATCACGTAAGCATTTACAACCGTTGGGGACGCAAAGTATACGAAACCACTAATTATGACAGTAATGGTAATGTGTTTAAAGGCATAGCCGAAGGTGTTGGGGTTGTAGGTTCCGGAGAGAAACTGCCGACAGGAACGTACTATTATGTGGTAGAATATCTGTACGATCGCGACGGACAAAACCAGTGGATCAAGAAAGTGGGCTATATGCATCTGGAAAGTAACAACTAAACTAAAAAGCAATGAACAGATTAAAAATCATAGGGGCTTTGTTAGCTTTAGTAAGCTTCTCTGCCAACGCACAGCAAGATCCGCAGTTTACCCAATATATGTATAACACGGTAAATATAAATCCGGCGTACGCAGGTAGCCGTGGTTCATTAAGTATCTTTGGCTTGCACCGCACGCAGTGGGCAGGGTTAGATGGTGCGCCACAAACGAATGCCTTCTCGGTAAACACACCATTAGGTGATAGTAAATTAGGCTTGGGGGTAAACTTTATTAACGACGGATTAGGTATTATGGATGAAAATACAATAAGTGTAGATTTATCTTATACTATAGATTTAAACAATAGCGGTAGTAAGTTCTCATTCGGTATTAAAGGGTCAGGGAATATGCTCAATGTAGAATATTCAAAACTGTTGACTTACAATCCAAACGATCCTAATTTTCAGAGTGACATCAGCGGTCAGTTCACACCTAATATTGGTGCGGGGGTCTATTGGCATAATGAAAAAAGTTACTTAGGTTTTTCTATACCAAATTTTTTGGAAACTACCCGTTACGATGATAATATACAAAGTACCATGCGCAATAAAATGAGTTATTATCTTATTGGGGGACATGTATTTGAATTGAATCCGATGTTGAAATTTAAGCCGGCATTTTTGTTGAAAGCTACAAACGGTGCCCCTTTACAGGCCGATGTTACTGCTAACTTTTTAATCAGTAATAAGTTTACCGTTGGAGCCGCTTACCGTTGGGATGCTGCTTGGAGCGGCTTATTGGGCTTCCAGGCAACCGATGGATTGTTTATAGGCTACAGCTATGATGCCGAAACCACAAAACTGGCAAATTATAACAACGGATCGCACGAGATTTTTGTAAGGTTTGAATTGTTTAACAAGTACCGCCGTACAAATACGCCGCGTTTCTTCTAAAAATCAGCAGACATGAAAAAAGGATTATCAATATTGGCCCTGGCATCATTCTTATTTTTAGGAAACACAGATGCGCAAGCTCAGGTCGGATTAAAAAAGTCTAACAAAGAATACGATAGTTGGGCTTATGTAGATGCCATGAACATTTACGAAAAAATAGTAAAAAAAGGCTATGTAAGTCAGGATATTTTAGAGAAATTGGGTAATACCTATTACTTCAACGCAAGATATGCCGAAGCACAACCTTACTATGAACGTTTATTTACGGAATTCGCAACAGAGGAAATCGCTTCTGAATTTTACTATCGTTATGCACAAACATTACAGCATTCAGGTCGCACATCCGAAGCTAAAAACTATTACGATCAGTTTGTAGCAAAAACGGGTAGCCAAACACAGATTGCAGCAGTACGCAAAAACGAAGCAGAATTGCAAAAGCAAATTATAGAGAATTCAGGACGCTACAGCAATGTTGAAAACCTGCCAATTAATACACAATTTGCAGATTACGGAAGTTATATCCACAATCAACAATTGTATTTTACCAGCGCACGTGATACAGGTAGTTTTTCAAAGAAAATACATACATGGACAGGTGAAGCTTTTACAAGCTTATACAGTTACAGTTTGCCTAATGATACCATCAGTAAAAAGTCGAAGGCTAAAAAGTTAAAAGGCGATGTAAAAAGTAAGTTTAACGAATCAACAGCGGTGCTTACCTCCGATGGTCAAACGATGTATTTTACGCGAAACAATATGTTGGGCAATACCCGCGGTTACGATGCAGATAAAAATACGAAGCTGAAAATTTATCGTGCCGAATTACAAAACGGAAAATGGAACAACATTCAGGAACTGCCTTTTAACGGTAATGATTTTAATACGGTACACCCTGCCTTAAGTAAAGATGGCAATACCCTTTATTTTGCAAGTGACCGTCCGGGTGGTTTCGGAAATTCCGATTTGTGGAAGGTTACCGTAAACGGTAATGTATACGGCGTGCCTCAAAATTTAGGTCCAAAAATCAATACCGAAGCAAGAGAAACATTCCCTTTTATAAATAGTAATGACGAACTGTATTTTTCCAGTGATGGAAGAATTGGTCTTGGTGGGTTGGATGTTTATGGTGTAAAAGTGAAAGAAGACGGAAGTTTTTACGAGGTACAGAATATAGGTGAACCAGTAAATTCCAATACCGATGATTTTGCGTATTTTATAGATTTCACAACTAAGAAAGGATTCTTTTCATCAAACCGAATAGGAGGGCATGGAAACGATGATATTTACAGTTTTGTGGAAACAAGAGCATTAAAATTAGGATGTTCACAAGAACTGCTTATTACTGTTGTTGATGCAAAAACCCGTAACATTATTCCGGATGCATCATTAACACTTTATGACAAATTGTATAAAGAATTAGGAACATCAGACAGATTTACAAATGGCGGTTATCGTTTTGCCACCGAGTATGATTGTGGTGAAACCTATCGTGTAAAAGCGAGTAAAGATGGCTACATTACTAAAGAAGATACTGTTGTTTTAGATAACGAATCAGGTGTTAGTGAAAGAACAATTGTATTAGAACAGAAAAAGGTTGAAGTTAAAAAGAACGATGACTTATTTAAAGTTTTAAAACTAAAACCAATCTATTTTGATTACGATAAGGATAATATCAGACCTGATGCGGCTATAGAATTAGCTAAAGTTGTAGAAGTATTAAAAGATTATCCGCGCATGAAGATCGATGTACGTTCACATACCGATAGCAGGGGATCTGATGCTTACAACCTTAAGTTGTCTGAACGCAGAGCAAAATCTACCGCCCAATGGATTGTAAATCAAGGAATCGATATTTCAAGAATTACCTATAAAGGTTATGGCGAAACACAGCTGATTAATAAATGCATCAACGGCTCAAAATGTTCTGATATTGAACACGAAGAAAACCGTAGGTCAGAGTTTATTGTTTTAGAATTATAAAAAGTTCATTATGAATGATTTTAAAAAAATGAAAAAGCTTTTAGACAGACCGCTTCCTCCTTGCATAAAACCAAAAGTAATGAAAGCGATTGCTGAAATTAATAAGAAAGCGAATAAAAATACACAAATTCCAAACAAATAAGGATAAGGTTGTTTTTTAGATTATGTAATGTTTTTTTAGTATCCTTATTCATAAGTGTTTTTAAAACAGATAAAGCCCCAGGTAATTTTACTTGGGGCTTTTTGTTAATTATGTTACAATGATGAAATTGTTTAAGCAATCTGTATTTTCATGATTATTCTTACAGAAAATTAATCCACTCGGTCTGCTCTTCGTTTTAACGGAATATCGGGCAGATTTTTGTTTAAAAGCAACGGGTAGTACTCTATTTTAACCGAACTGTTGTCTAAACCAAAAGCTTTTTCTTCCGAAAGACTTCGTCTGCGGATAAATGCATAACAGTCTAATACAAATTTTTCATACCATGGTAGGTCGTTGTCGTACGAAACCACTTTTTCAATGATAACATACTTGTGATCGGCAGTAATCTGGTTCTTTCTTAAGGAATGATAGGTACTTAATTTGTTGAATTCACCGCAGGTACTTAAGTCTTCTAAAACCTTTTTAAACAACGGACTTATTTTTGGAGCGATACGGAATCCTAAATAAAAGTCAACCCTAATAATTTTATCAGAAAATTTCTTAATCTGATATTCCATTCCGTAAGGTTCATCAATAACATTTACGTGTAGCATCCAATAAACATCGGCTCTTTTTGGTCGTTTATAAAGTATTGAATAGATCACTTTTGATTCTATTTCGTTTTTATTCTGCGCGTTGGTCAGGTAAATTAAATTGTTAGAATATTGTGGTATGCTGTCGTCATTGCTTAAATCTTCAATAACGGTGGTGTAATCGCTTAATTTTACAAATTCGGTATAATTCTTACGGATTCTTTTCCCTAAAAACCAAATGGTCATAATGCTGGCAATAGCGCCGGCTACAAGCAGTGAAACGTATCCGCCGTGATGAAACTTGTCGATATTCGCTATAAAGAAAGATACTTCGATAATGCTGTAAACCAACACAAAAGCAATAATGATCAGCTTGTTGAAGCGTTTTAAAATCATGTAATAAGTAAGCAGTATGCTGGTAGCCATCATGCACATAATGATTGCCAAACCGTAAGCAGCTTCCATATTGCTCGATTCTTTAAAGTACAACACCACCAAAATACAGCCGATACACAAAATCCAGTTGGTTGATGGTATGTAAAGCTGCCCTTTGATGTTCGATGGATATTTAACCAAAACACGTGGCCATAAATTCAATCGCATAGCCTCGTTAATCATGGTAAAAGATCCGGTAATTAACGCCTGCGCTGCAATAACAGCAGCCAATGTAGCTACAACAATACCGATTGGAATAAACCATTCGGGCATCATTAAATAAAACGGGTTTTGAATAAATTCTACACCGTTATCAAATGTTTTTAGTTGAATATTACTGTGCGATAGTAAAAAAGCGCCCTGTCCCAAATAGTTTAAAGCAAGAGTTGTTTTAACAAACATCCAACTTAAACGGATATTTTTAATACCGCAGTGACCTAAATCGCTATATAATGCTTCGGCACCCGTTGTACATAAAAACACAAAGCCTAAAACGTAAAATCCTTCCGGATGTTCGGTTAATAGCAAATAAGCATAATAGGGGTTTACCGCTTTAAGAATTTCAGGTATTTCAGTGATCTGCAAAAGACCTACGCCACCTAACATTAAAAACCAGATCAACATAATAGGACCAAAGAATTTACCAATAGTTTTGGTTCCGTAGCTTTGAAAGAAGAACAAAACCAAGATGATTCCTATTACAAAAGGGATTGTCTTTAAATCGGGATAATAGATTTTAACACCTTCCAGTGCCGATGAAATGGAAATGGGCGGCGTAATAAAACCGTCGGCAAGCATGGCGCTGCCACCAATCAATGCGGGAATAATCAGCCACTTTTTCTTGAGTTTTTTTACCAAGGTGTACAACGAAAAAATACCACCTTCGCCTTTATTGTCGGCTTGTAACGTAAGCCACACATATTTAATGCTGGTTTGCAGCGTAAGTGTCCAGAGAACGCATGAAACGGCTCCGAGCACTAAATTGGAATTAATGGGTGCATTTCCAAAAATTGCTTTCATTACGTATAAAGGCGATGTACCAATATCTCCGTAAATAATACCTAACGTTATTAATAAAGCACCTGCGGTTACCTTATTAACGCTGTGTTTTGCTTCCACTTAAAATAGGAATTGATTAAAATAATTGTTGTTTTTTGTCGGTTTTCTGTCGATTTTCTATTTCAAAACAGATTCAATTATCAAACTGACAAAAAGTTGCCAAATGTATAAAATTTGTATATACTAATGTACTAAAAAATCATTTTTTAAATGTAAGGTAATTGTTGTTTTTTGAATGTTGATAGTAGAATGCTTTTTGGAGTCTTTTAAAGCCTAATTTTTAGTTAAATAATTCACTATATTTACGTAATTAGCATTATCAAAATTAATAATTATGAAAAAGTATTTACTGGTTTTTATAACCGCATTGAGTTTTAACGGCATATACAGCCAGGTTTTATACACCGAAAGTTTCGACAATCACAGTGTTGGTAATTTAGGAACCGATGTTACTGGTAAAATACCTGGGCAGTGGGGCTGGTACACATCTTCATTTTATACGCAGGCAAACAGTTTTTTTACCATAGTAAACGAAATCGGCAGGGGCAAGGTATTAGATCTAACCACCGGTTTTACAGATGGAGAAATGCTTCAGGCGTGGAAAACAAACTTACATACTTTCATGGCTAACCGTGCAGCCGGGAACGATGTGATAATGTTTGAATATGATTTTTATACCGGACCACTACTTCCCGGAAACGGTGGAGGTTATGCTCATATAACATTATATAGTATTGGTGATCCTAACTCTACTATCAATCAACCTGAGTATTTGTTTCATGGAGGTTTCGATAAAAAAAGAGGTTTTTCAGATCTTGATCCTAATCAAAATCCACATTTTAATACCTGGGTTAAACATGTTTTCTATTTAGATTATCCTAACAAAAAGGTGTATATTCATTTACCTTTTTTTAATATAGTCACTTCTCACGATTTTTTAAAACACATAACGTCGACTAATCTTATACAAGATTATCCTTTATCAAATATAGTGTTAGACGTGATTGTATCAAAGGGCGCAAATGACCCTCAAATTTATAGTCGTAACCGCTACGATAATATTAAAATAACGGCATTAAATGCGGTACCACCTAATATTGTTACTTTGAGCAATAACGAACAATTGAGTACAAAATTTAATTTATACCCTAACCCTGCTAATAATATTGTAAACATAACAAACAGCGAAAATATGGTTGTACAACGAGTTACTATTTATGATATTAGCGGTAAACAATTAAACACACAAAGTTTTAATAACGAAGCCGAAATACAATTAAATGTAGAAAATTTAGCAAGCGGTACCTATATGCTGCATTTGCAAAGCAATAAAGGTTTAGCTGTTAAAAAGCTGGTTAAAAAGTAACCACAAAGTTTTATACTGTGAGCATCTCAAATAATTATGACAGCGACCTTTTTTTGGTTGCTGTTTTTTTATATAGAGTGTTACTATGCTAAAAATTAATTATATTTATGTTTTAACCTTCAAATGTAACCTTATGAAAAACTATATATTTTTTGCAATCTGGTTTTGGTTTATAAATACCGTTTACAGCCAGGTTTTGTACACCGAAAATTTCGATAATCACAGTGTTGGTAATCTTGGAACCGATGTTACCGGCAAAATACCCGGGCAGTGGGGGTGGTACACCGCATCAAAATATACTCAGGCAAATAGTTTTTTTACCATAGTAAACGAAACCGGCAGAGGTAAGGTGTTAGATATTACAGCATTCTCTCATCATGAAGGTTTGTATGCCTATAAACCCGGTATTGATCAATTGATAGACAACCGTACAACGGGTAACGATGTAATTAAATTTGAAATAGATTATTTTACAGGATCTATACAGACAAATGCTAGTAGTCTTTCATGGATAAGGTTAATACCCGTTGGAGAGGTTGAAGGAGGCTTAATTAGTCCTCCCTTTTTATGTCGTTTTGAATATAATAAACAAGATGGAATCATGGCTTGTTCCACCGAGTTTGTTTCAAGTACCACTCCTGTTCAACAAAATACATTTTTACCTTTTAATACCTGGGTAAAACTTATTGTCTATTTAGACTATCCCAATAGAAAAGTTTATTTTGAAATACCTTCTTTGAATAAGGTTTTTGTAAGCGATTTTTTAAAGAACGATCCTTCAACCAACATCATGCAAGACTATAAACCTTCGATTATATCACTTTTTTTAAATTCTTCTTCCGATACCAATGGTCCAAAAACAGTTACCCGTAACCGCTACGATAATATTAAAATAACAGCATTAAATGCAGTACCACCTAATATTGTTACCTTAAGTACCAACGGGCAGTTGGCTACAAAATTTAATATGTACCCAAACCCGGCTACTAATGTGGTTAACATAACCAACAGCGAAAATATGTTGGTAAACCAAGTTACAATTTATGATATTACAGGCAAGCAGTTAAGTACCCAAGGTTTTAATAACGAAACCCAAATACAGCTAAACGTAGAAAATTTGGCAAATGGTACGTATATGCTGCATTTACAAACAAGTGCAGGTGCAGCGGTTAAAAAGCTGGTTAAGAAGTAGTTTTGCTTTCTGTATAATGTAGATTGTATTGTTGTACTAAAATAATATATAAAAACTCTCTGATTAAAATAGTCAGGGAGTTTTTTGTATGGTATCTGTAAACTTCTCAAAAAGCTTTTTGGTTTTTTCTTCAATTTCCTGATACGTCAGTCGTTCTTTGGTTTGGTAAAAAAACATCATTACATAAGGTTCTTTTAAATCATTCAACAACAATTCTTTGTTTAAACGGTAACACTCACGCAGCACACGTTTAAAATAATTGCGGTCAACCGCTTTTTTAAAATATCTTTTAGAAACCGAAACGCCCATTTGCAGCGGAACATCCAAATCTTTCACCGGCACATAAACCAATCGTAGCGGATATCTCGTAACCGTGCGTCCCTCCGAAAAAAGTAAATCAATATACTTTTTTCTTTTCAGTTTTTCGGTTTTGGGATACGTATGGTTCATAAATCACTAATGTGTGGCAAAAATACTGTTTTGTATCGGTTTTAAAACAATTAATTAAAAATTTACCACATAGCTAATTAAGCTACTATAATATTTATTAGATTTCATAGTGAGCCTTAAACCTATAAAAATTACAAAAACGATGTGTCTATATGGTTTAAATTAGTTGTGCAGTAAAACAGAATAATCATCTGTGTATCTGTAGCAAAAAAATAAAAATTATTCCTATTTTTACTAATTCATAAAAAAACAGAACAACAATGAAACTTCATGCCATTGAAGCAGGTAATTTTAAGTTAGACGGCGGTGCTATGTTTGGCGTGGTTCCAAAAGTACTTTGGAATAAAACCAATCCTGCCGATGCCAATAATCAGATTGATCTTGCCGCGCGTTGCCTTTTAATTGAAGATGGCAACCGATTGATTTTGATTGATACGGGTATGGGCAACAAACAGAGTGACAAGTTTTTTGGCTTTTACAATATGTGGGGAGATTTTAATTTGGAACAATCTTTAAAAGACAAAGGTTTCAGTAAAAATGATATTACTGATGTATTTTTAACCCATCTGCATTTTGATCATTGTGGCGGAGCCGTTTCTTGGAACGATTCGCACACGGGTTACGAGCCTACCTTTAAAAATGCGACGTATTGGAGCAACGAAAACCATTGGGATTGGGCAACAAAACCAAATCCACGTGAAAAAGCATCTTTTTTATCAGAAAATATTCTGCCGTTGCAAGAAAGCGGTCAATTGAAATTTGTTCAACCGAATTCAAATCCAAACGAAATAATATCAGATATTAACTTCGGTGTTTTCTTTGTAGACGGTCACACCGAAAAGCAAATGATTCCGCATATAAAGTATCAGGACAAAACCATTGTTTTTTGTGCCGATTTATTGCCAACTGCCGGTCACATTCCGTTGCCATATGTTATGGGGTACGATACGCGACCTTTGTTAACTTTAGGCGAAAAAGAACAGTTTTTAAAAAATGCCGCAGCAAATAATTATTATCTGTATCTGGAACACGATGCACATAACCCGATAATTACCTTGCAAGAAACCGAAAAAGGCGTCCGTTTAAACGAGGTTTTTTCTATTAACGATATTTTATGATATTGATTTGTAACATATCCGTTTTTTCAATACCAATTAATTAGAATAAAATTTAAGATTATATCAAATGAAAATCAACAAATCTATTTACTTATCAGCTTTAGTAGCTTTAGCCCTAACCAGCTGTAAAACGGCACAAACATCTTACTTACAAGATTTAAGTGCGTTAAAACCAATTGAAAGTGCAGACCAGTTACCAACAAGAAAATCAGCTTTAGCGGAAAGTAGTTTGCAACGTTGGAGTCATTTGGATGTACTAAAAGATACCGTTCCGGGAATGTCTGTAGATCGTGCGTACCAAGAAATCATTAAAGATAAAGCAGGAAAAAAAGTAATCGTAGCGGTGATTGATTCTGGTATAGAGGTAGATCATGCCGATTTAAAAACACAAATGTGGGTAAATCCTAAAGAAAAAGCAGGAAACGGTAAAGACGACGATAAAAACGGATATACTGACGATATTCACGGATGGAACTTTTTAGGTGAAACCAATGAAGAGCAGTTAGAATTAACACGTATTGTTTCTCGTGGCGACGACGGATCTTCTGAATACAAGCGTGCCGTTAAAGAATTAGAAGAAAAACGTGCAGAGTTAGATCCTTTAAAAGCGCGTCTTGCATCAATGCAGGAAGTACATGATAAAGTTGCTAAATATGTTAAGAAAGAAACTTTTACAAAAGCAGATTTAGATAAAATTGGTGCCGATGCTCCTGCAGATATCGCAAAAGCTAAAAACATGGCGTATGCATTGGTATCTGGCGGAAAAGAAGCAAACGAATATTTAAAAGATTTTGCAGGATACGTTAACGGTCAGTTAGATTATAACTTAAATCCTGATTTTAAAGGACGTAAAACGGGTGATGATATTTTTGATATCAACGATAAAATCTACGGAAACAGCGATGTAATGGGCGATCGCGACCATGCAAAACACGGAACGCACGTTGCAGGTATAATTGCACAAACACGTCACAACAATATTGGTGGCGACGGTGTAGCATCAAACAACGTAGAAATCATGTCGGTTCGTGCAGTGCCAGATGGCGATGAGTACGATAAAGATATTGCTTTGGCAATTCGTTACGCAGCAGATAACGGTGCAAAAGTAATCAACGGAAGTTTTGGTAAATATTTTGCACAAAACAGCCAATGGGTTATGGATGCAATTAAATATGCAGAAAAGAAAGACGTGTTAATCGTTGTAGCTGCCGGTAACGACGCTATGGATTTAAACCCAGCAACTGGTGAAGAAATCAAACGTTATCCTAACGACCGTATCGAAGGAACTAAAACCGAAATCGCTGATAACTTTTTAGTAGTTGGAGCTTTAAACCCTTCATTCGGAGAAAAAATGGTAGCAAACTTCTCTAACTTCGGTAATGTAGATGTAGATGTTTTTGCTCCGGGTGTTAAAATTTACGCAACGGTTCCTCACGGAAAATACGAATATTTACAAGGAACATCAATGGCATCTCCAAATACGGCAGGTGTAGCAGCAATGATTCGTTCGTACTATCCAAAATTAAAAGCAGCACAGGTTAAGAAAATTATGATGGATTCTGGTGTAGCTGTTAACAAACAAGTAATTGTTTCGGGCGATAAAGATGACAAACGTAATTTCAAAGATATTTCTACTTCAGGAAAATTCGTAAACCTTTACAACGCTTTAATCATGGCAGATAAAGTTTCTAAAGAAAAAAAATAATTTAAAGAATAACATACTTAAACCATTTGGCAGCTTTTAATAAGTTGCCTTTGGTTTTTAATTTAATGCTTATGAAAAAGTTTCTACTTTTACTAATTACCTTTTCAACAGCTGCACTTGCACAGCACAAAAACCCTAATCCGGGTTACTGGCAGCAGCACGTTGATTATAAAATGGATGTTACCATGGATGTTGAAAAATTTCAATATTCAGGAACGCAGGAACTGGTTTATACCAACAATTCCAACGATACGTTAAAGAAAGTTTTTTACCATTTGTATTTTAATGCTTTTAAACCAGGCAGCGAAATGGATGCGCGTTTAACATCTATTTCCGATCCCGACAAACGTATGGTAAAATCGTTTAAAGGTCCAGATGGAAAAGAAAAAAGACAAAGCAAAATATCAGAATTAAAACCAAACGAAATAGGTTTTTTAAAGGTTGATGAACTAAAGCAAAACGGCGTAATTTTAAAAACAAAAGTAGTAGGAACTATTTTAGAAGTCGAGTTGGCGCAACCGTTGTTGCCAAAGTTTAAAACAACTTTTAACATGAAGTTTAACGGTCAGGTTCCGGTAATGGTTCGCCGTGCCGGTAGAAATTCCGAAGAAGGCGTAGCACTTTCCATGACGCAGTGGTTTCCTAAAATGGCCGAATTTGATTTTGAAGGATGGCATGCCGATCCATATATTGGTCGTGAATTTCATGGTGTTTGGGGAAATTTCGATGTGAAAATTACATTAGATAAAAACTATACAATCGGTGCATCAGGTTATCTGCAAAACAAAAATGAAATTGGGCATGGTTACGAAGACGAAGGTGTTAAAGTAACTATTCCTAAAAAACAGAAAACGCTTACCTGGCATTTTATCGCTCCAGATGTGCATGATTTTGCATGGGGTGCCGATCCGGATTTTATCCACGATAAAGTAACGGGACCAAATAATGTAGAGCTGCATTTTTTCTATAAAAACGATGCTTCGATCACAGAAAATTGGAAAAAATTACAGCCCGAAACGGTGAAGTTGTTAGAATTCTTCAATAAAAACATTGGCGAATATCCGTACAAACAATATTCTGTTATTCAGGGTGGCGACGGTGGTATGGAATACGCAATGTGTACTTTGATTACCGGAAAACGTAGCCTGCCAAGTTTAATAGGTGTTACGGCACACGAGCTGGCACACATGTGGTTTCAGCATCTATTAGCTACAAACGAAAGCAAACACGGTTGGATGGATGAAGGTTTTACATCGTTTATTTCAGATTTTGCCGTGAATCAAATTATGGATAAAAAAAATCAGGAAGATGCAAATCCGTTTCAAAGCATGTACAATAACTACAATTACATGGTGAAAATGGGAGGCGAACAACCGCTTTCTACACATGCAGACCGTTTTGACGATAATATGAATTACGGCATTTCGGCTTACACAAAAGGGGCCGTTTTTATAACCCAAATGGCGTATGTTATTGGTTGGGAAAATACTTTTAAAACCTTAAAACGTTTTTATTACGACTATCGCTTCTCTCACCCAACACCTAACGATTTTAAACGAACTGCCGAACGTGTTTCGGGCGCGGTTTTAGATTGGTATTTGGTTGATTGGACACAAACTGTAAATACGATAGATTACGGTATTAAAAATGTTGAGGTAAAAGGCAACGAAGCAAATGTTACACTAGAAAGAATCGGTCGTATGCCAATGCCTATTGATTTTGTAGTGATTTATGCAGATGATTCTACAGAAAGTTTTTACATACCAAATACCTTAATGCGTTGGACAAAAGATAACCCTTATCCAAGCATTCAACGTACGGTATTAAATGGTTGGGATTGGGCACATCCAACGTACAATTTCAAGTTTGATACAAAAGGAAAAAAAATAAAAACAGTTGTTATAGATCCTTCACAATTAATGGCAGATGTAAATCCGGCAAACAATTCAAAAGAACTTTAATAAAAATGCGGCGTTTTATCGCCGCATTTTTTTATTTGTCCAGTTAAGCACTAATTCATTGTATAATATCGTATTTTAAAATTAGATAAAATAGTAATAGATTGATTTTAAGTTGTTATTTGCAAGTATTATATCTTTTGATTTTAAGACTTTTAAACTTTCGCACTTACTTAAGCTGCATTTAAAATAAGTATTTGGCTATAAGTTATAATATTGTTATTAATATGATAAAAATCATATTTTGTACCTATCTTTGCAGTTAGTAAAATTTAAAACCCGAAAATCATGATAAAAGTATCAGAATCGGCTGCAAGAAGAGCTAAAATGTTGATGGAAGATGACGGATTAAACCCAGAAACGGCTTTCATTCGTGTGGGAGTGAAAAGTGGTGGTTGTTCAGGATTGGAATATGAGCTAAAGTTTGACGAAAATGCTTTAGAGAACGATAAGATTTTTGAAGACAGCGGCGTTAAAATTGCTGTTGATAAAAAAAGCTTTTTGTATTTGGTAGGAACAACTTTAGAATATTCAGGCGGTTTAAACGGAAAAGGATTCGTTTTTAACAATCCCAATGCAGCAAGAACATGTGGTTGTGGCGAAAGTTTCTCTCTTTAAAAATTATAAGATTGAATGATTAAAAGATTTAAAAATGTCGAGTAATTTTATTGATTTTGAAGTTTACAAAAAATCTGTACAATTAACTAAAAGCATTTTTTTGTTACTGAACGATCCAGTTCTTATAAGGGAATCGGCATTTTCAAGCCAGTTAAAAAGAGCAGTTTTATCAATCACAAATAATATTGCAGAAGGTTCAGAATATAATAGCAACAATCAGTTTATTCGATATTTGAGAATTGCTAAAGGAAGTTGTGCTGAGGTAAGAAATATGCTGATTTTATCACATGAATTAAAGTTCAAAAATATTGATGAATTAAAAGAAACGATAAGTCTAAGTATAGAAATTTCTCAGCAGCTTTCAAATTTCATAAATTATTTGGATCGAAATAGAAGTAAAGGTTAAAGGGTAGATTTGAAATTATTCAATCTTTAAATCTTTAAATATTAAACGTAGTATGAGTAAATACACAGAAGAAGAATTAAAAAAAGAATTAGAAACAAAGGAATACGAATACGGATTTTATACCAATTTAGAATCTGAAACGTTTCCTGTGGGGCTAAATGAAGATATCGTTCGGGCAATTTCTAAAAAGAAGGAAGAGCCGGAATGGATGACCGAATGGCGCTTGGATGCTTTCCGCATTTGGCAGGAAATGACCGAGCCTAATTGGGCTAACGTAACCTACGAAAAACCCGATTTTCAGGCAATTTCGTATTATTCGGCACCAAAACAAATGGATCCAAACAAATCTTTAGACGATGTAGATCCTGAATTACTGGCAATGTATAAAAAGCTGGGAATTTCTTTAGAAGAGCAAAAACGAATGAACAACGTTGCAATGGATATTGTGGTTGATTCTATTTCGGTTGCTACTACTTTCAAAGAAACTTTGAACGAAAAAGGAATTATTTTTTGTTCCATTTCCGAAGCTATTAAAGAGCATCCTGAATTAGTTCAAAAATATATTGGATCGGTTGTTCCTAAAACCGATAATTATTATGCTGCTTTGAACTCTGCAGTTTTTTCAGACGGATCTTTCTGTTACATACCAAAGGGTGTTCGTTGCCCAATGGAATTGTCAACTTATTTCCGTATCAATCAGGCAGGTACAGGTCAGTTTGAACGTACCTTGTTAATTGCCGATGAAGGTTCATATGTTTCTTATTTAGAAGGATGTACAGCTCCAAGTCGTGACGAAAATCAATTGCATGCTGCCGTTGTAGAACTAATTGCAATGAACGATGCCGAAATTAAATATTCAACCGTTCAAAACTGGTATCCTGGTGATAAAGAAGGTAAAGGTGGGGTTTTTAACTTTGTAACAAAACGTGCTTTGGCAGAGAAAAATGCGAAAGTATCATGGACACAGGTAGAAACTGGTTCGGCAGTAACGTGGAAATATCCTTCATGTATTTTAAAAGGCGATAATTCGGTGGGCGAGTTTTACTCAATTGCCGTAACCAACAATTATCAGCAGGCAGATACAGGTACAAAAATGATTCATTTAGGTAAAAACACCAAATCAACCATTATTTCTAAAGGAATTTCGGCAGGTAAATCGCAAAACTCCTATCGTGGATTGGTTCAGATCGGTGCGCGTGCAGAAAACGCCCGTAACTTTTCGCAATGTGACTCATTGTTGATGGGTAACGAATGTGGTGCGCATACTTTTCCTTATATCGAATCAAAAAATTCAACAGCTAAGTTAGAACACGAAGCTACAACAAGTAAAATTGGTGAAGATCAGATTTTCTACTGTAACCAGCGAGGAATTCCAACCGAAACGGCAATTGCCTTAATCGTAAACGGATTTTCACGCGAAGTTTTAGACAAACTGCCAATGGAATTTGCAGTAGAAGCTAAAAAACTGTTGGAAATTTCGTTAGAAGGATCGGTAGGATAATATAGATACTAGAAATTAGTATTGAGAAATTAGAAAATAAGAATACATTATAAATATTGATTTAAGACGATAGAGAAACACCATTCTCATATCTCAAATCTCAAATCTTGAACAAATGTTACAAATTAAAAATTTACATGCCTCTGTAGAGGACAAAGAAATATTAAAAGGAATTAATCTGGAAGTTAAAGCCGGAGAGGTTCACGCAATTATGGGACCAAACGGTGCCGGTAAATCTACCTTATCATCAGTGATTGCAGGTAACGAAAATTTTGAAGTTACTCAAGGTGAAATCATTTTAGAAGGTGAAGATCTTGCAGATTTGGCTCCGGAAGAACGTGCACACAAAGGAATCTTTTTGTCTTTTCAATATCCGGTTGAAATTCCTGGGGTTTCTGTAACCAACTTTATGAAAACGGCAATCAACGAAACGCGTAAAGCAAACGGATTGGAAGACATGCCGGCAAACGAAATGTTGAAGTTGATTAAAGAAAAGGCAGAGTTGTTGGAAATCGACCGTAAATTTTTATCTCGTTCGTTAAACGAAGGTTTTTCAGGCGGAGAAAAAAAACGTAACGAAATCTTCCAAATGGCAATGTTAAATCCTAAAATCGCTATTTTGGACGAAACAGACTCTGGTTTGGATATCGATGCCTTAAGAATTGTATCAAATGGAGTTAACAAACTGAAAAACGAAAATAATGCAGTAATTGTAATTACGCACTACCAACGTTTGTTAGAGTATATCGTTCCTGATTTTGTTCATGTTTTACACGATGGAAAAATCGTTAAAACAGGTGGTAAAGAATTGGCACTTGAATTGGAAGAAAAAGGATACGATTGGCTTAAGTAAGTCAAAAGTTGTAAGTCAAAAGTCTTAAAGTATGGGGGGGAAATCTTTTGAGGAATTAAAATCTTGGCAATTAAGCAGAAGTTTTGCTTCAAAGATTTATATGATAACCAGCCAAAATATATTTAAAGATATTGATTTACAAAGACAATTAAGAAGAGCAACGGTATCAATATCATCTAATATTGCTGAAGGTTTTGAGCGAAATACTGATAAAGAATTTATTCATTTTTTATTTATAGCAAAAGGTTCGGCAGGAGAAGTTAGATCACAATTATATATTGCTCTAGATTTGAAATTTATATCTGAAGTTCAGTTTAATGAGATGAATGAAAGTGTAACTGAAATTTCAAAATTAATAAGCGGATTAATTAAATATCTGCAAAAAAGCAATTTGTCTGACACTCTTTAAGACGTTAGACATTCGACTTTAAGACTAATTAAAATGGATTTAAAAGAAAAATTATTATCATCGTTTTTAGCATTTGAACAAAAGGTAGATATCAATTCTACCTTGCACGATGTGCGTACAGATGCTTTAAAGGTGTTCGAAAATAAAGGTTTTCCTACCAAGAAAGAAGAAGCTTGGAAATATACATCGTTAAATGCTGTTTTGGCGAATAATTACAACATTCTTCCTAAAAGCGAAATTGCGGTAGAATGGAAAGACGTTGAAAAATATTTCTTAAACGATGTAGATACCTATAAAGTGGTATTTATAAACGGTGTGTTTTCATCGCATTTATCATCAACCACACACGATGGATTAGATGTTTGTTTAATGTCGTCGGCATTAACAAAACCTAAATATAAAATGGTTATTGATACTTATTTTAACCAGATTGCAAACAAAGAAGACAGTTTAACGAATTTGAATACAGCATACGCTTTTGAAGGAGCCTATGTTAATATCCCGAAATCTACGGTGGTACAAAAGCCAATCGAGATTTTGTATTTCACAACCGGTACATCGTCTAATTTTGTACAACCTAGAAATTTAGTTATTGTTGGCGAAAACGCACACGTGCAAATTATAGAGCGTCACCAGTCTTTGTCAGAAGCATCAATGCTTACAAATAGTGTAACCGAAATCTATGCGGCGAAGCGTGCTATTGTAGATTATTATAAATTACAAAACGATTTGTTGACTGCCGATTTGGTTGATAATACCTATATCGAACAAAAACAGGAAAGCCGTGTATCGGTTCATACATTTTCGTTTGGTGGAAACATCACAAGAAACAATTTGAATTTCTACCAAAAAGGCGAACGAATTGATTCTACTTTAAAAGGAATTACCATTATTGGCGAAAAACAACACGTGGATCATTATACGTTGGTAAATCATGAACAACCAAATTGTGAATCGCACCAAAATTATAAAGGTATTTTTGATGACAGATCTACGGGCGTTTTCAACGGAAAGATCTATGTAGATAAAATTGCCCAGAAAACCGATGCTTTTCAGCAGAATAACAATGTTTTGCTTACGGATAAGGCAACATTAAACACCAAACCGCAATTGGAAATTTTTGCCGATGACGTAAAATGTTCGCACGGTTGTACCATTGGTCAGTTAGATGAATCGGCTATGTTTTATATGCAGCAGCGCGGTATCCCTAAAAAAGAAGCAAAAGCGTTGTTAATGTATGCGTTTACCGATGAAGTTTTATCGTCGGTAGCCATTCCCGATTTACAGTTGAAATTACAAAAGCTGATTTCAATGAAATTAGGTGTAAATATCGGTTTTGATATATAAAAAATAAAAAAGACTTCTGAAAAGAAGTCTTTTTTTATTAGAAACGATTTAAATCTATTTTGAAGGGAATTCTGTAGCTACAAAAGGCATAAAAAACTTATCTTAATGTGATCTAAACGCCGAAAGAAATATTATCATGATAAGTCCGGAATTAATATGCCATTATCATTTTAAAATGCGATCTTATACAATGAATATTCTTTAATTCATAATCAGGCACTAAATTTCTTTATATTAATTTTCTTTTCTTTAACCTTAATTATAAACTTCTGAATAGGTGTTGTTTTACCTGCTTTTATTTCAAAATTAAAAATGGTTTCTTCACAAAATGTATTGGCAGCCAAGGAATTTTCATTCAACGAAATCTGGTAAGTCCCTGTTGGTAAAAACAATACAAATTCTCCTTCGTCATTGGTAGAAATCCGCTGGATAAACTTTCCGTTTTGGGAAACATTAAAAACAATGCCTCCTGTTTTAGGCTCAAAATCCAATACCGTTTTTGAATCGAAATCGTATTGGATTTTACCTGTTGCCGTACCACTCTGATATAATGGTATTTCAACAGACATTTTATAACTATCTATCGTGTATTCTCCACCTGTTGTAAACCAGCCTTTCTGCACGGCAGGCTTTAGCTTATAGGACCCAAAAGGCAGAGAACGGTATAAAAGCTTTCCTTCGTTATCGGTTTTAAAAGTCGTATTGTTAATGGTAATAAGATAATCTGCAGCTACCTCATCGTCTCCGTCAAATATATTGTTTGTGTTTTTATCGTAATATACCAAAGCAGTCATCGTACCTTTTTTACCGGAAGAAGGTGTCCGTCCTTTAAAGTTAATCGTCAATCCGGCTTCTATGATAAACATATTATTGGAAGGCGAAAAAGCATAAGGCATACTGTTTCGCATATCATAACGATACCAAGACGAATTGAAGTAAACCTGGTATTGACTTTTAGGAATATAACGAAGATTAAGAAATGCAGACGGTGTTTCACCTGTTCTAAAATCATTGATATAGCCCGCACCTGAATTCAAAGTCATTTTATTATTCATCAATCTTTTATTTACTGCAACAGACGATATTAAACGCTGGAATACCGGAGAACCTTCTGTATGCCTTGAAGCCGCAATATGTTCTGATAAGAAAAAACTTCCGTGCTGGTAGGTAATATTTGCAGTGAGCCAATTGAAACTATAAGCCGTATTAAATTTAAACTGTGGCTTTACCCCGTTTGTGTTGGGCAATTTTACCAAACCTTCTTCCAATGCCAGATTTACAGAGTGTTTGTTATTGTTACTAATCCAGTTAAAGTTTTCTATCAGCCGGTGGGCTTTCATCTCTAAATCTTCAGCGGCCATTTCTGTATTCCAGCCAAAACTATTGCTTGATTCTGTCTGATGCTGATATCCTAACTTTACCCCTATGTTTTTTATTCGGGCAAAATTGACTCCTGAATCAAACCGAAAATTGGTCGATTCCATATTCATAATATAAGTGTGGGATTCAGGCGAAAAATCAGACAGAAAAATATTAGCATAAACGGTATGATTTTTAGAGATGCTTTTAACCGCATTTTGTTGTAGCTGTAACATTCCGCGGCGGTTGCCGGGAAAATATTTTGTGCTGAAAAAATAGTTACCCGACAATCTCACGCCATTTATTTCGCCGTTGTATTGGGTTTCCAAAGCAAAAGAGGGTTCGTTTTTATTTACCGTTTCATAATGGCTCATACCTGCATACGCTTTTAAGTTTCCTCTCCATTCTTTGTTAACGGAATAAGCTTTGTCTATTCCTATCAAATGATGTTGTGCCTGTTCCATTGCATCTTCTTTAAAAAGGTAGCTACCCGATGTATAACGGGAAGTATTTGATGCACCTAAAACACCCATAGCATAAATTCCATAACCATTTTTTAAAAAAGCATTTCTTTCTAACAGATTGAAATTTTGATCTATAAAGCCTATCTGAAGTTTCTTGGATTTTGTTTTATCTGCGGTTCCAACTTCTATTCCCCGACCAAAAAGAGCCATTTCCAAAGGTTGGCTAATATTTCCTATTTTTAGCTGATAATTCTCAAAATGATAATCTAAATAGGTATTACTTACAACAGGGTCATTGGCACTGTCTGCCTGATAGATGTTTCCACTAATAGATGCGTATCCCGCAGGAAGATCGATATCTCCCGAGCCTATCAACTGATAAACCGTACTGTTTTTTCCTATTCTTCTATAACTTCCCGTAACACTGTTTCTTTGGTAATATTGGGATTGACGAACCGTTTCCATATCCTGATAACGCTTGGTAGAAGAAATGTTTTGAATTGTTATGGTTAAATTGCCAAAAAGCTCTTTTTCTGTGCCTCTCATTCCTGCGACATTTATTGTAAACTGCGATTGGTCCATTAATGCCTGTGGCGGAAGAAATTTGAAGGTAAATAAGCTGTCCTGCTGAATATGAACACTCCCTTTCTTTTCAAAAAAATTCTTTTCTCCCATAAGCCCCGGAATACTGAAAATAACTGCAACGTCCTGTTTACGGTTTCCCAGATTGCTCACAGTTACCTGAACCGACAGAGAATCATTAGGGTTACTGATGAAAACCATAGGGTTTTGGGTAGAAAGACGCAAGTTGTTATTTTCTTCTATTGTTTGCCCGATGGTTTCTGTTCGGATTACTTTTTTTTCACGATCCAGCAGGACAATTTCAATTTTAGCGGTTCCGGCTTGGGCAATTTGCTGGAACAGGATTTTCAGCGGAACAAATTTTCGTTCTCCGGCATCTAAATGAATAGCTATTTCTTCTCCGGAAATACTGCGGAAGCCTTCGGGGGTTTTAATTCTTAAAAAACCATCAAAAGGATGTTCTTCGGTACTGACAAGTGTAACTACAATATCCATCAGGTTCTGCTTGTTTGTTACAACTTCTCTTTTTACTTCCATTTCAACTTGCTGGGCAAAGGAAGAACAACAAACACTTGCCATTAAAAAAATAAAAAATATTTTTACGGCTACCGAACTACGCATTATTTGTTATGTTTTTTTTGTTACTGTGGCATAATTTCATACTGCAACGTTGTAGAATAACTATCCTTTTCCGAAGTGATAAAGTTGATGTCGTTTGGTTTGCTGGCATACTTAATATCATAATGCGCCTGAACTCCCTGTGTGGTATTTCCCGAAGCAACCTTTTGATTACTTGCTGTGAGCCATACCGGAAAAACAGTTCCCGGATTACCAGACGCAGGAATTAAGGAAACCTGTACGGTACTTAACGGCAGTGTATTTCCTTGGGCAGACATAAAAGTACCTTGCAAAGATTTTACGTTTACCTGATATGCCGTATTTGCACTGATCTTTAATCCGTTTGGGTAAATAACACTTGCTCCCTGCTCATAATCTGCTTTTGTTTTAAGTTCTAAAAGTCCGTTTATGGCATTGCCGTCAACCGTTATTGAAAATTGAGGTGTGGGATCTGGTGGGATTCCGCTTAATGTGCCTATTTGTAAATCATAAGTATGTTCTCTTATATTTCCTATAAGGTTGTTAAATTGGTCATAAACTCGAAACTCTAATTGAGGGTAAAATCTTGTATCTGTCGGAAATTGAGAAAGATAAGTACCGCCTTCTATCGTAAGACTGTATTTTAACTGAAGCTGATAATAGGTATATTGGTTGTTATTATATAATGGTGCATTTGATTGAGGTACCAAAAACACTTCTTGCCCTGCTTGTAAAACTACATTTAGCGGCATTCCTATCTGGCTTATGGCAGGAACTGGTCCGGGAACTGCCTCCCCTAAAGTAGTAGTTGGTTGTAAGCTTATTTTATTAGTAGGAAATGTATAAGTTCCTGAAATTATAGGCTGTTTTAATTTTACCGAAATTTTCCAGTTTGGAACATTAATAATACCATTTCCTGCAAGTACTAATGTATAAGCATTCTGATCTGTATTTCCATTATAAGAATTAATATACAAATAATTATTGCTCCAAGAATTAAAGCTGATTTGCTGTGCATTTGCCTGTAATAAACACGCACACCATACTAAAAAACCATATATTGTTTTGTTGTTACTCATAAGTAAAAGATAGTTCTGCCATATCTATGGTGTTATCATCTCCGTAATCTATAAGAATGTTTGCTAAATATTTGCCCGGTTCCAATCCTTTAGGAAGTACAATATCTGTTTCCCGGAAATCTCCCGGCATACTGTAAAAAATAATATGGTCTATCTTTGTTTTTTTTCCGGTTTGGGTATTCAGCAGTTCGGGGTAAATAATGCCGTCTGCCCATACATTTCCTTGATTTTCAAAATGAAGACCAATTTTTTTAGTTTCCTTGTTAAATAAAAGGTTTTGTATTTCTACCTTCTTGCTTTTTGTTTCTAGTGTACGATGAAATAACTTTATACCGGAACGCACAGACACCTTTATATTTGCTCCTTGGCTATCCACATCATCTATCGGGTTCATTTGGGTAACATACAGCATTGCCGTATGCACAGGAATTTCGGGTGTAAGCGTATTTGGCGTGGTAAGCGTTACTGTTATTTCTTTTTCTTCGCCCGGTTTCAAAGAAAAATAGCTATCTTCCTGTTTAATGTTTACCCAGCTGCTACAAGAAGTCGCCAAGCTATCAGAAGGAAACATTAAATTTTCTCCTTTTCTGTTGTATTTCCAATCGCCCAAACTTACAGCAAGATCCAGCGTATTGTTTTTGCTTACATTGGTAACCTTTACTTTTTGGCTGTTACTTTGCCCGGGGTCTGTTTCATAGTACAGCCGGGGCGGCGAAACCGAAACGCCCGTTTGTGCATTTACCGTTACAACTGCTATTAAAAAGCCTAAAAAAAACAAAAACTTTTGCATATCTTATCTTTATACATAATGTTATAAAAAAAGTGCTACAAGATTGCAACACTTTTTATATAAATCATTCTTTATTAACTAAAGTGCTAGAATAGTATAAGTTAACTGAGTTGTGTAAACTGATGCTGGGGTTTGCCCTGCTACATAGTAGTTAATATACGCATCTGCACCGGCACCTTTATATTCCACGTTAATGGTTTTATTAACCGCACCGTAAACAGAAGATACGATGGTTTGTTCAGTACCACTTAAAGGGATTGTAGTATTAGTTACACCCTCTATCGGCTTGGTTCCGTTAGTTGGAATAATTTGAATGCTGTTTGCTTCAATATCACCGTGAGATACATTAGCAGCAACAGTATTAGTTAAATGTGCAGTAGCAGATTTTACCGATACCGTAAACCCACCAGTACTGTACACAGACAAATGGTCTTGTAAAACATTTGAACTTACCCCATTTGCATAATCAGCTTCTGTATGGTATTCTAAATTAACTACCTCTTGAGCCGGATTTACTACCAAAGTTTGGATAGGATATAATTTCACATTTAAAGTTACATTTCCTGTTGGTCCTGGTTGTGCTTGAGCAGCGATTCCGAACAATATTGTTAAAGATGCTAAAATTACTTTTTTCATTTTTTTTAATTTAATTTTTTAATATTGGTTTTTTTTATGTATATTTACTTTTATTGTATGCATTTCATAATATCTGAATACGGGTGCAAATTTAAAAAGGTTGTTTATACATTCACTTATAAAAAAATACATAAAACTTGTTATTTTATCCTTTTGTATTTTTATTTAATTCTAACTGTCAGAGCAAAATATAGTATCTTTTGTAATTATTGTAACTCTCTGTATGCTGTAAACATTTAAAATACGAGGGACATTCACAACAATAAGAAATTGTACATTAACAAATAGTATTTTCAGGTTTATAATTAAGTTCCAAATATTATGAACTTTATTAAGTATAGCAGACAACATACGTATTATGCGTGAAAATATTGGTTACAGCCAAGAATATATAATTTCTCAACTTATCTATAATCCAATAGGGTTACTCTAGTTTGGAAAAAAGCGAAAATTGCTATTAAAAGACTTAAGGAAATCGCTAAAATATTGTATAAAAAGTCCTAATGCTTTATTGGATGAAGAAAGCGCATTTATTCAGCAAAACTTTAACCAAAAAGGAGGGTATGCCGTAATTTTAATTTATACCTCCTACAATATTGAAGCTTATGAAAAATTATTTTCAAAACTTGAAGATGAGATTCAATTTCTCTGAGATATTTAAAAAAATAAATCTTAAACTTTTATTAAAAAAATACTATTGTGAAACAATAGTGTACATTATATTATAAGTGTACGTTGTGATAGCATCAGAAGAATTATAATAATCAATATATGTATTTGATCCAGCTCCTTTGTAGCTGATATTAAAGCTCTTGTTGATCCCTCCGGTTGTGCTTGTAATAATGGGCTGCTCTTGTTCGGATAAACTTTTTTCCAAATAAGCTACCCTGTTCTGTGCAATAGGCTTGGATCCCGCAGACGGAATGATTGTAACACTGTTTGCCGGAAGTTTTTTTTCTAAAGGTTCACTGTTGTTTACTCTTATTTGGAAACCACCCGTGCTGTATATAGTTAAATGGTCTGATTGTTCGGCAACTACTCCGTTGCTATAATCTTCTTTAGTTACATAATTAAGGTTTACGTCTTTTTGAGAAGGGTTTACCAACAAAGTCTGGATAGGGTATAAATTAACATTCAATGTTACACTATTTTGCGCAACACCTTCGAAACTTAATAAACTGCAAAAAAAAGCAGTCATTAAATATTGTGCTTTTATAAACCTTGCTTCCATTTCTTCTTTGTTTTACTTGCTGAGAAGCAATGACAATCTCTATAGCTAAAAATATGATTTTTATCATAATCTACCAAATAAAAAAGAATTAAATAAATTTATAAACTTGAATTTAATTAATAAATATTGATTTTCAATAGGTTTTAAATTCCCAAAGGTCAAAAAAATAAATGACTATCTGGAACGTCGTACCAAATTATATTTATTATGACCTATTGTATTAGATAAAGACGTCGCTTCGAGTAGCGTAACGCAGTGAAGCCTTTCGACAAGCTCAAGACAGGCTATCGGAAGTTGTTAATTATAAGTTCTCGACGGGCTCGAACTGACGACGGGTTAATACATTCTCTTTGGTGCAATCTTTCCGATAATCATTAAAAATAATATAGCAGGATAAATATATCCGATATCTATTTCTGATTGTTAATGTAATAATAATCGAACACTAATTATTAAATTTAAAGACTATCCGGAACTTTGTACCAAAGTATATTTATACGAGTTATTGTATGTAGATAAGCCGTCACTTCGAGTAGCGTAACGAAGTGCAAGACAGGCTATCGAGAGGTTGTTAATTATAAGTTATTGACAAGCTCGAACTGACGAAGATTTGATACATTCTCTTGGGTACAAGCTTTCCAATAATCATTTTAAATTTTAAATCATACAAATTTAAACAGACTCTTAAATTTATTATTGTTTACCGAAATATGTTACAAAACACCAACCTTATCTCTCAATTCCCTTGGGCTTTGATGCGTATGGGTTTTTATAAAAGTACTAAAGTTTCCTTCATCATTAAACCCCAATTCGTATGCTATTTCTGATACGGTAAGTCCGGAATGTTTCAACATTCTAAGACTTTCACTTATTATTTTTTCTATAATTATTTGTTTTGCCGATTTACCAATTAGTGTTTCGGTCATATTTGTCAGTCTTCGTGGGGTTATATGAAGTTGTTCGGAATAAAAAGTTACAGACCGTTCTTTTTTAAAGTTCTTTTGCAACAGAATACGG
Organism: Paenimyroides baculatum; assembly: GCA_040391685.1. Classification (GTDB taxonomy): domain Bacteria; phylum Bacteroidota; class Bacteroidia; order Flavobacteriales; family Flavobacteriaceae; genus Flavobacterium; species Flavobacterium baculatum_A. Next base: position 40,117 of record JBEBXJ010000006.1, read on the forward strand.
AATCTGTTTACCAGATCAAAAGAAGTAAATTTTTTAACTTTTTCAATTCCTTCTCCTTCATTTTCTTCTATATAAAGTAATCCGTCCAACAAAATAGCCTCCACACAATTATGTGCCGCTGCAATATAAAATCCTCTATTATTTTTTGCCTTATATAAAGCAAGCCGGTTGATAATTAGCTTTTGTATTTCGTCTGTGGGAATGGATGCCGGCGTAACAACAATCCCTGAAGAACAATTTAAGAACAGTTCAGAATTCAACAACAGCCCATCCTGTACCGATCGTTCATAAAACGAAGAGGAGAATACTATTACATACACACTATTCTCACGTTCGTATCCCGAACCCAATACAATGTTTTTCCCCGGGCCTATAAATACTAAATTTCCTTTTGGAAGATTGTATTTACTGTTATCTACTGTAATTTCCGCATCTTGAATTATAATATGAATTATATAATAATCAAGGGTATTAAAATCTTTTTTCCCTTGATTTCGTTCAATGAGCAAATGAGCCGGATTGATACTAAATCCATCCGTGTTAAGCTCTTCCGTAATTTTATACATAGGAAAATCCTTCACCATAATTTTTTAAAACACTGTATAAAAATCTCACAATCCTCTTTTGTATATTTTTAAATTAAAATATTTGGTATAAAGACCTCTATTTAATTAAACAATCTAATACATTAAAAAGCCACAAATATAATCGCGAAAATGAAATGTACACAAATTTAAAATGAAATGTACATTTTTTTACAAATACTTACTACAATTTAAACATATTGAAAAGAACCGAAACCGCTTGGTTTTTGTAGATTAGGATAAGCTTCAGTATCTAAAACTCCAATTCCTAAACCATTATTATTATATGTCGCTTTACTAATAACCTTTCTACTACGTTTGCTTTTTATTTCAATACTAAAGGGGGTGATTAACAAACCAGTATTACTATTACCATCGATCATTTTAGCATTATTTATTTCAACTTTGTAATTAGTTAATACAAGCTCAATAACTTCACTGTTTTCTAAAATTATTTTAATTCTATTACTTACATAAGAATAATCAACTATTGTCTTAGTCATTACAATTTCACCTTTATCAACTGCAAAAACTACTATACCATAATTATCCGTGATAACAAAAGAAGGTAAAATCCATCCGTCAATTGATTCTATTTTAAAAAATGAATACCCATTGATCCATACTATACAGTGATCAAAATTTTTACCAATATTATATTTAAACAAATTGCTTCCAATAACTACCTCTATGATTGGATTAGCATCTAGTACCGAACCTCCTAATTTCTGTCTCTTTTCATTAAAAGGATTTTTTCGTTTATATTGTACTGATTCAACGCTTAATATCCTTTTTGTCTTTCTTGTATGGTGATCAGGACATAATAGCACCAAATTTTCAACAGTATGTTCTTTTACAATAGCATAATCTATAATGTGATCATACTCAAAAACTGGAGAACCACAAAATACGCATCCAAAAAAGCATTGTTTCCTAACTTCTTTTAAAATAGAGTCTTTAATAGCAGGTCTTCGCATTATATTAAAATTTAGATTTATAAAAATAGTCTTTTTTACTATCTGAAATTTATTTAGCCAGATTTTGCTTAAATATTTAAAATTTAAAAGCCGTTTAAAACATCTTTAAACGGCTTTTAAATTATCCAAACAACGTCAAACTTTCATTAGGGTTCCTCAAATCATAGTTGGCTGTTAGCACTTCAATCTTCTTTTTAGCAGGTTTTCCTGTGCCGTTTGCAACGCTTACCTTTTGCTCAATACATTTAGTAAACCAGCTGTTTTGTTTGCTGTAATCGCTTAAAATGTCACTTGGATAACTACTCATTAGAAACTTTCCTTTAACGCTTGACAGCGCAATTAAAAGGTTTTCAAAATCTTGCTTGCTGTATCCGTCATAGTGTCCGCAATCGCTGTTAAAGTAAGGCGGATCACAGTAGATAAACGCACCTTCGTAATCTCGTGAATTAATGATCCTTAACGCATCGGTATTTTCAATCTGAACGTTTTGTATGCGTATCGCCAAATCTTCGGTAAATGTATCACGCTTATTGGCTATCTTTTGACTGGTTGTGCCTTTAATCTTATCATAGCCCCACGTTCCATCTAACATAGAACTGAAGCTTTGAGCAGCCAATACCCAAACCGCCCACGCTCGTTTAAGTTTGCTGAACATGTGCGGATTGTTATATATTACCGTTGCATCACTGTGTAATGATCTGCTATGCAAACTGATGCGCACCATCTTTTCAAGCTCTACAAATTCATTTTGTACGCATTCGTAAAAGTTTATCAGTTCACGGTTATAATCGTTTATTATTTCTACTTCAGATGGTTGTTTGCTCCAAAAGATTGCGCCACCGCCCACAAAAGGTTCAATGTACGTTTTATGCTTCGGTATAAGTGGTAAAATGGTTGTTATAAGGTTTTGTTTACCACCGTAATAGCTGATTGGTGTTTTTATAGTTGTTTCCATTATTCTTTGTTCGTATATTTGTTGCTCTCACAGTAAAAAAATAAAAGCTCCCAAACAGAAGACTTATGTCCTCCGATTGGGAGCTTTGTGCTTTATTTTAAATTACTGTGAGAGGTATTTAATTTTCGGAGGACTCTTTTATACTTCAACCTCCTTTGAAGTTTTAAATACTCTTTAACCGTGTTTTAAATTGCTTTGAAACCCAGTTTAAACACATTCCAACAATCACAGCTAAACCAATTATCAGCCATACTGCCGGAGTAAATGTTTTTGTATCTACCTGCTTTGTCTTTTGAACTATTTCGGTTGACTGATCGCTTTTTAAAGATTGTAGTTCGTCACTTTTTATTGACACAATTGAATCCATCCGTGCAAACAATCGTTTTTCCATTGATGCAAACAGCTCTTTGTTTTCTTCGGTGTAGTTCACTTTTCCAATACCGCTTAAGGTCATCTGCGTGCCTTGTTCTGTTTTCTGCATTAAAACGTTTAATTTATCTTCGATAGACTTTCCGTCATATTGAACGTTTAATTGGCTGAATGCCTCCATAAATGCGTTTACATCGCTTTCGGATAGCTGTTTGGTACTTTGGTTTTTACTTAAATAATCAAGTAAAGCCGAATAGTCGTAACTTTCTGTTTGTTCAACCCTTAATTTATCGCTGTTGACCTGTTTAGTTTTGCAGCCAATTAAGAGCAAACAACTAACTAAAATAAATCCTAATTTCTTCATTTCTTCTACGTGTTAAACCGTTTGATACTTTTAATTCTTTTGTTTTGGGATCGCGTGCTTTGTTCCACTGAATCCAATTGTTTTTAATTGTTGGATCATTTGGATTAGCGTTGATTTTCTTCAATAATGTTGAAGTTTTTAAATTTCCTTCACCCAAATTGTAAACCCACGATACCAACGCATCAAACTGGTTTTGATTGATGTTTGATTTTACCAAACGGCGCACAACCTTTTCGGTTTCTTCAATGTGGAATTCCTTTAAATCCAATGCGCATTGTAACGTTATTGGCGGATCACTCATTTTGACCTTTCTGCCGTCTTGGTAATAGGTTGCACCAAAACCAATGGTTGCATGACCTGCGATGTCTATATAAGGCTTTGCTTTAAAACCTTCAAAAGACGATATAAATTCTACTATTTTTTTACTGGCTTGTTTCATATCAATTATTCTGTTTAATTTGTCTTATAGGGGGATAAGGATCTTTTATATTTCGCCATCCCATTTCAAATAATGGATCATTAGAATATTTACTATTAAAAATTTTATCACAGCCAACATATTTCCAATGGTAATGGTTTTTATACACTCTCAATATTTCAGTGTCAGCATCTTTAAATAAACCATGCACAATAATGTCCCCGACTTCAAATCTTTTCATGCTTATATTTATAAAGTCAAACAATTCACTTGCTCTATATTGGTGAAAGCCACACCATCGCCTTTACTAATACAACCGTAGGCTTTTGAGCCTCCCTCTGACAAACCTCTATAGCCAATCGCATTATTTTCTGATATACAATTATGCGTTACTAAGTTTGTTCCTATACCATCGTCTAATGATGTTCCCTGTGCCGAAAATCCTGTCCCTTCGTTGAATGTTGACCAAGGATAATGCCCTGATCGCCGCACATGAACATTATAACAAGTGGCGTGTCCGCCGCTTGCCGGTGTTATGCCGTTACCGTTGTACTCATATAACCCACCGTTATGGATTACATCGCTGTATTCGTGACAACTCTCACCATCATCGTAATTATCATGTCCATAACAATTTTCAAAAACAACACTTGTACGCTTGTATTGCGCATAACCCGCGATGTCTATATAAGGCTTTGCTTCAAAACCCTCAAAGCTTGATATAAATTCGATTATTTTTTTACTTGCTTGTTTCATTATTCTAAAATTTCATCATTTAAAACAGTTATAATACCGCCATTTCCATTGACTTTTAATTTTACAGAGTTAGTGTTTGTTGCTCTTGTGTTTCTTGAAATAATAGTTCCATAATTTGCATAGAGCTCACCATTTACATTATTTCTTGAAATACAGTTAATTGCCTCTAAAAAATTTCTACTATCTGATATACTCGCGTAGCCGTACGCATTACCCTCTGAAAGACAACTATACAATATCATTTTACAGCCGTTTCTTTTTTCATTAATTGTAGGATTAACAACAGAAAACCCTTCGCCAGCACCTGTTATAAGTCCGTTCTTACGAGCATAAGTATTGTAAATAGTGTAGCCGCTATCATTTGATGCTCTTACTCCTCCATCATCGTTATACTCAATTAAACCACCGTGTAGGGTAACTCTATGATTTTCATGATGGCTCATACCATCATCCCAATTATCGTGACACCAAGGATCGAAATATATTACTGTTGGTTGCATACTTCTATGATCGGTTAAATCTTGATAATTGACCCATGCTGCAAAATGCCCATTTATTCCGTCTCCATTACAAAAAGCAGCTTCATCATTATAAGCTATAATATTAGAAGTATCATCTCTAAATGCCCCCGCAGCAGTAGTTGCAATTGCGGTTATATCTCTTCTAAAAACAGAATTAAAACCTTGAAAAATAAGAGAGTTAATTCCGTACATAAACTGAATGTTTTCTATATGTATATCAATTAATTTTGATGTTTTAGGCGAAATAACAGTAGTCCAATTTCTTGCCATCACTTCGTAAGAAAAACCGTTCATATTTGGATCGATAGAATTAGAAGCGTGTATATATAACTTACTATTTGCCGAATCATGGTAAAATGTTCCAGCATTATTTTCAACATCTGTAATAGAAGTTTTCTCTGTAAGTGGTGTGAAAGGAAGTCTGTCACTTAATGATTTTTGCAATGGATGTCTTTCGGTACTGAAGATAGGTCGGCTTGGGTTTCCATCTTCAAAAATTAATTTTCCAAATCTATTTCCACTTGGTATTGTTCCCGAAAAATCAGCGACATAGGTATTTGTTTGTCCTGAGGCTAAATTAAAATCAGTGATTTTATTAGATCCTAAAAAACGAATTCTCTCACCTCTTTTTCCTATAAAACTATAATTACCGGTTTCTAATAAATGGAAAGGAAATACCTCTCTGTAATCTCCACCGCTAATAAAAATTTTTGCGCTACTTGATATATTAAGTAAAGCATCGGATATTGTTCTGTATGGTTTTGACACAGTACCATTAGATTCATCACCGACATAATTGGAGTTAACATATACTACATTGTCTGCCTCCACTTCTGTTTTAAGGCTAATTATTTTTTCTTCGATTATAGGTGGGTTCAAATAGCTACAAGTAGCAATATATTTAGTTCCTTGTGGTAATTCTAATTCTTCCCTATTGTAAGTTTTAATACCTGCACACGCTACACCTAATGTTGTTAATGATTCCGATTTAAAAACCACACCCGTATAACCACTCTGTTTAATTTCACCTGTGTAAGTATATTTCTTTCCTGCCGAAACATGAGCCATAGAATTTATATTACTAACAGACGTTCTAATATAATTAATAGCTTCGGTTGCCCCTCCTGACGTGGTCAACGCACCTTGTGTTGTTGTAATTGAATTTTCCCTAAAAGATTCTAATAGTAAAGATTGAAATACGGCAGATGACTTTTCCAAACCTTTAATTTGCTCCGTTTCAATACTTCCTTTTATTTTTTCTGCTTTAATTCTCTCTAATTGTACCTCTGTGCCTTCGTAAATTTTTAATGAATCCCAAAACGGTGAGTTAGGAATATCCGCACCTGCACCAGAAGCAGCGTTTATTTGAATTATAAATCTATTACAGTTAGCCGGTGTGTTAAATGAAATATGATTCGTTATTGGTGAATTAGGAATATAACCTAAAAAGGTATTCTCATTCCAGAAGAACACTCTTTTTAATTCCAAGGATCCAGTTCCAAGACCTAAACCTATAGCACTATATAGTGTATTGGGCTGACATCCTATAAAATCAGTTCTTATCCAATTGGTAGACCCGCCAATTTCACCTATAACACTTACCTCCCCTGGTTTTAAATCAAACGGCAAAAAATTAGCAAAGTCGATGAAAGGATTAAATTTGGAATAAACCTCACCACCTGCAACAGCCATCGGGTCACCATCTTGCACTTTACCTGTTGGTCTAAGGTTTAAATCCATTCCTTGCCCTTGTGATGGAAACGCTGTGCCGTTCCAAACGTAAACCAAACCGTCGGCAATTACACCGTAACCGTCATTTACTTCATTTCCTACAAGGGGCAAATCTGCATAAGTTGGTACGTTTTCTTTAAAATTAAATGCTGTAATAGGTGCGCCAAAATTATAAGCATCAACAACTTCATTTACCTTGTTAACAATAGCGTTTACCTCATTAGCCAACAAAGTCTCACTTACACCTATTTCGTTGCCTGCAACCATTTTCTTTTTGGCTGCATTATCAACTTTAGGTTGTATATATAATTTATCTATAGACATAGTTAAGGTTTTAAAATTTGCCACTCAATTGAATAGGTTCTAGCATCGTAGCGTTCGCCTTTTATAGCAATACGAAACTGATTAGCAGCTGAATCGATAATCATGTGTTCATGTGTAAATACTCCCGACTGCATTCCTTCAGATCGCAATGTATATTGAATGTTATAATCAGTTGTTTGTAGTGGAATATCAACGTTTACTACAGCACCGCCCAACATAGTGGTAAAATGGATATCAGCATCATGCACCACGCCTTTAGCCAACACACGTCTGTTTATATATCTTTTTAAATTGACGGTATCAAACGTATGAACACCTCCTGTGCCTGTTTGTGCCGATTTAAACGAATAAGCGTTTAAAGTTTCTAAAGATGTTTGCGTTGTTGGGTCTGTGTTAAAACTTGCCTGTTCAATCACTTCATTAATTGTGATTTTTGTTCCAGTAGGCGATTCCACAAAAGGAATGATTTCACCATTATATACGAATGCGCCGGCACTTATAACGGTACCGCCGGAATTTACATCCATACCGTACAATACAGTGTAGTTTTCATGCTGACGTGCCAAGCCTTGCACTACATTCATTGTATTATCCTGCAACGCTTGTAATGTTTTAATACCTCCGGGAAAACCCGTACCAGGGAACATCAATTTTTTCATAATTCAATTATTTGGAAGTTCTTTGAATAAAGTTTGTAATAGTTAATTTGCACTTTCATTAAGTTGGTTTGAGTGTTTAAAACGGTTGGAATCAGCACTTCAAAATCAAACTCGTTGTAATAATCTTCGGGGTTGTAAAAGAATTCCGGATGATCGGCTTCGTTATAAAAATAAACCGGTTTATCATCTTGCTCGTAATAGAACCACAGCCGTGCTTTAGGCTTTACATTCTGCACTTTTATGCGCCTTAACGAATTGTCGAACTTATCGTTTAACATCTTTTGCAGGTAGCATATTTGTCCGTTATGGTTAACCCTGTATTCGGCATCAGCTTTAAATCCTAAAAACTCATCGTATCTACTTCGCAATGGCGATAAGCCCGAATTGATGAAGGCTAACAGCGTAGGTTTGTTAATTGCCGGCAGAACCAACATTTTAACCAACCTAAACCAATTGATGTTATAAATACTATTCATCAGCAAAGGGTATAAAGTTGATTTCGGTGTTTGCTTCATCAAGTTTCATATACCCGGCATCGGCAACACGTATTTCGTTTATTTGCCCTGCATTCGGATTGATAGTTGAATCGTAATCATAAGAACCGTATTTGCTCCACGCACCAACGATTTTAACCATATTAACGCCTTGAACCGTTTGAAGTTCGTCTTGTAATTTTGTACCGATAAACGCACCGTTAAAACGCAATGATTTCAAATAATCTTTAATGGCATCAAGAACCGGAGTGTTTGCGGTTCCGTCCAACCTTGAACCATCTCCTGCTAAAATCTGATCATTATAATAGATATCCAGCTGTAGCTTTAAATCATCGGCAATGTTGGATGTTGGTATTACGTACGTGCCGGCATCGGTAACGTAATTCATGTAACTTTCAAAGGCGTTTAGTTCTGCAGGTGACAACGGAGCCAGTTCATCGCCCATACGCTTTACAACTTTTAACCGCAAAGAACCCTGCATTTTTACAGGTGCAGCGTTTACAATAATCTTTGCAGCTGCTATCTGCTCATCGGTCATTCCGGTTGTATCGTATATATCCAAATCGCCTAACTCGTAACCGAACATAAACTCCAATGCTTTTTGGCGGTACCACTTTTGCGTGTGGATACGGCTGTTGGCAATCTGCTCGTTGATTTCGGTTTGGTTTTGGTCGATTAGTTTTTCAAAGAACCAAATTGCAAAGGCAATTACACTGAATAATATATTTTCAACCGATACTTTGCTGAATTGCTGATCAAATGTTTGCCCTGATACCAGCGTGTATTTTTCCTGAATGGTTTCGTTGTTTATCCATTCATCAGTTATCTGTAGCTTTATTTCTGATAGTTCGCGTGCCATAGTTATAAAATAAATGGTAGTGTTTGGGAGAAGATGTAATCATAAATTGCATACGACTCTTTATCTGTACTCGCAGGTTTATTAATTTGGAACAATTGAGTAATTACCTTTTTTTCAGTTCCGACAACAACCAAATCCATTTGATTAAACAACACATCTGTTACACTTACATTGTTAGCCATTGCCATATCAAAAGCATTGATGATATTACCTGTACTTTCTGTTACGACATCAAAGAATGTTTGTCCTTGTTTTGCTTTAGTAGTTCGCATCGATTTTCAATGGTTTGTTTTCGTATAAATCCAATTGGTTAACCTTTAATCCGTCTTTTGCATAATGCTCGCGTATCCGGTGTCTATAGTTTAAATAATCATGATCCAAAAGCATATCTGCAATACCAACACCCAAATCGGGGTTAAACTTATTTTCACCCTGTTGAGTAATAAGTATTAAAGCTTGGTTTTGTTGCAACGTATTACCCACAACCAAACCCTGAATGATTTTACCTTCAGCATCTTTTAAAACTTCAACTTTCAAATCAAGTATTTGCCCAGCTGAAGTATTATCGTTTAATTGTAGTGCTTTATCTTTTGGCATATTAATTTAAGTTTCCTTCAAACGTTCCGGTTACTGGTCCATTTGGAGCGGTTAAACCTGCTGTATAAATTATTGTAGCTTTTTTTACATAATCATCAATTGCGGTTGATAAACGTTCGGCATACTCTTCGTCTGCATTTGCATCACGTTTGCGCATATCTTTCATTATTTGAATGATATCTTTTTTTAAATCGTTCTTGTTTAATGCCATTTTAAACTATTTTAAAAGCTGTTTAAACTTGTTTTCAATTGCAATAATTGCTTGCACACTCGTTGGCAAAGCTCCATTGGTTGGTCCGTTGCTTGTGAACTGTTTATAATCGGTTTTAAAGTGTCCGGTAAATTCCAAAAGAACATCTAACAAATTAGCCTTATCGTTTTTTATTGATATCTTTTTATCACTGGCATCATAAATGACTTTTAAGCCGTTTTGCGAAAATTCAAACTTTTGAATTTTATCACACTTCAATACAACCAAATCATTTAAAGAACCTGTTAGCAATACATCTGAACCAACAACTGGCGTTTCAACAATGTAATCCTGATCATCTGTTATTACGGCTTTTAGTTTAACATCGGTTACAACTAAACCGCCAATAAGTTCAACGCTGCATGTTTGACCCGAAACCGATTTTACAACACCACGGATAAAGCTTTCAGATTGCACTCCTAACACTTTAAGTAATGCCTGTCTTATTTCCGTTTCTTTTCCCATTAGTTTAATCGTATTCCTAATTTAACCGTGCGAATACCGCCCGAACTGCTTAATTTTGTTGTTACTGATTTTACATAGTAACTACCTGTTTTATACGGATAGTCTAAGTCTTCAATGTGTGCCGAGTCGGTTGGTTTTACAACCGGAACCAACCAACCATCAAAAGAACCGTCGTAACCGTCGTACATTTGTTTTTGTAAAGCACTTTCGGCAACTTTCTTCATGTCGGCTTCACTCATTGCACCAACTTTTAAAGTTGTTTTATCGCCTCCGGTAGTTCCAACTGTTACGCTTTTTACTTTTCCTTTACTGTTTGTGCTTTCAATGGTTATTTCGACTTTCTTATCTTCCTTACGTTTATATTCAAGATTTGAACTTTCAATATTTACATGGAATGAATACTTTACTTTTTTACCAACTTCGATATAAGCCGGATGTATATGTAATACTTTCCTTTCGTTATCAAAATAAAGATTGCCTTTAGTTTCGTCCTGAAGTTTTTTAAGAACGTCAAAAGCGGTTGCCTGATGAATGGTAAACTTTTCATAAGTGATACCGTAATCACAATTTACAGTAAATGATGGGTCTACAGTTTTAACCAGGTATTCGGCAATTTGTTTTAAAGTGATGTTTTTAAATTCTTTATCTGGAACTGCAACTCTGAACAAAAACAAAGCATCTTCGCAATGAATGATTAAAGAACCATCGTTTGTTATTCGTTGGATAAATCCGATAAACTCTGTTTTTAAACCTTCATCATATCCCAATTGAATAATTACTTCAGAACCACGCTTTATTTTTTCTTCAAAATTTAAAACCTGATTCAAAACAGCTTCAGGTAAAACAATAGTTGCAGTATCAGCTAAGTTGTCCACATCACAGTTTATTTCGACTGACTCGACCAAACCCAAACGATAATTTTTATTGTTTGCCTTGAATCGAACATCCCAACTCATATCGTACATTACTCTTCAATTAATAGATTATACGAATCATCACTTATTGCCTTTATTGAGTAACCTTGTACATTTTCGCCTTTACTGAACGGAAAATCAAAATCTTCAATAACAATTTTGTGAATATCTGCCTGCTCTAACAAAGGACAATTCACATATATTTCGCCTGCGTTTTCTAACAATGATTTTAATTTTTGAAAATCTTCACGCGGGAAACTGTCTTCAAACTTACCGTCTAAACGGCTACCCATTAAAACCCCTGTAATATTTATGCTGTAATCTTTCTGGCTCCAACGCTCTTTTATTGTTCCGCGCTTATGGCTTATATCTTTGTTCCATTTAGCGACGTTTCTTTTTACTACTTCGTTGCCTCCTGTTAAGTTAATTATAGGTTCATAAGGCAACAAAAACCAATTTGAACCATCAACCGACATTTTTAAAGGAAAATATTGTTCTTCTTCCGTTTGTTTAGGCGATGCACTCCATATTTGGTCTTCTAACTCTTCAGCTGTAACCGGCAATACATTTGTTGGTTGTACACCAATTGGTAAAATAGGAATTACAGGTAATACGTGCCGACCAATAGTATTTTCCAACTGGGAAAAACGTGGAACTGCTTCTATAATCCTACTGCCTAACAGCGAAGCAAATAATAATTCCCTATCTGATAATTTTACATTCATAACTAACTTGCTGCGGTTTCTGCCGATGCTAAAATTCTCAATAAAGAATCTTGTGTCATTTCAGCTGCCTGATTTGCCCCCTCTCTCATGTTCTGTGCATGAATATTGATTGTATTAACCAATGAATCCATGGTAATCGTGATGTAATTATGTTTTGTTCCGCCAGTAGCAATAGCATTGTTTGATTTGGAAGCTCCACCGGTTCCACCACTTGTTAATGATGTTTTAACAGGAGTTACGCCTGGAACACCTTTAGGATCTTGGATACCTAATTTTGATTTGATATCATTCTTTATATCATCAAAACCTTTATCATTCCATGTTAAACTGTTTGCAGCTTTTTCCGCTTCACTACGGGTCTTAGCATGTAATCTAACATCTTCGTCTTCCGCTTGTTTGATGGCACGCTGTCTTTCCTCACTTCTTTGGTTCATTTGAATTACAGCTTCACTAGCCCCATCTTCATCCCACAATGATTTAAGAGCATACCACGCTAACATTATTCTATCAATACCGTTTAAAAGGAAGTTTTCAGCAATTAACCAGCCTAATTTCAAACCATTTGTAAAACCATCCCAAAGAGCCGTAACCGCATTAACTGTATGTTCCCAAGCTTCACCCCAACCGTCAACTTTGTAAATAAGCATTCCAATTAAAGCAGCTAAAGCAATAATGCCGGCAATTACCAACCCTACAGGATTGGCGTACATAGCAGTGTTTAAACTCCACCAAGCAGTTACCTGTGCCCAAAGTTGACCTGTAGTAATTAAATTCCAAGCAGCTTGCGCTTTTGTCCAGGTGTTTGCTAATATCATTCCTGCAGTATATGCACCTAAAGCAATTGCAACACCCCAAACAACCGGTTCACCCTCAGCAAACTTATCTACCAACCAACCCAATCCGTTAAAAGTAGCATCTAATGCCGCGCCGCCTAATTCAATTAACTTTTCAACTACTGGTCCTATATACTGATAAACAATTAAAGATTTTTCGGTAAGGTTATCCATGAACTGCGCCCACTTACCTCCTAAAGTATTACCCATTTTTTCAGCCATACCGTGAAATTGACCGCCTTGTGCGGTTGCACCCATAAATGCTTCCTCTACCATGTTTGCGGAAATTTTACCTTTTTCCATTTCCTTTTTCAAGTCACCTATTGATTTACCGGTTTTCTTAGAAATTTCATTTAAAGGATTAAAGCCTGCATTAATCATCTGGAGCAAATCCTGACCCATCAATTTACCTGTAGAAGTCATTTGCGAATATGCCAAAGTCAATGAATTCATTTTGTTGGCATCACCCATTGCAATATCACCAATAGCTTTTAAGGTTGGCATTATTTTGTTTTCATCAATACCAAAAGAAAGCATTTGCTGCGCATTGCCACCCAACCCCATTTTGTCGTAAGTGGTATCAGCACCATACTTAGTAATATCCGCAACTAATTTTTTAGCGGCTTCTTCAGAACCTAAAAGAACCTCAAATGAAGTATTTTGCAAATCCTGTTGAATTCCGTTTCTAATAGCTGCGCCGGCAATACCTCCTGCAATAACAAATGGATTTGTCAATAGATTACCAAATGGCACAGCATCAAGTGCATTGCTAAACCAATTTTTCGAACTGTTTTCTAAAGAATTTATTTCTTTTTCAAGATTTTTAATCTCACGACCTGCCTGTTTAATCCTTCCTATTTCGGATTGAGGTATCCAATCTTTCGTTTGTTTTAAAACATCTAATTGTCTCTTTAATGAACCTGCAGAACGCCCTGTTACGATCATTTCCTGTGATACTTCTTTACTTTGTCGTTCCAACTCTTCGAAACGCTTCAATGTACTATCGGAATTAGCTCCGATAGCTTTTAGATGCGCTGACATTTGGTCGCGTAACGATAAAGTATATTCAAGTATGTTACTCATCAGATTGTTGCGTTTTCGATTGTTGTTCTCTTAACCAGGTTAGTTCTGTAACCCTTCGTGCCCATTCGTTTGCGTCTAAATCGTATGGATTGATGTTGGTGTAATAGCTTAAACCAATGTTTGTTTTGCGAATGTTGCTGATCCAGTCAAACAACCGTTTGCACCATTCAGCTTCCGATACATCTTCATCTCGCTTATTTGTGCGAGGTTCATCGCTTATTAAAAAATCAAGCGATGCCTCGCTTAAAGCTTTTCCACTTCCGAAACCACAGTTTCAACAGTTTTCATCATCTTGGTAGCGATGGACTGTAATGTTGGTTCATGCGTTGGAATCGGCGCACCGCCCAAATAACACGTCTTAAACAATCCAATGTTGTAAGTGATGAATTTAGACTGCTGCAACAACGGTTGAAAGGCTTCTATCTCTTTGATTTTAGGCGGACGAACATAAAACACGTCTGTATCCGTCTTTATCGCATAAATTGATCCGTGCTGTGCTTTCCATTGATCAATAACCGCTTGTACCTGCTGTCCGTTTAATTGCAAAACAGTTTGTTCTGGAGTGTTTTCGTTATTATTATTTTCCATACTATTAAACATTTTCTTGTAAATCCAAGAAGATAAAAGGAAGTGCAACCTCCATAAATTTATCGCCTTGTTTCATTCCTTTTGGAACTTCCGTAAACTGTAATGCTAAAAGCCTGTCGGTTGTCAGCGCATCGCCATCTAATGGATTTCCGTAGTTCACGCCTAAATCAATCTGCACGCCTAAAAGTCCTTTTGGGTGCGATTTTCCTAAAGCGATTGCTGCTGACTGGGTTACGGTCAAAGTGCCGTCATAAGCCAAATTACCAGTCTGTATGCTTTTTGCTTTTCTGCCTTTGGCATACATTGGTTCTTTTTCGGCAGACTGTTTATATTCAATAGCGCGTAATCCGATGATATCGGTAGCTCCTGCAATCACAGTTATATCTGCGTATTCGTATTCTCTACTGTTGAACATGTTAGTTGTTATTTGTGGTTACTGGTACAAAGCCTAAAGGAATATCAATGTATCTGTTATATCCTTTTGCTCTAACTTGCAGTTTTGCAAGCTTCAATTCACCGGTTGAAACTACATTATGTGTTAAGTCCAATCGACAAATTACACCTCTGTCTTTTGGATCGGTTGTATCCTGGCTTAATTCGCCATTTGTTGTCATTTGCTGAAAAATCAAACTCTCAATAGCGTTTTCAAAAGTTTTAGCGTAAATCGGATTAACTGATCCGTTAGGCATTACCTCGTTATCATCCAACAAAAATTCTAATGATGCCGCGTACGCTAATCGGTAAGCTTTATCAATTACACGACGATGCGTTAAATAGTGATAATCGGATGTTGCGCTTGATGCGGTTGGACAGTCTGCAAAGAAATAGCCCGATTTACCAGTGTGCGTTCTAAAAGTTACATAACCTTTATCATGCAAAGCTTCGGTATCGTATTGTTCTGCAGGTGTATCAACAACAAATGCTTTTAAAACTTTTAAAGCACCATCACGAACACGCCCAGGATTAACCTGTACACTTGAAACTGCCAAACGTCCCAAATAAGTTCCAACGGCTGCGCCGTTGCTTGCAGGTGTTCCGGTTTTAGGTTCTGTATCGCCTATAAGTATCGAACAGCGTTCGTTGTTCAATGTTTTCAAGTCGGTTAAATCCGTTTTAATTCCACTGAAAGCATAACCTTCAAAAATCACCGATGCAGGTGCATATTTGTTTTTTGCATAATTACTAAGAACTGTATTTGCCTTAGTCATTGCCGCTGAAATATCTGCATCAATACCGTTGGTGATTACCGGTACATATTCCGAAGCAGGATTTAAAACACACCCAATTAGTGATATTTCACCTTTTGCAGCATCTAACGCTGTTTGAATTGGCACAATGCCTGTTGTAACGTTTGCCGTAAACCAATCGCTTACTTTTGTTGTTTTAGCAAAACCAATAACCCAACATTTTACACCTTCTCCTGCTTCGTCGTAAAACTCTCTAAGGGTTTTGTGAAGCCTGTAATTATCAACGTCCGGTAAAATACCCAATGCAGCAACATCAACCATCGATTTAACTTCGTAAGCTTTATTTAATTCAAAGCTTGCAGTAGCAACTGCGGAAACTGCTATTAAACAGATTCCGTCTGGCGTTGCAATGGTTTGACCTAACTGTCCGTTGATAAACTCAATATTTATTCCTGGAAACGGCATATTACTTTTGTTTAGGTTGGTTTACTTTCTTTGCTTTTGCAGGAGCGTCCTGTGTAGCTTTTGCTTTAAGGTCTTTTTCTGCCAATGCCTGCGCATCTTTGATAGCTTGGTCTTCAGCTTCTTTTTCTGCCAATGCTTGAGCATCTTTGATAGCTTGGTCTTCAGCTTCTTTTTCTGCCAATGCTTGAGCATCTTTGATAGCTTGATCTTCAGCTTCTTTTT
>JBEBXJ010000007.1:0-51294 GCA_040391685.1 Paenimyroides baculatum
GCCTCCTGCTCCCAAAGCAGGCGCGATAACCGGGCTACGCTACACCCCGAAAAGCGGAGAGACAGGGACTCGAACCCTGGCGACAGTCACCCGTCGACAGATTAGCAATCTGCTCCGTTACCACTCCGGCACCTCTCCTACTAAACTTAATAACTTGTATCAGTTAAGCGGTAGCAAATGTATAACCAGATTTATAACTTTGCAAGTGTTTATCAGTTTTTTTTACAAAGCAGTTACCATAAATTCATCATATTATTAATAATCAACAACATAAAGAAATACTTTTTTTACATTGATTTAACCTTGAGCTTCACCTACAATTCATTTATAAATATTATTGCAAAAAATAATAATATTTTTTAGTAAATTCGCAGTAAACTAAACTTTAATAATTTTATGAACAAAAAAGTAGTAATTGTATCTGCTGCAAGAACTCCAATAGGAAGTTTTATGGGCGCATTATCTACAGTTTCTGCCCCAAAATTAGGTGCAGCGGCAATTAAAGGTGCTTTAGATAAAATCAATTTAGATCCAAATAAGGTTGACGAAGTTTTAATGGGTAATGTTGTTCAGGCTGGTGTTGGTCAGGCACCTGCACGCCAAGCTGCATTACTTGCAGGTTTGTCACACGAAGTTGCTTGTACAACAGTAAATAAAGTATGTGCTTCGGGTATGAAAGCGATCATGCAAGGTGCACAAGCTATTGCTAACGGTGATGCGGAAATTGTGGTTGCCGGTGGTATGGAAAACATGAGCATGATTCCACATTACGCTAATTTAAGAACTGGTGTTAAGTTTGGTGGAACTGTGTTTACAGACGGTATGCAGAAAGATGGTCTAAGCGATGCTTACGAAAACCAAGCTATGGGTGTTTATGCCGATGCTACTGCAACGGAGCATAATATTACAAGAGAACAACAAGATGAATTTGCAATAAATTCATATAAAAAATCTGCTGCAGCATGGGATGCTGGTAAATTTGATACAGAAATTGTACCTGTAGCTGTTCCTCAACGTAAAGGTGATCCAATTATGGTTACTAAAGACGAGGAATATACAAATGTTAAGTTAGACAAAATACCAGCGTTAAACCCGGCGTTTACTAAAGAAGGAACTGTTACTGCTGCAAATGCATCAACCATTAACGACGGAGCTGCTGCCGTAATCTTAATGAGCGAAGAAAAAGCAAACGAATTAGGTTTAAAACCACTTGCTTATATTAAAGGTTTTGCAGATGCTGCACAAGAACCAAAATGGTTTACAACAGCACCGGCAAAAGCGTTACCAAAAGCATTAAACAAAGCAGGCGTTTCTATTAACGATGTTGATTTCTTTGAATTTAATGAAGCATTTTCTGTTGTAGGAATTGCAAACGCAAATATTTTAAAATTAGATCCAGCTAAAATAAATGTTAACGGTGGTGCAGTTTCTTTGGGTCATCCTCTTGGATGTTCAGGAGCACGTATCGTTGTAACATTATTAAACGTTTTAGATCAAAACAACGGTAAAATTGGTGCTGCTGCTATTTGTAATGGTGGTGGTGGTGCATCTGCTATCGTTATCGAAAAAATTTAATACTGTAAAAAATTTTATAAAGATGAGAAGGTACCCTTTAACCTTCTCATCTCTTTTTTAAATTTAAAATATGTTTGCACTTTGTGATTTGGCTATTGTTCCGTTACGATTTGAACCTTCAGACCGAAGCGAATTAGTAACACAGGTTCTTTTCGGAGAAACCTTTACCATTATAGAACAAAAAGAAAAGTGGTCTAGAATTTCTTTGGCAGCCGATTCATACGAAGGCTGGATAGACAACAAACAATTTAGAATAATTACAGAAGATCAATTTAAAAAGATACAGGAAAGTCCCAAATTTTATTGTGCCGATTTAATTGATTATCTTACAGGAAAGAACACCTTAATACCTGTTTCTTTAGGTAGTGATTTATCTTTCCTGACATTTCCCGATATCAATTTACAAGAATTAGCTTTCGATGGAAACCTGATTACCGGTATTCAACCCAAAACAAATCTTTTACAAACTGCTTTTTTGTATTTGAACGCACCTTATTTATGGGGTGGTAAAACTCCTTTTGGCATAGATTGTTCGGGCTTTACCCAAATGGTTTACCACTTAAACGGTTACAACATTCCGCGCGACGCATCACAACAAGCCAAAATTGGAGAACCTTTAAGTTTTATTGAAGAAAGTGAAGTTGGCGATCTGGCTTTTTTTGATAACGAAGAAGGGCAAATTATCCACGTAGGCATTATCATGGAAAACAACTACATTATTCATGCACACGGTAAAGTGCGCATTGACCGTTTAGATCATCTGGGAATTTTAAATATAGACAATGGTCGCCACACACATAAACTTCGTGTAATTAAAAAAATCATTTAGTCTTAAACTCAGCATTTCTTTTTAGAATGCTTACCTTTGCCCAAAATATCTATTTATGGCAACATTTGAGCAGTTTAACTTACCAAAATCTTTACAAAAGGCACTTGATGAACTAGGTTTCATACATCCTACTCCAATTCAAGAAAGATCATTCAACGTAATCTTGTCAGGTAAAGACGTTATGGGAATTGCTCAAACAGGAACAGGAAAAACTTTTGCTTACCTATTACCTATCTTAAAGCAATGGAAATTTCAAGAAACCGATGCTCCTCGTGTTGCAATATTAGTACCAACACGTGAACTGGTAGTTCAGGTGGTAGAAGAGATAGAAAAGCTTACCAAATACATGTCTATCCGCGTATTGGGTATTTACGGTGGCGTAAACATCAACACCCAAAAAACATCGGTTTATGAAGGAATCGACATTTTTGTGGGGACTCCCGGAAGAACAATGGATTTGGCATTAGACAATATTTTACGCTTTGATAATTTACAGAAACTGGTTATTGATGAATTTGATGAAATTCTTAATTTAGGATTTCGTACACAGTTAACATCGATACTTTCAATGATGAAAGATAAAAAGCAGAACATTCTTTTTTCTGCTACCATGACCGAAGAAGTGGATGAAATTTTAGATGATTATTTTAATTTTCCCGAAGAAGTTTCTTTGGCACCATCGGGTACACCGCTTGAAAAAATTAAGCAAAGTGCTTATATTGTTCCTAATTTTCTTACCAAATTAAATATTTTAAAAGATATTTTAACAAACGATGAAACCAGCACGCGCGTATTGTTGTTTGTTAATAATAAACGACTTGCCGATTATGTTTTAGAACATATTAACGAAGATTTTCCCGGTCAGTTTGGTGCCGTACATTCTAACAAAACGCAAAACTACCGTTTAAATACCATGGAATTGTTTCAAAACGGCGAATTGCGAGGTTTGGTAACTACCGATGTTATGGCACGCGGATTGGACATTACCGACATTACCCACGTTTTTAACCTGCAAATGCCCGAAATTCCTGAACAGTACATTCACCGTATTGGTAGAACTGGTCGTGCCGATAAAGAAGGTTTTGCAGTGAGTTTCATAAGCCCGAAGGAAGAAGAAACCCATTTTGACATTGAAAGTTTAATGAACTATGAAATTCCGCTTTTAGACATTCCAGCGCATGTAACCATTGCAGAACAACGTTTGGAATTCGAAAAAGACAAAGTGAAAATGAAAACCAACAAGCGTAAAATTGACACAGAACGCGGCGAAGCTTTTCATGAGAAAAAAGACAAAAACAAAAAAGTAAACTTAGGTGGACCAGGTAAAAGAACTCCTCGAAAATCTGAACCCAGAAACCGTGCCGTAGAACGTAAACGAAACGAAAAACGCAAAAAAAAATAAAATGATTATCGGAAAGATTGCACCAATAGAGAATGTATCACCCCCTCGTCAGTTCGAGCCTGTCGAGAACTTATAATTAACAACTTCTCGATAGCCTGTCTTGAGCTTGCCGAAAGGCTTCACTGCGTTGCGCTAGTCGAAGTGACGACTTATCTATATACAATATTGTATTTAAATATACTTTTGGTACACAGTTCCAGATAGTCATTAAAAATAATATAAAAGCTGCCTTAAAGCAACTTTTATATTATTTTTAATCCTTTAACAACTGCGCTTTGTAGCGGGAAATATGCTCTAAAATTTCAGGTTCCGGTTTAGGATAAACAATATCTTTATGTTTTTTTAAGGTATCGTAAATAATTTTAGCCACAATTAAACGGCTAACATCCTTATCGCCACTTGGCACAATAAACCATTCACCGTTTTTGTGGTTGCTGTTTTTTAAAACCTCTTCATAACAAAATTGGTATTTATCCCAAAAACTGCGTTCTTCTAAATCTCCTGGTGAGAACTTCCATTGGTGCTTTGGTTTGTCTATACGTTTTAAAAGTCTGTCTTTTTGTTCTTCTTTACTTAAATGCAGATAAAACTTTAAGATAATTGTTCCGCTTTCAGCCCAAAATTTTTCAAACTGAACCATTCGCTGCATGCGGTTATTCCAGAAATCATCGGTTAAATTATCAATATCAATCGTAGGATTTCGTTCATTTTCTAAATATTCCGGATGCACACGTGTTACCAAAACATTTTCATAGTGTGTTCGGTTAAAAATAGTAATTTTTCCTTTTTCAGGTAATTTGGAATAATGCCTCCACATAAAATCATGTTGTAATTCTTTGTACGATGGCGTTTTAAAACTTTCAACCACTACCCCACGAGGATTAAATCCCTTAAAAACTTCACGAATCATACTGTCTTTACCGGCGGTATCCATCCCCTGAAAACAGATCAAAACCGAATACCGGTCATCAGCATACATCATATCTTGTATTTCGGCAATCTTTTTACTGTATTTTTTTATTTCTTTCTTAATTGCCAATGGATCTAAACCCGTATTGTATTTTGTTGGAATTTCCTTTAAATTCAAATTATCCGGAACTTTAAAATAATTTCTTTTCATGTAATTCTTTTTATCTAAATTAGTCAATAAAATTTTAGCAATGAAAAAATATTTGCTTACCTCTTGGTTAAAAATCGTCGGAATAGTAGCTGCATCAGGTCTGGCTTACGATAATAATGAACTTATTTTAGTTTCTGATTCTGGAAATGTACTCTATCATTATTTTATATCAAATGATTCTTTAGCAAAATACAGTCTAAACAATGATTCTGTAAAAGATAATATGTTGAAAAGCGACAAGCTTGATTTGGAAGCATTCACCCAGGTTGACAATACCTGGTATGCCTTTGGATCGGGATCAAAAGAGAACAGAAACAGTGGCTTTATGTTCAACAAATTCTCCAAATTTTCTACACCAATAGATTTAACCGGACTTTATGAGGAAATGAAGAGCTTTTCGAATCTTACGAACAATGATTTTAACATTGAAGCTGTTACAACCTATAACGGTGATTGGTTGTTTTTAAATCGTGGTAATGGTCCTAAAAACGCAAACTATCTGTATGTTGTTCAAGGCAAAAATTTGACAGATGATTACAATATTTATTACTTTGAATTTGATCTGCCAAAAGTAAATAATGTGCAAACCGGTTTTTCTGATGCAACCGTAATTAACAATACACTTTACTTTATTGCTACTGCCGAAGACGAATTATCTATGTTTAATGACGGTGCCATAAAAGGAACTGTCTTTGGTGCAATTGATTTAAAGAAGATGAAACTGCTTTTTACCGAAAAAATAAGCGATACCAATAAATTTGAAGGGATTACTGTATTGGAACAAAACAAAAAAAATGTAGTGTTTGCCTTGTGCGAAGATATTGACGATTCCAGCAACAACGAATCCGTTATTTACAAACTACAGGTTGACTTAAAAAGTAAAATAAAATGAAAATCCATCTCATTAAGAGAATCTAATCATTTAACCTTAATTTTTTATTTAACTTACTGTTAAAACGTGAATAACTAAAGTAGATGAATAATCCAATAAGTAGCCATACACTAAAATACAACCAGTTCCAAATAGTTAATTCCGCCATCATGTAAATACAGCAAATAAGTCCTAACATAGGTATTAAAGAAAGATTCTTTTTAAAACTCCAAATACACAAGAAAACCATTGCAATTAAAAACAACCACATAGGAATTTTGTGTTTGAACAAATGAAAACCTGTTTCGAACTTTAATTTTTGATCTACCGGAGCTTTTTCAATCAACACCACATATTGATCTGTTGATTTTTCTTTAACAGATGAAAGCATTGCTTCTAAATCGTCATTAAAATCAATTGGTTTTACATGAAAGATGTTTTCAAGATAAGAAACCATTTTTACTCCATCATCTTTAGAAAGCTGTGTTACAAAATCTGTAGGTTCATAAACTTGCGGGGTATTGTAAACAAAAGCTTCCATTCCGTTTTTATTCCATACAAAAACCGAAATCAATCCTGCAATAAAACCAACAGGTAAAATGTATTTTCCGTTTAAATACGGAATACGAAATTTTCCGCGAGGAATATCTTTATCCTGTAAAACCAAAACACCGGCACAAACCAACGAAAATGCAAACAAAGTTCCTATACTGCACAAATCGGTTACCATGGTTAAATTCATAAACAAGGCAGGAACAGCCACAACAAATCCGGTAACGATTGTAGCAAACGACGGGGTTCTATATTTGGGATGCACTTTAGAAAACTTTGGTGGCAATAATCCGTCACGGCTCATACTCATCCAGATTCTCGGCTGTCCCATCTGAAACACTAAAAGAACACTCGCCATAGCAACTACGGCACTTACAGCCACGATTCCGGCAAACCATTTTAAGTTAACCTGATCAAAAACATACGCCAGCGGATCGCCTACATTTAACTGCTTGTAATTAACCATACCCGTTAAAACCAACGCAATGGCAATATATAATATGGTACAGATAACGATAGACCAAATCATGCTGCGAGGTAAATCACGCTGCGGATTTTTACATTCTTCGGCGGTTGTAGAAATGGCATCAAAACCAATATAAGCAAAGAAAACCGCCGAAACACCTTTTAAAACCCCCGATAAACCGTTTGGTGCAAACGGGTCAAAATTGGCAGTATCCACATAAAAAATTCCCACAATCAATACCAACGCAATCACCGCTAACTTCACGTAAACCATGATGTTGCTTGCGTTACGCGATTCTTTCATACCGCGATATACCAGCCAGGTAATTAAAATAATAATTCCAAGAGCAGGAATATCTGCTACAAAATGAAAGTCACCAATTTGTGGAGCAGTTGTCCAGGCGGTATGTGCCAATTGCAAGTCATTCGGTAGGTTTTCAAACAATTTTCCGCTGTTCATTAATGCAACTGCATCGTTAAATCCGTTACTTGCCGAAAGATAATCCATCTGTATCCACTGCGGTAAATGAATCCCCATATTGCTTAACAATCCGGTAAAATAATCGCTCCACGAAATAGCCAAAGTAATGTTTCCAACAGCATATTCCATAATTAACGACCAACCTATGATCCAGGCAATTACTTCACCAAAAGCCACATAACTGTAGGTATACGCACTGCCCGAAACCGGAACCATTGATGCGAATTCGGCATACGCCATTGCGGCAAATCCGCAGGCTAAAGCGGTAAACATAAAAAGAAAAATCACTGCCGGACCACCGTCAAAACTCGCCTGTCCAATGGTACTGAAAACACCAGCGCCTACTATAGCGGCAATTCCAAAGAATATTAAATCTTTTTGCGTTAAAAACTTACCCAAACTGTTTTGTTTCCCTTCATTTGCTTGTAATTCGGCTAAAATATCGGTCACATTTTTTTTACGGAATATGTTCATTTATGGTAAAAAGTATGATAATTGTTATTTTTTATTTTGGTAAATCTAACTAATTTTGCAGAAAGATTACAATACTATTTGAAATTCGTTTACTATAAACTTAATCTATTGATTAATAAATTTAAACAATAAAATTCTTATGGTAAAAATCAAATTTGAGGGTATCTTTGCACTACAAAATCGAGAAACAACAAATAATCAATAACTTAAAAAAGATAAAAAAATTATGGCTTTAGTAGGAAAACAATTCCCAAACATTACTGTTGATGCAATTTCTGAAATGGGAGACGATTTAAGAATAAACGTTTTAGAAGAAGCAACAAAAAACAACAAAAAAGTGTTATTATTCTGGTATCCAAAAGATTTCACTTTTGTTTGTCCAACAGAATTACACGCTTTTCAGGCAGCTTTACCGGAATTCGAAAAAAGAAACACAATGGTAATCGGTGCATCTTGCGATACAAACGAAGTACACTTTGCCTGGTTGAACACTGCAAAAGACAATGGAGGAATTGAAGGCGTTACCTACCCTTTATTAGCTGATACAACAAGAAACTTATCAAGTGTTTTAGGAATTTTAGATGTAACTTCTGAAGTTTATAACGAAGAATTAGATTCAGTTCAAATCGAAGGTTCAAACGTAACCTACCGTGCTACTTATCTAATTGATGAAACAGGAAAAATTTTCCACGAAGCAGTTAACGATATGCCTTTAGGACGTAACGTAAATGAATTCATTCGTTTAATTGATGCTTACGCTCACGTACAAACTCACGGAGAAGTTTGTCCTGCAAACTGGGAAGAAGGTAAAGAAGCAATGAATGCTGATCGTAACTCTACTGCTGAGTATTTGGCGAAACACTTAAACTAATAAACAGTATTAAGTATAAAAAATCCAAATTCGGAATAGCTTTTCAGAATTTGGATTTTTATTAACCCTAAAAACAGATTCAATATGTTATTAGAATTAGAACAAGATAATTTACAGGAATTGGTTGCAAACAATCCTAAAGTAGCTGTGCAATTTTCGGCTTCATGGTGTGGAAACTGCCGCATTATGAAACCAAAATTCAAAAAAATGGCTACCGAAAAAGAAGATGTAACTTTTGTAATTGTTGATGCAGAGAAATTCCCGGAATCAAGAAAATTAGCTAATGTTTCAAACTTGCCAACCTTTGCTATTTTTAACGAAGGTGCCCTGGTTGATGAAACTCAAACTAATAAAGCAGAAATTTTAGCAGAATTGGTTAACAAATTAGCTTAATTACTTATGAAACTACCTGTAATTAAACATTTAACTGAATTTATTCAGGAAAATGACCAAGACTATATAAATGAAACCATTGAGGTTTTAGAAGCTTTATGCGAAGTTCCATCGTTAAAAGACGAAGAATTAGACGTAATTGCCGAATTAATTTCAAACATGTACGGTGCCGTTGAAGTTGACAAGCTTATAAAATCTGGTACACCCAAAAAAGAAGCTTTAAATACTTTTATGCAGCGCGTATTGGGTTCTATTGATAAATAAGAACCTTAAACACAATTTCAAACCACGAGCCTTTCTCGTGGTTTTTTATTTCTGCTATGACAAATATTTTCAGTAATTTTGCGGAAATTGTTTGTTAATGAATCAGGAAAAAACATCTTTTATTTCCGGTAGAATAAAAAGCGTAACTTATGCGCTTAAAGGTTTGTATTTACTGGTAACCACAGAACACAGCATTATAGTGCAGCTGATAATCAGTACGCTTATGTGTTTGGTTGGTTTTTACATGGAAATAAGCACTATGGAATGGATGTTCCAGATACTGGCAATTGGTCTGGTTTTAACTGCCGAAAGCTTAAATACCGCCATTGAAGCCCTGTGTGACTATCTGCAACCAAATTACGATAAAAAAATAGGCTTTATAAAAGACATCGCTGCAGGTGCGGTTACATTTGCCGCGTTAACAGCTATTGTTGTGGGTGCCATTATTTATTTACCAAAATTATTTTAGAATGACTGTCAAGAAAAAACAAAATACAAAGCAAATTCCCAATAAACAGGCACAGCCTAAAGCAAAACAAACCGCTACCAACGGTGCGCGCATAAGCTTTATTTTTGGAACTTTATTTTTAATGTTTTCTGTAATTTTACTGTGCAGTTTCATTTCGTATTTTACAACGGGCAATTATGATCAAAGTGTTGTTTCCGAATTAAATAACCGCGAAATAGAACCCCAAAACTGGGTAGGCAAATTAGGTGCCTGGTTATCGCATAAATTTATTTTCGAAGGTTTTGGTATTGCTTCTTTTCTGTTTATAAAAGTATTTGGCGAAACAGCCCTATGGTTTGGTTTACGCTTTAATGCAGCAAAACTACGCAGAATGATTTTTTGGGATTTGTTTGCCATTATCGTATTATCAATTGCATTAGGTCATTTCGGGGCTAGTTATCCATTTCTAGGGGGAACCGTTGGTTATGAAATGAACGATTACCTGCAAGACTACATCGGGCAGATCGGTGCTATGCTTGTGGTAGTTTTCCTGATTATTTTCTACCTGATTTTCAGAATAAAAATGACACCGAAATCATTTACCAACATTGTAGCAAACACCCATGCCAAAATTAAGGACAATATTGAAAAAGCCGAAGAAATCATAGCTACACAGCCGGTTCAACCAATAAATATCAATCAACCTGTAAGAGAAGACGCTAAAATCATCGTTCCTACTACTCCGATTAAAGAAGAAATTCCCGTTGCGAAAATCGACAATGAAGTTTCGTTCGATCTAAAGAAAACAGAGAGAAAACCGGAACCTATTCACGATTTTTCTATTACAGATACATCAGCCAACGCAGATCATCACGAAGAATTCATTATTGAAACAATTGAAGAAGAACCGCTTGCCGATGATGATTTATCGAAAAAAATAGTAGAAAATTTTGGTTTATTTGATCCAACATTAGAATTATCAAAATACCAGTTTCCAACAAGCGAATTACTATTTGAACACACAACAGGCGGAATTACCATTAATCAGGCGGAGTTGGAAGAAAACAAAAACCGTATTGTTGAAACGCTGAACAACTACAAAATTGGTATTGCACAAATTAAGGCAACCGTTGGTCCAACCGTAACACTTTACGAAATTGTTCCCGATGCTGGAATCCGCATTTCAAAAATCAAGAGTTTGGAAGACGATATTGCCTTGTCATTATCTGCTTTGGGAATCCGTATCATCGCACCGATTCCGGGAAAAGGAACAATCGGTATCGAAGTTCCAAATACGAAACCATCAACCGTTTCAATGAAATCGCTGATTTTATCGCCAAAATTCCAAAATGCCGAAATGGAATTACCTATCGCTATTGGTAAAACCATTTCTAACGAAACATTTGTTTTCGATTTAGCCAAAATGCCCCATTTATTAATGGCAGGTGCTACAGGTCAAGGTAAATCGGTAGGTTTAAATGCCGTTTTAACGTCGCTGCTTTACAAGAAACATCCTGCAGAAGTAAAATTTGTTTTGGTAGATCCTAAAAAAGTAGAATTAACGTTGTTTAACAAAATCGAACGTCACTTTTTAGCGAAATTACCAGATACCGAAGACGCCATTATTACCGACAACACCAAAGTAATTCACACCTTAAACTCGTTATGTATTGAGATGGACAACCGTTATTCTTTGTTAAAAGATGCCATGGTTCGTAACATTAAAGAATACAACGAAAAGTTTAAACAGCGAAAATTGAATCCCGAATTAGGACACCGTTTTTTACCTTACATTGTTTTAGTTGTTGATGAGTTTGCCGATTTAATCATGACTGCAGGCAAAGAGGTAGAAACCCCCATTGCGCGTCTGGCTCAACTTGCCCGTGCGATCGGTATCCATTTGATTATTGCAACACAACGCCCGTCGGTTAACGTAATTACGGGTATCATTAAAGCCAATTTTCCTGCCCGTATTGCCTTCCGCGTGAGTTCTAAAATCGATTCAAGAACTATTTTAGACGGTCCTGGTGCCGATCAGTTAATTGGGCGCGGTGATATGCTTTTCACTCAGGGTAACGATATGGTACGCGTACAGTGTGGTTTTGTGGATACACCTGAAGTTGAAAAAATTACTGAATTTATCGGTTCTCAAAAAGGTTACGGCGATGCGTATTTATTACCGGAATATGTGGGCGAAGAAAGTGGCACAAGTCTTGATATTGACATTGCAGACCGCGATGTAATGTTCCGTGAAGCTGCCGAAATTATTGTTACAGCTCAACAAGGATCGGCATCATTGTTACAAAGAAAATTGAAATTAGGTTACAACCGTGCCGGTCGATTGATAGATCAACTGGAAGCTGCAGGAATCGTAGGTCCGTTCGAAGGAAGCAAAGCACGTTCGGTAAACATCACTGATTTGGTTTCTTTGGATGAATTTTTAAACAACGAAAAAAACAGAATGTAATGAAAAAATTAGCTACGATAATAACACTAGTATTTATAAGCGTATCAACTTATGCACAAAACGCAGATGCTGCCAAAAAATTGTTAGACGAAGTTTCGGCAAAAACCAAAACCTATAACAATATGGTGATCGATTTCAGCTTTAACAACGGAAAACAGGATACCACGGGAAAAGCAACTATTCAAGGAGAAAAATATGTGTTAGATTTTATGGGAATTACCCAGATTTTTGACGGGTCCAAAATGTACATCATCAACCCGAACGATGAAGAGGTAACTGTTGCCAGCGCCAATTCAGCCGATTCGCAAGTGGTGAGTATTGCAAATATACTGTCTTTCTATAAAAAAGGATATAAATATGCTTTGGATAAAAAACAGACCATTAACGGAAAGTCAATTCAGTTCATTAAACTAACACCTACCAACAGTAAAGACATTAAGGAAGTTTATTTAGGAATTGATACCAAAACCAAAAACATTTATAACCGTACCGATGTGTATAAAAGCGGAAGCAAATCAATTATTACCCTAAAATCTTTCAAAACAAATCAAACTTTGTCAAAAAACCTTTTTACCTTTACAAAATCTAAATATCCAAATTATTACATCAACAATTTAGATTAAAGTAACACGTGAAAATACTTGATCAATATATTCTTATAAGCTTTGTAAAAACTTTTTTTTCAGTCTTTGCAATCTTATTCTTCATATTTGTATTACAGGGAATCTGGGTCTTTATTGGTGATATCGCCGGTAAAGACCTTGATTTTATAACTATATTTAAATTTTTATTTTTCTATTCGCCAAAAATGATCCCCATGGTTTTACCTTTATCGGTATTATTGGCATCCATTATGACTTTTGGCGATTTTTCTGAAAATTACGAATTCGCAGCTATGAAATCCTCCGGAATTTCACTGCAAAGAGCCATGCGCTCGTTAATTGTCTTTATTTTAATTTTATCGGGTGTATCGTTTTGGTTTGTGAATAATGTGGCGCCAAAATCAGAATTCAAGTTTGTAAACATGCGTCGTGACATTATTCATACCAAACCTGCTATGGCAATTTCTGCGGGTCAGTTTAACGATTTAGGAGCGATGAATATTAAGGTTGACGAAAAATATGGGGAGAAAGATGAGAAACTTCGTAACGTAACCATACACGTAATTAACCAGCAAAGCAGCTTGAACAAAACGGTGATTAAAGCAAAAACCGGAAGAATTGAAACCAACGAAAACAGTCCGATTCTGAAACTACACTTATACAACGGTAATTATTATGAAGACGTGACATCGCGTCGTAATACCAATAACAAACCGTTTATAAAATCGGAATTTGAACATTACATCATGAGTATCGATGTGTCTGAATTTGATAAATCTGACGAAGAAATGCAGGAA
This sequence comes from Paenimyroides baculatum, assembly GCA_040391685.1. GTDB lineage: Bacteria > Bacteroidota > Bacteroidia > Flavobacteriales > Flavobacteriaceae > Flavobacterium > Flavobacterium baculatum_A. The sequence goes on from JBEBXJ010000007.1 coordinate 13,612, forward strand.
ATATCAAATACGGCAACCATGATGAATATTTCACAGTTAAACTATACGATTGATTCGTTAAACGTTAACTACAACAACGAGATTAAGACTCAGGTAGATGCCGACAATAGCAATACGCGCCTGTTTTTATCGAACACACCAAAAGAAACAAACATTCTTTACAAAACTGTTAGTTTAGATTCGTTGCTGCAGTTAAAAAACCGCAGTCAAAAAATAAGCCTTTATGCCAACGCTTCGGCAGTGGCAGAAAACATACGCTTCAACATAACCAACAATAAAAATGCACTTTCCGAGAAAACTAAACACATCAACCGTCATTGGATTGCCTTTTACGAAAAATTCGTAATTGCATTTTCGTGCCTTTTAATGTTTTTCATCGGTGCTCCACTTGGTGCGATTATTAGAAAAGGCGGCTTGGGCTTGCCTATGGTTTTTGCAGTTTTAATATTTATTTCGTACCACTTTATAAACACATTCGGAAAAAAACTGGCACAAGAAAACGGAATTACACCCTTTTTCGGTGCCTGGTTATCTACACTGGTATTGTTGCCAATGGCAATTACTTTTACGTACAAAGCCACAAAAGACAGGGGAATAAACAGTGTAGACAATCTGCTGTACCCTGTTACAAATTATCTTAAAACAAAATTTAAAAAGAAACAACAAAACAACACATAAAATGTCTGATATAAAATTAAACACCATAGAAGAAGCTATCGAAGATATTCGTCAAGGGAAAATAATTATTGTAGTTGATGACGAAGATCGTGAAAACGAAGGTGATTTTATTGCCGCAGCAGAAAAGGTTACTCCCGAAATGATCAACTTTATGGCAATGCACGGGCGTGGCTTAATTTGTGCACCCTTAACGCAAAAACGCTGTAAAGAACTGGATTTGCATCCAATGGTTATCAATAATACCGTTTTGCATCAAACCGCTTTTACGGTTTCTGTTGATTTAATAGGTCATGATTGTACTACAGGAATTTCGGCACACGACCGGTCAAAAACCATTGAATTTTTAGTTAAAGACGATACCAGACCAGAAGATTTAGGTCGTCCGGGACATATCTTTCCATTAATAGCTAAGGAAGGCGGCGTTTTAAGACGTACCGGTCATACCGAAGCGGCTGTAGATCTGGCTCGTTTGGCAGGTTTCAAACCAGCCGGAATTTTAGTTGAAATTTTAAATGAAGACGGATCAATGGCACGTTTGCCTCAATTGGTAGATGTTGCGAAGAAATTCGATATGAAATTGATTTCAATTGAAGATTTGGTAGCTTACAGAATGAAACACGACAGTCTTATTCAGAAAAAAGAAGATTTTGACCTACAGACAAAATACGGAACATACCGTTTGCGCGCCTACTTACAGGTAACCAACAAACAGGTTCATATTGCGCTAACAAAAGGTGTTTGGAATAACGGCGATGCCATTTTAACACGAATCAATTCGTCGCAGGTTAACAACGATATATTAGGAAACCTTACCAACAACCAGGACGAAAAGTTGGATCTAATGTTTAAAGCCATTGACAAAGAAGGTCAGGGAGCAATATTATTCATTAATCAGGAATACAATACACTTGATTTATTGAAGCGTTTAGGCGAACTGAAAGAATTACAGGCACAAACAGAAAATATTGTAAAAGCACCAAAAATTCAGTTAGACAATAAAGATTTTGGAATTGGCGCTCAGATATTACATGACATCAATATTTCAAAGATCAAACTAATGAGTAATTCCGAACACAGCAAACGCGTTGGTATGGTTGGTTACGGTTTGGAAATTGTAGATTACGTAAATTTTTAATTTTTAAAAAAATGTTTTTGTTTAATTAAAAAAACATTTTATATTTGCACCACAATTAACGAAGTAAATAACGTTAAGGAGAAATGGCAGAGTGGTCGAATGCGGCAGTCTTGAAAACTGTTGACTGTAACAGGTCCGGGGGTTCGAATCCCTCTTTCTCCGCCAGTTATAAGCAAGTTTAAACGCATTTTTTGCTTAAAGGCCTATAAAACCTACGATCTGAGAGATTCGTAGGTTTTTTTATTGGTGCATAAACCACTAAAATTTTCAAAAATGCTCATAATTTTGTGGCAAAATCATAGCACTTAAACAACTGGTTACCAACATGTAAAGTACTTTAACGACTTGGATTTGAAATAATGTAGTTCGATATTTATCAACCATTAAATTTTCAAATTATGTTAGAAGCCAGCTACGGAATAAACTTCTTTTTAAAAAGACCTAAAAATCAATCAGATTTTAGATATGTATATATCCGAATAACAGTTGACTGAATACCTAAAGAAGTATCCACAAAAAGAAAATGGTATGCTTCAAAATGGAATCAAAGAAGCGAACGAGCAATAGGTTCCAAAGAAGATGCAAAGTCTATAAATTTCTTTCTAGATTCAATTTGTAGAAAAATTGAAGACCATAGAATCAAATTAATCAATCGAAATATTACCATTACCTCACAAAACCTCATTGATTTTATATTAGGTAACAGTGAAGGAAATACGAAAGTGCTGGAAGAGTTTCAGAAGCACAATGATGAAATCCTAGTCTTGGTATCAAAAGGTGAATACAGCATAGGAACGCATGAACGATATGTAACTGCCAGATCACACGTCCAACAATTTATAAAGTTGAAATATAAAGTTGATGATTTAGAATTCAGACAGCTTAATTATGAATTTGTCAAAGATTTTGACTTCTTCCTAAGAACGATTAGGAATTGTCAGAACAACAGTACGGTAAAATATATCGCAAACTTTAAGAAGATCGTGTATAGGGCAATATCAAAAGATATTATAGCCTCTGATCCGTTTAAGGCTTTTAATAATAAAAAAGTAACTGTCAAAAAAACTCCGTTAAGTTCCCGTGAGCTTTTCCTTCTAGAAAATAAAGTATTTGAGTCCGAACGGTTAAATGAAGTCCGAGACATCTTTGTTTTTCAATTTTACACAGGACTGTCCTATATAGATGTTAAGCAATTGAAAACTGATGAAATAAAAACCGGAATAGATAATAAACAATGGATCATCTCATCCAGACAGAAAACAGGATCTTCCACAACTATTGCCCTACTTTCAAAAGCCATCGAAATTTTAGAAAAATACAAACATCATAAACGATGCATTAAAAGCAATGTCCTTCTACCCGTAAAGTCAAATCAAAAAATGAATGAGTACTTAAAGGAAATTGCAACTTTATGCAATATTAATGACAATCTGACCACCCATAAAGCCAGACGAACCTTTGGAAGTACTGTAACATTAAATAACGGAGTTCCAATGCACGTGGTAAAAGAAATGCTGGGACACCAATCAATAAAACAAACAGAAGAATACGCATTAACAGAACAAGCAACAATCAGCAGAGAAATGGATAGATTAGATAATAAAATTTCATCTGAATCAGAATTAAATAATTCTAACCCAATAGCTATATTGAAAAAGATAGAAAAAGATATAAACCAATTAAAAATAAGCACAAAGAATAAAGAAAATTCAGTATTACTTTCCCAACTGCAGAAATATCAAAAAGAAATCGATAGCTTAAAAGAAAAATTGACATGAGATTATACTTAACGGGATCAAAAATTCTAATTTACTAAGAGAAATTTTTTTTGAACTTGTTAAAATATTACATTCAACATAAATCCCCATCAACGGTGGATGATAGGTCTTCAACTCAACACCTTTTAAGATTTTTAGAAAGTGTTGTAGTTTAACAGTTATAGCATGCAAAAAAACAGAAAGCCATTTCAATTTAATGACTTTCTGTTTTTATATAGAATCATATTTAATTATTTACATCTTAAATTTGTTTATTTATTATATTGTAAATACTCAAACATCTTTTAAGTTCTTTCTTTTAACACGGATTCTACATCCTGCAGTGTAACACCCTTAGCTTTCAATAAAATCAAAAAATGATACAATAAATCTGCTGCTTCATTTTTAAATAAATCATCATTATCATCTTTTGCTTCAATCACCAATTCTACCGTTTCTTCCCCTACTTTTTGAGCAATTTTGTTGATACCGCTTTTGAATAATTTAGTGGTATATGAACTTTCTACATTTTCATCAATCCGTTGATGAATAGTCTGCTCTAATTTATATAAAAATCCTTTTGAACTATCAGTATTAAAGCACGAATTTAATCCCGTGTGACAAGTTGGACCTTCTGCACTAGCCTGAATGAGCAACGCATCGTTGTCACAATCCAAATGAATGCTTTTCACATACAGAAAGTTTCCGGAAGATTCTCCTTTTGTCCATAATCGGTTTTTAATTCGGCTAAAAAAAGTCACTTTTTGATCTGAAACCGTTTTGTTGTAGGCTTCTTCATTCATATACCCAAGCATCAAAACTTGAAGATTCGTTTCATCCTGTATGATAACGGGAACAAGCCCGTTTCCTTTATTAAAATCTATATTCATAATCGTATGGAAATATTTTGCTCGTTTAAAAATTGTTTAAGTGTCGGAATCGGAATCTGACCATAATGAAAAACGCTTGCTGCCAAAGCTCCCGTAGCTTTTGTTTGTTTGAATACATCTGCAAAATGTTGCATCGTGCCTGCTCCTCCTGAAGCAATAACCGGTACTGAAACCATTTTCGAAATTTGCGATATGATGTCCAATGCAAAGCCCGATTTGGTTCCGTCATTATTCATCGATGTTAGTAAAATTTCTCCTGCTCCAAGAGAAACACCTCGCCTAGCCCAATCTAATGTTTCAAGCTCTGTAGCTATTTTTCCTCCATTTCTAAAAACCATCCATTCACCATCAACAAATTTGGTATCGATAGCCAAAACCACACATTGGTTTCCTAATTCACTGGCAATTTGACTGATGAGTTCAGGGTTTATAATTGCAGACGAATTAATACTTATCTTGTCTGCACCAGCACTGATAATGGTTTTCGCATCTTCCAAGCTGTTAATTCCTCCCCCAACTGTAAAAGGTATATTGATTTCCGAAGCAATACGTGTAACCAGTTCCGAAAAAGTTTTACGTTTTTCTAGTGTGGCTGAGATGTCCAAAAAAACCAATTCATCAGCGCCCTCTTGTACATAAAGTTGAGCCAATGCTATCGGATCTCCTGCATCTTTAATATCTTCAAAATTTACTCCCTTTACTGTTCGTCCGTCTTTGATATCTAAACACGGAATAATTCTTTTCTTTAGCATAATTCTGAAAGTTCTTTTAGATTAATCGTTCCTTCATAAATTGTTTTTCCAATAATTGCCCCTTCGCAACCCATTTCTTTTAGTTTTAAAACATCTTCAATGGTCGTAATACCTCCACTTGCAATTAAGCTGATTTTTGAGTGAGAGATAATCTCTTCATACAATTCAAACGATGGTCCTGCCAACATTCCGTCTTTATCAATGTCCGTTACTATACTGTATATTGCTCCGTTTTTTTCATATTCCTGAATAAAAGAAAGAACATCCAATTCACTACTTGCTAACCAACCATTGGTTGCAATTTTTCGGTTTTTACAATCTGCTCCCAAAATAATTTTCTCTACTCCGAATTGGTTCAGCCATTCCAACATCAATTGTGGTTTTTGAGCTGAAATACTTCCAACAGTTATTTGCTTTGCTCCTGCATTGAAAGCTGTTTCTACATCTTGTAAGGCTTTTATTCCTCCTCCAAAATCGATATTCAAACTGGTTTTGGTAGCCAATGTTTCCAATGTTTTGTAATTAATGATATGTTTGGCTTTTGCTCCATCCAAATCCACTAAGTGTAAATATTTGATACCGAAATCTTCAAACATTTTTGCTACTTCCAAAGGATTTTCATTATAGGTTTTCTGTTGATTGTAATCTCCTTTTGTTAAACGGACACATTTTCCGTCGATAATATCTATAGCTGGGATGATCCTCATAATTCAAGAAAGTTTTTTAAAATCGTTAAACCAATTTTTGCTGATTTTTCAGGATGAAATTGTGTAGCATAAAAGTTATCCTTTTGCAAAGCCGCACTAAATGGTAAAATATAATCCGCTATAGCAATTGTTTCTGAACACAATTCTGCATAATAACTATGTACAAAATAGCAGTCATTTTCAATTGAAATATTCTGAAACAAATCTCCTTTTATAGAAGTAAAATTATTCCAACCCATATGTGGAACTATATTATTAGCGGGAAACTTTCGGACTTTCGTTTTGAAAATCCCCAAACCTTTGGTATTGCCTTCTTCGGAAGATTCACACAACAATTGCATGCCTAAGCAAATTCCCAAAACGGGTTGTGTCAAGGATTTTAATACTTCATCTAAATTTCTTTCTCGTAAGTAATTCATAGCAGAACTTGCTGCTCCAACCCCGGGAAAAACTACCTTATCAGCCCGTGTCAAAAGTGAAACATCATCCGTCACCAATGTTGAATAACCTAAACTTTTTATCGCATTTTCTACCGAAGTAGTATTTCCTGCATTGTATTTCAGAATCGCTATCATAATGTGCCTTTTGTACTTGGAATTTTATAGTTTTCTGTTTTGCTGACAGCCATTTTTACAGCTTTTGCAAAAGCTTTAAAAATAGATTCTATTTTGTGGTGCTCGTTTTCTCCTTCTGCTTTAATGTTCAAATTGCATCTGGCCTGATCGCTAAATGATTTAAAAAAATGATAGAACATTTCTGTTGGCATATCGCCAATTTTTTCACGCTTAAATTCCGCTTCCCAAACCAACCACGGACGACCACCAAAATCAATTGCCACCTGAGACAAACAGTCATCCATCGGTAATAAAAAACCATAACGCTCAATACCCTTTTTACTTCCTAAAACTTCTAAAAATGCATCTCCAAAAGCAATTGCTGTATCTTCAATCGTGTGGTGCTCATCAATCTCCAAATCACCTTTGACTTGAATATTCAAATCTAAATTTCCATGTTTGGAAATTTGCTCCAACATGTGATCGAAAAAACCCAAACCAGTATCAATACTCGATTTTCCACTTCCGTCCAAATTCACTTCAACAAAAATGTCCGTTTCCAGTGTTTTGCGTTGGGCTTTTCCAATTCTCGGTTGTGCTTTCAGATATTGATAAATTTTGTTCCAATCGGTTGTGGTGAGCGTTGTTTTTACGGAAATGTCATCACTTATAAAAATAGATTTTGCTCCTAAATTTTCAGCCAATTGAACATCGGTTTTTCTGTCTCCCAGCACATAGGAATTTTCCAAATCGTAACTTCCATGAATATATTTACATAACATTCCAGTCTTTGGTTTTCGAGTATCTTTATTTTCATTTTCAAAAGATGAGTCGATGTAAATATCTTTGAAAATTACACCTTCCTCTTTAAGTGTTTGCATAATGAAATTTTGCACAGGATAAAAGGTGTTTTCAGGAAAAGAATCTGTTCCCAATCCGTCCTGATTGCTCACCATAACCAAATCAAAATCCAATTCGCGAGCAATTTTCGACAAACAACTAATGGCATATGGCAAAAATTCCAGCTTCTCAAAGCTATCAATCTGAAAATCTTTCGATTCTTTGATAATCGTGCCGTCTCGGTCTATAAATAATACTTTCTTAACCATTACTTATTTTTTTAAATTCCATTAATAATCTTTTATTTTCTTCTTGTGTTCCTACAGTAATTCGTACGCAATTTTGAATAACTGAACTTCGGTTTCGGATGATGATTTGTTTTTCTATCAATTGATTGTATAATTCGTTGGCATTATGTACTTCAATCAACAGAAAATTTGCATCTGAGGGATAGACTTTACGAACGATTTTCAAAGCTTTTAATTCATTGGTGAGTTTGATTTTTTCTGAAAGTATTTCGTTTCGTTTTTGTTCATATTCATTAAAATTATTGAGGGTATCTAAAGCTATTTTCTGATTAATAGAACTTACATTATATGGAGCCTTTACTTTGTTGTAATACGATAAAATGTTTTCGTCCATATAAGCAATTCCCAAACGAATTCCTGCTAATCCCCATGCTTTACTCAATGTCTGACTGACAATCAGATTCGGGTACTTTTCTATTTTTTCAAGAAAAGATGGTTGGTTACAAAAATCAATATAAGCTTCATCAACAATCACAATTCCGTTGAAATTTTGTAAGATAAATTCAATGTCTCCTGGGTTCAAAAGATTACCTGTAGGATTATTGGGAGAACAGATGAAAATCAATTTTAAATCCGGATCCGAGAAATATGGTTCAATTGTATTTCTATCAATTTGAAAATCTGTATCCAAAGAGAGGTTAATAAGTTCAACTGCATTTATACTGGCTGAAACTTCGTACATACCATAAGTTGGAGAAAAAGTCAGGACCTTGTCCTGATTGGGCTCACAAAAAATTCGGAAAGCAATGTCAATCACCTCGTCACTTCCATTACCGATAAAGATTTGGTTAGTAGAAATATTTTTTATCTCCGACAATTTTTGTTTTAAAACAGATTGATAAGGATCAGGATAACGATTGTATATTCCGAATGGATTTTCGTTGGCATCTAAAAAAACACCTTCTTTCCCTGCGTATTCCTCCTTTGCACTCGAATATGGGGCAAGGTTTAGAATATTTTTTCTGATAAATAGTGTGATATTTTTATTCATTATTTAATTTTTTAAGGCGAATAGAAACTGCATTCTTATGAGCGATTAATTGTTCTGCTTCTGCCATGATTTCAATTGTTTTTCCGATGTTTTGAATGCCTTTTGCCGTAATATTTTGAAACGTAATTTTCTTCACAAAACTATCGAAGGAAACACCACTATAACTTTTTGCATAACCATTGGTTGGTAACGTGTGATTAGTTCCACTGGCATAATCCCCTGCACTTTCACAAGAATAATTTCCAAGAAAAACGGAGCCTGCATTTTTGATCTTATCACAGTATTCTGTTGCGTTTTCTACAGCTAAAATCAAATGTTCAGGAGCGTATATATTACTGAATTCGATACATTCTTCTAAAGAATTTAGTACCACCGAAAAACTGTTTTCCAATGTTTTTCTAGCTAATTCAGCTCTTGGTAAAACGATTAATTGTTCTTCCAAAGCGAGATTGACTTTTTCAATCAAAGGCTGATTATTTGTTACTAAAACTACTTGGCTATCGGTTTCGTGTTCTGCCTGTGAAAGCAAATCTGCAGCAATAAAATCAGCATCTGCATTTTGGTCGGCAATAATTAAAACTTCACTTGGTCCCGCAGGTAAATCAATGGCAATACCGTTTTTCTGAACGAGTTCCTTTGCTTTGGTCACATACTGATTTCCTGGTCCGAAAATCTTATCAACTTTTGGAATGCTTTGTGTTCCGTAAGCCAATGCAGCAATGGCTTGGGCTCCGCCGACTTTATAAATTTCATCAATTCCCAAAAAGGATGCGGTATATAAAATTGCCGGATTGATTACACCATTTTTATCACAAGGAGTGCACAAAACAATACGTTTGCAGCCTGCAATCAATGCGGGAATTGCCAACATCAAAATCGTGGAAAACAAAGGAGCAGAACCTCCAGGAATATACAGTCCTACATTTTCAATGGCTACATTTTTTCTCCAACAAGTTATTCCTACCATTGTTTCAACTTGTGTTTCCAACACCTTTTGTGAATTATGAAATTTGTGAATATTGTCGGAAGCAGTTGAAATGGCTAGTTTCAATTCATCAGAAATCTGTGACTTTGCCAATTCAATTTCACGGGAGCTTACTTTAATATTCTCCAAACTTACTTGATCAAATTGCAAAGCAAATTCCTTTATAGCTTGGTCTCCAACGTTTTTTATCCGATCAATGATTTTCTGTACTTTCTCGTCTAAATCTTCCAAGGATAAGGTCGGTCTTTTGCTGATAGCTTCCCATTCGGATTGGGATGGTTTGATATACTGATTCATTTTACTGACTTTAGTTTTCGTTAAATAATCATTTTTTCGATTGGGACTACTAAAATGCCTTCGGCTCCGGCTTCTATTAATTCATCTATTACATCCCAGAACTTATCTTCACTGATGACCGAATGTAAACTGCTCCATCCTTCTTTCGCCAGGGGAAGAATCGTAGGGCTGTTCATCCCTGGAAGAATGGCTTTTATTTTATCTAATTTTGGATTTGGAACATTCAGCAAAATGTATTTATTTTCCTTTGCTTTGCGAACTGATTGGATTCTGAAAAGAAGCTTTTGAAGGATCTGTTGCTTTTCAATATCTAAATCTTCACTCGTGACCAAAACAGCCTGACTGTCCAGTACTTTTTCAACTTCTTTAAGTCCGTTTGACAATAAGGTACTACCACTGCTTACAATGTCACAAATTCCGTCTGATAAACCAATACCGGGAGCAATCTCCACACTTCCGGAAATAACTTCGATACTGACATCTATTTTTTGATCTTGGAAATATTCAGATAAAATATTGGGATACGAGGTTGCGATTCGCTTATCTTTAAAGAACTCCAACCCCTTGTATTCTGCTTCTTTGGGTATGGCTAAACTTAATCGGCAAGAAGAAAAGCCTAATTTTTCTACAATATTGATTTTCTTTGTGCTTTCGATCAGTACATTTTCGCCAACAATACCAATATCGGCTACTTTTTGTTCTACGTATTGTGGGATATCATCATCTCTTAAAAAAAGAATCTGAACTGGAAAATTGGTAGCTTCGGTCATGAGTTTGCCGCCACCATTCGGAAATTTAATTCCACATTCTTCTAATAATTGAAGTGATTTCTCATTCAATCTGCCGCTTTTTTGGACGGCGATTTTAAGTTTACTCATTTTTTATTTATTAATGTTTGAGCAAACCTTACCAATAGAAAAATCTAAAAAAAGAAAAATCCCGTATGATTTACTCAAAACGGGATTAGATATTGTGACTTTACAGCATATCATTCTCAGCTCGCTTGAGTGCAAGTATGAAAATGATGTTGATGTAATTTATTAAACATAGTTTTTCTATTTTAAGTAACAAAGGTAAAATTCTTGTTTAATTCTACAAGCAAAAATTTTTACTTTTTTTAAGTATATTTATTATTGAGAAGATTTCATAGAACAAATACTAAAATACTTCCACTGCAACGCGCATTTGCTTGGCAGCATTTATCATTTCAACCAGTGCTTTTTCAGTTTCTTCCCAATGGCGTGTCTTTAATCCACAATCAGGATTTACCCACAATTTGTCGGCAGGAATTAACCATATATATAAAAAATACATGGTGTAGAGACTTTGTACGCATTGCTTGCGGTAATTGATTTGGTAAAAGCAGAGCCGATGCCAGCGCAAACTTTTCATTTTGGATTGTATACCATTTATCCGAAAGAATTATAATGTGACAAATTGAAGTATGACAGAAATAATTATAATTTTCAGGAAGGGACATTGGTCTTTATAGCACCAAGTCAGGCAAAATAATTATATTTACTCAATTAATTTAATTAAATATATGAAAACAAAACTACTTTTATCTTCTTTACTATTATTATCTCTAACTAATTTAACAAATGCGCAGTCATTAATAGATGAGAATTTTGATAATTATACAATAGGCAATTTGAGCAGTGACTTATCAGGATCGGTACCTGGTCAAGGAAACTGGTTAACAGAAGTACAAATTGGCGGAAAATTTCCAGACTTTCAGATTAAGTCAGAGAATACCAAAGGCAATATTTTACAAATAACCACCCCGATAACTCCCTCTACCCAAACAAATAATTCTGCAAAGTTCGCATGGAAAAACCTACCAGGTGGAGGGTGGCAAAATAGAAATTCCGGAAATGATATTTTAAGGGTAGAATTCGAATTCTATACAGGCAATTCCAGAGGTATAGGTGTTGAAGTTTATCACAGGAATATAACATCTACAGCAAACGGTACCATCATTGCAGGATTTCAATACGAAACTGAAACAGGAAGATTCAGAGGAATGACCAGATTGATTATTCAAGGTGTAACCGATCTTAAATTCATTCTTTTTGGACCAAATCAAACAGATCTTTACCTAAAACCGGATACCTGGGTAAAGGTTTACTATCAAATAGATTATGCTAATGATCTGATATATTTCCAGATTCCTTCAGAAAATATTGCAGGAAGCGTTCCTACAGTCAGTTTAAAAAATGATCAACCAGCACAAATATATTTTGCCGGCTACATGTTACAGGGAAATATAGAGGTACCAATGCAATACGACAATTATAAAGTATCAGCGGTTAAATCCGCATCACTAAGCACAAATGAAGTAAGTACAACTGACTTCAATGTATACCCAAACCCTGTGGATGACATCATTAATATTGCTAACAACGAAAATGTTCTTGTTGAGAAAATTGATGTATACGACAATAATTCACGTTTAATACTTACTAAGAATTTTGATAACAAGTCAAATGTGCAGATTGATCTTTCTTTTGCAAAATCGGGAATATATATGATGCATATTAAAACTGATCAAGGTATCACTTTTAAGAAGATAATGAAGAAGTAATAACAATTGTATACTGTACTAAATACTAAAGAAACCACTCAATTGAGTGGTTTCTTTGTACATAATATTTTAAACTACTTCTTCTCTGAAATCAATATAATAGCATACAAAATCAATACTTATAAGGTGCTGTAAATCTTGTATTGTTATGATTTTGACGTATTATTTTACCATTAGAAAACTATCCAACTATTAACATATCATTAAAATTTCTTAAATAAAAAAATTTAAACACTTGTTTAAATTAAACGTTTGTTTAATTTTGTAATAATTTTTGATAACACTAAAGATTTATGAACGAAAAGCAACATGAAATTTTAAACGCTGCCGAAAGATTATTCGAAGAAAAAGGTTTTGATGGAACATCGGTAAGAGACATTGCAAAAGAAGCAGATGTGAATATTGCTATGATTTCTTATTACTTTGGTTCTAAAGACAAACTTTTGGAAGCTTTATTTGATATCAGGTTAGAGAATTTTAAAATTAATGAGGAACTTATTTTTAAATACTGTTTTTCTGCTTTTGAAAGTTTAGAAAACCTTATCTTTTTATATGTAAAAACCATGAACCAAAATGCAGGTGTTTATAAAATATTGTCTGTAGAAGGAGGTTTGAAGAAAAAGCTTATAAATTCAGATTCTTTTACCAGGGTAAAAAAATATAATCTGGATCTTGTCACCAGAGTTTTAGAAAAAGGATATAGCACAGGTGATTTTAAGTATGTGGTTTCCCCTATCCTACTACATTCTACAATGATGGGTACATTTATGAACTTTCAAATGAACCGATTATTTCTACAAAATATATTAGAAATACAATCAGATGAAGCCTACAGTGAATATATCGAAAATCAATTAGTAAATCACATTCACAAAACAATCAAAGCGCTTTTAATTTATGAAGAGTAAATGGGTGTGGCTGATTAGTTGTATAACATTAATAGATTTATCAGCATTTGCACAAGATAGTAAATCGTTAAGTATACAAGAAGTTATTCAGCTAGCAACAACACAAAGTAAAGAAGCCAAGGTGGCTAACAACAAAACTATTGGCAAAAATTTAGAGCTTGGTGTAGCTAAAAACAGCCAATTACCAGAAGCAAAAATCACAGGGCAGTTTGCAATGCTTTCTACTCCGGATATTAATTTGAGAATACCTCTTGGTAATGAAAATGGTGCCGGGAATATAAAGGCTAATCAACTAATGCTAGGTCAGGCAAATATTTCCATGCCTATTTATTCTGGTAGTAAAATCAAAAACAGTATCCACATTGCGGAAGAAAGCGTAATAGCAGAGCAATACGCCGCAGCTAATACAAAAGAGCAAATTGCTGCCCAGGCTATAAAGCTTTATGTTACTTTATACAAAGCACAGCAAACTGTAAATTTAGTAGAAGAAAACATTAAAAGATCAGAGCAGCAGGTTATTGATTTTAAGGCAATGGAAGAAAATGGGCTGATAGCGAGAAACGATCTTTTAAAAAGTGAGTTACAGCTATCAAACTATAAAGTAGCATTGCAGGAAGCAGTTAAAAATGTAAAAGTATTCAACTATCAATTAATTACACTTTTACAATTTGATGAAGATGCGAAAATTGATCAAATTACTTTTGATGATACTGAAATCTTAAATGAACAATATTCGTTTGAAAATGTGCTACAAAATAGAAACGATTTAAAATTACTTGCAACACAGCATAAAATTGCTACAGATCAGCTAAAAATAACTAAAGCAAATTATTTACCAACCATAGCTTTAACCGGAGGATATGTTGCTGCGGATATTAAAAATGTTATTACCGTAACCAATGCTTTAAATACAGGTATCGGTTTATCTTACGATTTAGGTTCACTTTATAAAAACAACAAAAATGTGAATGTAGCAAAACATCATATAGAAGAAGCACAAGAACAGATTGATATAGCTAACGATCGTATAAAAATACAGCTACAGGAAGCAAAAGAAAATTTTACGCTGGCTCAAAATCAAGAAAAAGTATATGCACAAGCAGTAATGCAGGCAAACGAAAACTATCGCATTGTAAAAGACAAATACGATAATGAATTACTTTTATATTGTATCCATAACTTTGCAACTGTTCGTTCCAGACAGCTTCTCTCTCTTCTACAACCTCATCAACAAGATTGTCATATTTTTTCGACAAAACTTTTATACTGATCGAAGGATGCTTTTTTTGTAATGAATCTACTGACTGTGTTTTTAGCTGTTTTATTATATACTGGTTAAGTTGCTCCATTTTGTAAATAGCAGATCTGTTGGTTACCCTTTCTATAGAAATATAAAAAATAGAGAAACCAATAGCCAGCGACAGGAAAACTATAACGATTAAATAATATGTAATTCGGCTGCTTAATTTCATTACTCAGTCCATTTGTATCCCAAACCATAAATAGTTTTTACATAATCCGTTCCACCGGCATCGATTATTTTTTTTCGAAGATTTTTTAAGTGTTGATATATAAAATCCACATTATCTAAATTATAAGTATAATCGCCCCAAAGATGTAATGCTATTGCCTGTTTTGACAATACTCTGTTTTTATTGTTAATGAAATAAACCATTAAATTAAATTCTTTTTTAGTTAAAACAACTTGTTGATTGTTAACCTTACATTCCATAGAATTTAAATCGATTGAAATTTCATTAAAAACAAATAAATCATCTTTACTATTGCTACTATTTCTACGAGTTACGGCTTTAATACGCGAATGTAGTTCGGGTAAAGGAAATGGTTTAGTAATATAATCGTCTGAACCACCATCAAGTCCTTTAATCTTATAGTCTAAAGAATTTTGTGCCGAAATTATAATTACTTTACTGTTAATATCGTTTTGCTTAATATACTCCAAAAGATGAAGTCCCGAATAATCAGGTAAGGTTAAATCTAAGAGCACCACATCGTATTCAAACATTTCAAGCATTTCTTTGGCAAGCGTAACGGTTTTTACCCATTCGCATATATAATTTTCCTGAGTTAGAAAACTTATCATATTTGCAGCAAGCTCTTGATGATCTTCTACCAATAATAATTTCATTTGTAAAATGTGAGATTAATTTTATAAAGATAATTTAAATAATTCTTTATTAATTTTCGTAAAAAAAGAAGTTCATTATATGATACTTCCTTCTCCGTTCAGCTATTGGTATCAAGCAAATTATATTTAAACGATTTTATTAGACTGTGAACGGAGACTGATATTTCTAATGGAACTATTAATGAAGTGTTCCAATCTTCTAATATATAACTACAATCCGAGTTCCTTGATAGAAATTTCTCTCATTTCTATCTTCCTTACTTTTCCGGAAATAGTCATTGGAAAGTCTTTAACAAACTTCCAATATTTTGGAATTTTGTAATGAGCAATCTGATTTTTACAATAATTTATAAGCGTTTCTTCTGAGAGAATAAATCCATCTCTAACCTTTATCCAGGCCATTACCTCTTCTCCATATTTATCACTGGGAACACCAATTATTTGAACATCCAAAATATTTGGATATGTATATAGGAAATCCTCTATTTCTTTTGGAGAAATATTCTCTCCACCTCTAATAATCAAATCTTTTATCCTGCCAGAAATAGTTATATAGCCTTCCTCGTCCATAATTGCCAAATCACCTGTATGCATCCAACGACTATCGTCCAAAACTTTTTTGGTGTTTTCTGGATCATTCCAGTATTTTAACATCACAGAATACCCTCTTGTACACAATTCTCCCGAGATACCTCTCTTAACAACTTTACCTTCATTGTCCACAATTTTAAGTTCCAAATGATCCTGAACCGTTCCTACAGTTGACACCTGTTTTTCTAATGATGTTCCTATTAATGTTTGTGTTGAGACAGGAGAGGTTTCAGTCATCCCATAACAAATACTTATTTCTTTGATATTCATTATACCTTGAACCTTTTTCATGATTTCAGGAGGACAAACCGATCCAGCCATAACCCCTGTTCTAAGACTTGAGAAATCATAAGACTCTAAATTACTTGTTGCCAGTTCTGCTATAAACATAGTAGGAACTCCGTAAAGTGATGTACATTTTTCCTTAGATACGACTTTCAATGTAATCTCTGGATCAAAACTGTCATTAGGAATAACCATACAAGCCCCATGTGCAGTACATGCAAGGTTTCCGATGACCATTCCAAAACAGTGGTAAAAAGGTACTGGTATACAAACCCTGTCTTTTTCAGAGTACTTTAGTCTGATACCGATAAAATAGCCATTGTTTAAAATATTATGATGAGAAAGTGTTACCCCTTTTGGAAAACCTGTGGTACCCGAAGTATACTGAATATTCACTGGATGATCAAATTGAACTGCTTCTTCATAATTCTGTAATATTTCATCAGATATATTTTGATCTCCTTTCAAAAAGTCATTCCAATCATCTTCAAAAAAAACTTCCGTTTTCAAAGTAGAACAAAATTCTTTTGCGTCGACAATCATCTTTTTATAATTACTTGATTTGAAAGTAAGTGAAGAAAAGATATATGACATATCAGACTGATTAATTACAAAAATCAATTCACTCGTCCTGTATGCCGGATTGACATTTACCAAAATAACCCCGATTCTTGCAGTTGCATATTGTAGAAGCGTCCATTCGTAGCGATTGGCAGACCATACTCCAACCCGATCACCGGCTTTAACATTTATATTAATAAGTGCTTTTGCTACCTGTGTAGTTTGATCATAAAACTCTTTATAAGTAGCCCTGTAATTCTGATGAACACAGATTAGGGCTTCATTGTCTGGAAATTTATCCACAGTCTTCTTAAGATTTTCTCCTATTGTTTCTCCTAACAGAGGAATAGACGAAGTTCCGAAAGTATATGATAAAAACATTGTTTAGAATATTTTAAAGAAATGTAATTTACAAAAAAAATGAAATACAGAGCTAGTATGTCCTTTTAATTTATGTAGCGATGCTACAAAATTTCTGGCTGAACTATTTTCAATAACCTTTTTTATGAGGAGATTTCGTTTTCTTAAAATTGCAGATAACAAAAAACACCATTTTTCAGGTGCTTTATTTATGTTGCGATTAAAGAACTTCGGGACTTAACTTTTCAGTAAGTACGTTGTCGTACAGACTTTTTACGTTTCTGTTTAAGAAATGTATCGTTGCAATGATTAAAAGCGGTGCTAAAACTGCAATTACTACAAGAATAAATCTATCTGTTTTGCCTATATGCACGCTAAACATATATCACCTTAAAAGGATTGAATGCACTGACCCACTCTATATTACTTTCTCGATCGTTAGAGTCGTACCATTGACTGGTAACGATATCAAAATAAGACAAAACGGTTAAATACATATTATTTAATTTTCTGTTTACCATGTACAGACCCGATTCCTGTGGCCGGCATTCGGGATAGGTAAGCCATCTTACTACTTTCATAATTTTATCATTTAAAGATTTAAAAAACTTTTTAAGTAGTTTCTATTGCATTTTATTAAGTTATACAAGGTAGTGATAATAAACCGCTTTAGATGGAAAAATACTAAATGATTAAAAATAAAACACCTACCCAACCGGGCAGGTAGAAATTTAAATAAAACAAAGATGTTTTTAAAGGTACGCTATTAAATCTGATAATATCCTTTTTTAAAGTTTATAAAAAAAGCGGACAACTGTCCGCTTTTAATCAATTATTCATAATATTCTTTTGATAGTAAACCAAACTCTATTTCTGATGTTTGTTAATCATATCAATAACTTCTGATCTTTTTTTGTTGATCCGTGTTTCAATACGGTTCAACAATTCGTTTTCTTTACCTGCTTCAAATTTTAAATCGGCGTCTGTCAATTGTGAAAACTGTTCTTTTAACTTTTTTGACGATGCATCCCAATTTGTAATTTTGAAACCTTCTTGCTTTGGATTGTTTTCCATGGTAAATTATTTTGTTACAGCTTAAATGCTGATATGTAAATGTAGAGCTATATAACTGCACCCATCACAATACTACGTTAATTAATTAAAAATCAATAAAATAAAAATTTCATATCTATCAGCAGCAGGAGCCTTACGAAGTCTCCAAGAGCCATTTCAACATATTCAAATAACTACAATCAAAAAAAATAATAAATATTTTAAAATACATTGTTATACTATGTAATTTGTTATACATTTGACTTATGAACGAAGAGTATAAAAACAAATGGATATCACAATTAAAGAAAGGTACACTTCCTTTTATTGTACTTAGCGTTTTAAGTAGAAATACTTATTACGGATATGACCTTATAAACGAAATTAAAAAGCTTACGGATATTGTTATTGCTGAAGGTACACTGTACCCTTTGC
The DNA here is from genome assembly GCA_040391685.1 of Paenimyroides baculatum. GTDB lineage: Bacteria > Bacteroidota > Bacteroidia > Flavobacteriales > Flavobacteriaceae > Flavobacterium > Flavobacterium baculatum_A. The sequence continues at coordinate 32,432 of JBEBXJ010000007.1, forward strand.
TAGTAAGACTGAAAAATGAAAACCTTGTATCGTATTCATGGGTGGAACAGGAATCGGGAATCCCGAGGAAGTACTACCAAATTACCGAAGAAGGTAAGGATACCCTAAATGCAATGAAGGATTATTGGACATATATCAACACTACTATACAATCAATTTAAGATGAAATTCAAAGAACTTACCTTTAAAGATCAACATACCGAAAGAATCTACAAAGATTATATTGGACGGGTTAAAAATTCTGTAAAATCATTAAACAGCGATAACCAGAACGAAACACTTCTGGAGATCAACAGTCATATTTATGAAGCTTTACAACCTCTCTCAGAAAACGAAACAACAAATTTACTGGATGTTCTGCAAAAGCTTGGCAGTCCGGAACATTTTCTAAAAGAATTGGTAGCCGAAAAAAAACTGGAAGAAGCAACAAGTTCTTTTAATCCTTTAAAAATACTGAAAGCATTGATTTTAAACTTTGGGAACGGGTTCTCTTATATTGTATTCTTTATTCTTTATGTATTGCTTGCCGGATTTATTTTTATGATTTATTCAAAAATTGTCAATCCCGAGCAAACCGGACTTTTTTACACGAATGCTACATCATGGGTATTGGGAATTTCAAAGAATTCCAATCCGCACGAAAAAGAACTGTTAGGCAACTGGTTTATTCCGGTTATGGTATTGCTTACTATTCTTTTTTACGTTGTAATTACCTTGTTGTTAAGATTTAAAAAGAAATTCCTTAAAAAATAAATTTAAAATGAGACAGACCTTACTTTTATGCATTACCCTGGTAACTGCAGGAACACTATGCGCCCAAAACTTTAACAAGGGAAAGATGGACAGCCTGTTCACTATATTAAACCAAAAGGATAAATACATGGCTTTTATCATTTTGTCTTTTCAGATGTATCAAAAATTAAAAACGATACAATGGTCAAAGAATAAAAAGTAATGGTAGAAAAAATCTATCTACAAAAAATTGAAGAGCACAAAGGGATTATTCTTAAAGTGGTTAACCTTTATGCAGACGATTTTGAAGACAGAAAAGATTTGTATCAAGAAATTGTATTGCAAAGCTGGAGTGCATATCCCAGGTTTAAAGAAGAGTCAAAATTCTCTACCTGGTTATATAAAATTAGTTTGAATGTTGCTATAACATTTTTGAACAAACTAAAGAAGATGACTAGTGTAAAAGAAAATTTATCTAGTGAAATTTTCTACGAACCTACAGAACTGTCTGAAAGAGCCTATTCTCTATACCAAGCAATAAAACAGCTCAGCGAGGTTGACAGAGGTATTATAGCTCTTCATTTAGACGGCTTTGATAATACTGAAATCAGTCAAATAACAGTATTATCCAAGGGGAACACGAATGTAAAACTGCATCGCATTAAACAGCAATTGACAACAATTTTAAACAAAAAACAAGATGGATTTACAACAAGAATGGAGTAATATGTCGGCAGAAATGCTTACTGTTCCACAAAACGAAACAATATCAAAGTTCAAACTGGATGCACAATCTAAAGATGTTCTCCAAGATTTAATTTTTAAATTGAATTGGAAACTAAGATGGATAAGAATTATTGATATTTCAATTCTGGTCTTTGCTTTATTTTCTGCAAGAGACTTGAAAATACTTTTAATCTGCGTTTTCCTTTTATATAAAATATTCAGATGGTTTGCTGTTAAGGAATTTGCAAAGATAAAAGCAGCAGTCGATTACTCTGCTACTACAAAGCAAGTTCTCGAAAGAAACCTACAAGCAATCCGTAGAATTCTTTCTATTGAAAATATCTGTGGCTACATTACAGCACCTATTGCAGCACCTATAGGTTTTTTATCTTATCAACTTATTGTTCATAGCAGTTTCACCAATGTTTTTGAACTTCCGAATATTTATTTACATCTGGGTTTGCTAGCTCCTATAGGGATAATGCTTATTTTCTTGGGAAATATCATGAATTCTAAAATCTTTAAAAATCAAATAGACCTTTTAAAATTGAAGATTGAAGAACTTTCTTAATCATTCGTTTTTACGAAAACTATATTTTGCAACTTCTTTTCAAAAAAAATCATTGTTTGATCAAGATATTTTTGAAAAGAAGTTGCTCCGATTTCTGCAAAAATGCAATTCCTTCCTGTGGTCGGAAAAGCATTTTTGTCGCCCGACTTTCAAGTCAGGCGACTTTTAAAGGTTGGGTTTGAAAGTTCTTCAGATTAAGGAAAAAGCCCCTGTTTTCAGTCATTCCATAGCAAAACATAGACCAAAGCAAGGAACAACCCATTTGAGCCAATGTTGCATTGATATACAAATCCTGCTTTTCCAATGCTTCTGCCAGACTACAACTTGGAATATCATCACATCGACAAGCGTAATCGCCAAGGCGGTAAATTCGATCTCGTTTCGTCCCTCCAATGCGGCTTTCCTTTTTTCCGTACCCATTTCCAGGTGGCGGTAAATGTTTTCCAGTACTACAATCGAATCATCTACCAAAATACCTACCACCAGTGACAATGCCATAAGGCTCATCAGGTTGAGCGAGAAACCCAATGCATACATCGCTATAAATGTTGGAATGATAGAAGAAGGCATTGCAACCATAACGAACAATGAACTTCTGAAACTGTGCAGGAAAACCAGCATCACAATACCTACAATAATTACAGCTAACACTAGATCGAACATGACAGCATTCGCAGAAGCCATTGTGTACTCACTTTGGTCTGAAGATATATCGAATTTCATTCCTTCTCCCTGATACTGTTTTTCAATATTTTCAAATTGCTTTCTGGCAGCTTCACTTACCGCTACAGCATTGGCATCACTTTGCTTGATGATCTGTATACCCACCGATGGAATACCGTTGATATGATTAATGGTTGTAGTCTTAACTGTGGCATCATCGATGGAAGCAACGTCACGGAGAAAAATGGTTCCTCCATTCATTTTTTTAAGGATGATCAGATTTCGGATCTGTTCAACAGAAGTAATATTTGCATCAAACTTGATAGAAAACTGTTGCTTCTCGGTTTCAATACTTCCCTCAGGATATGAACGGTTAGCATTGCTGATTACCTGAATAATTTGAGCAATGTCGAGATTGTAAGCTTTTAGCTTATCCTGATTGACATTGACCTGAACTTGCCGTTCATCTCCTCCGATAATGTTCACCTGTCCTACTCCTGCGGTATTCTGAAGAATGGGTATGATCTGGTTATCAATCAACGAGTACAGTTCTTTAGGAGCCATGTACGCTGTAACTGCTGCACTGATGACTGGTATTTCTTCCAGATTTACTTTATTGACTAATGGTGCCTCGATGTTGTCGGGCAGTTCGTTCATCGCTTGATCTACCTTACGCTGTACGTCACGTTCTGCTTTATCCAGATCAGCATCACTTTTTAAACCGACACTAAGCTGTGACACCCCTTCCTGAGAAGTCGCAATTATTTTGTCTAATCCTTCCAGAGAAGCCAAGGCATCTTCTAGCTTTTTGGTTACATTAGTTTCTACTTCGGTCGCAGAGGCACCGGGATAAAGTGTATTGATACTGACGGTTTTTACTTCCATTTTAGGAAGCAGGTTGTAGTTGAGGTTGAAGTAACTCTGTGCACTAAACAATATCAGGATGGTAAAAATTACGACAATCAACAAAGGTCTTTTTATTGCGATTTCGGAGATACTCATTTTTTAGATTTGCTGTTTGTAATTTTTACTATTGTTCCGTTACTTAGGTTAATCTGTCCTGAAACCACTACGATTTCTCCGGTGGATAGACCAGAAAGGACTTCGATTTTATCTCCAAAGTCTTTTCCTGTAAGGATTCTTCTTGAAGCTACCTTATTGTCCTTCACAATATAGACTGTTGGTACCTGGGCATTTTCAAGTAAGGCTTCCCTTGAGATTGTCTGCACGGATTCAATATTGCCTTGTGAAAAATCAGCATAGACAAAGGCACCTGATTTCAATAGATTATTGTCCGGATTGTCGATTGTGATTTCGGTGAGGTAGCTGTGTGTGGCATCGCCCTGCGGACTGATGTAGGTAACCCTTCCCTTAAATACTTTATCGGGGAATACCTCACTTGTGATATTAGCGAGGTCCTTTTTTTTGATCTGAAATGCTTCAGCCTCGGTAAGATATACCTGTACTTTTACCTTTTTTACATCTACGATTGTGGAGATTTCAGTACCTGAACCTACATACACACCCTGTTCTATTTTCTTTTCGGTCACTATCCCTGATATGGGCGCCAGAATACGGGTATCACCCACCTGCTTTTTAAGCTGTGCGACTTGGTTCTGTGCATCAATATGGTCAAGCCTCAATTGGTTCACTTTTTCCTGAGTAGATGCCTTGCCCGCCAACAGTTCAATGTAGGTATCAAGCTCATTTTTAAGTTTCTTTTCCTTTGCGATGGCATTCTGCAAATCAATAGTAGGCTTTTGCGGATCGGTAATCGCCATCAGCTGCCCTGCAGAGACAAAAGTTCCTAAATCGAAAGTAAGTTTGGTAATGTTTCCCGGTGATGAAGCGTACGCAACTGCTTGTTTGAATGGTGCTACATTCCCTGTCTTCTTTAATGTAGAAGACGGCGAATAAAGTGCAACTGTATCTACAATAACGGGGATTTGCAGTTCTGTTGTGTTTGTTTCTCCTTTGCTTTTTTCGTTGATTTCTTTTTTGTTGATGTAGAGCCTGACTACGATTAAAACAACTATGGCAAACAATACAATGCCTGTGATATATTTTCTTTTCATGTCTTAAAGTGATTTATAAAATTGAAGCAATGTTCCTTTGGACTTTTCGAGATCAATTCCGGCAATACAGAAATTATACAGGGAATTCAAGTAATTTGCCTGTGCCTCTCTTAGCGAGTACTGTGCATTTAGCCAGTCGGTCAGGTCAGTGATTCCTTTCTGATACTGAAGATTTACACTAGTGAAAACCGACAGTGCCAGTTGGATATTGTTCTGGTCGATCGCCATGCTTTTCTGGGCTTTTCCCATTTTGGTGTAATTGTTACGGTATTCCATATTGAAACTCTGTTTGTCGAGTTCAAGATTTTTCACAGCGTTGTCTCTTTGTAGTTTGGTCTGGGTATATTGTGATTTTCTCTTGAAACCATCAAACAACGGAACCGTTAGTTTTAATCCTATGGCAGAGAAGTCGTTCAAAGTGCTGAATGTTTCTCCCAGCTTATCGCCAAAGCCGTTGGCACCATATCTGTCAGTTTTGGGAAAGCACCGTTTTTAATTTGCTTTTCTTCAATTTCCAGAAGAGCAATATCTGTTTCTGCTATTTTGTAATCAATCCTGTTTTCTGCGTGAAAGTCTCCTAACCCTAATGCGGCAGTAAACATGTTGTCAGAGCTGTTGGCATTGGGTTCATTAAGCGAAAGCTGTTCTTCTAACGGAAATCCCATCGCGTTTTTTAGTCGGTTTTCGGAAAGTTCTAAATTGCTCTCTGCTGTAATGATTTGGGATTTGGTATTGTTGTAATTTACCCGAAGCTTATTGACATCTGCTTCGATGACCACACCTTTTTCCAGTCCCAAAAGTGAAATTCGAAGTTGTTCTGTATAACTTTTTAAGTTTTCCTGTAGCAATTCTATCTGTTCACGGTACACAAAAATCTCGTAATACGCCGCACAGATATTATAAACAATCGTTTCATCATTGAGCTGCAAGTTTAACTCGGCTTGTTGGCGACTGATCTTACCTGCTTTCATTCCGGTTATAAGCGACTGGTCATAGATCGTCTGGTCCAGCTGTACCGATCCGGTTGATGCAAACTTTTTGGTAAATGCCACACGGGTTTCCTCCGGACCAAACATCCCTGCCGGAATGATGGATTCCTGCACTTTAAGATTGTCATCTACTCCTGCCGTAATATTGACAGAGGGAAGATAGCCCGCTCTTACTTCTTTGGCTTTCGCTTCAGCTATAAGTTTTTCATTGGAGTAAACAACCCTGCTGGTATGGTTCTTTAAACCATACTCAATACAATCTTTGAGCGAAGTTGGAGATTGTGCCTTCATCGTAAACGGAAACAATGACAGGAATAAAATTCCATAGCAGTAACGCCAAATCTCCGATATTCTTTTTAAGTTCATAATATCATCACATTTTACCGAGCAAATTTGAAAATGTAATAATGGAAAACCTATAAGTTTAGTCGCGAGACGTTCAAAATTAGTTTTGAACCGTAATTTTTTTTAAAATGATTAAAATTCTTGGGATGATATTAAGCATAGATATTTTTTTTTTGAACATCTGCAGTTAAAAAAGAAGGTCATAGAATTGTAATGATTTAGATCGTAAAAAATAAAAAAAATTACAGAAACTTGGTTGATTTTAAAAAGCCTATTATATTTACATATTTGAAAATAATAAACGCTTTTACTGTTATTATTTCAAATAAAATTACAAGAGTTAAAAAACATTGTTTTAATTCATGTTCTAGAATATTTTGCAAACGGTAAATTATAAGAATTCTTCAGATTTAAAAAGTATGCAAAATGTGTTTGAAATTATGGTTTTAATATTCAAAAATTATTTGTGGCACTATCATGGCACTTATAGTTCGAAATCTTTAAATCTCTATTATAACTACAACTTAAGAAGAAGGTTCGAATCCCTCTTTCTCCGCAAGTTATTAAGCATATCATGTTATAATTTTGCTTAAAGGCTTACAAAACCTGCAAATTATTAAGATTGCAGGTTTTTTTTCTTTAGTATTGTGCCGAAACAATCTAAAATGCGAACAATCCCTTTTATACATAATTAACATATTTCGATTTGACTGTACTTTTTCAAAAAAAAATATCAGAAATATCTTTGTTACGACGACCTTTTAAATGGGCATTTAAAGGAATTAAGAATACAATTTGATAAACTCATTGACCTAGAATAGAGTTTTGAAAGGTGGAGAATCTCGCTCGATCTTGTGAATTGCACGAAGTAAGTCAGGATTAGCGTGACTGTTGAAGTGCTATTTTTAATTGGAAAGAATATCTCATAAATATTTGAAGCTTTCATTCCTACATTTTTTAGTCTCAAATACTTGTTACTCGCTGGTCAATATCTGAAGATTAAATTGTAACCTCTTTAAATGTTCGAAATTACTCAAGAACACATATTCAACGAAATAACTACAAAACTGAATATTTTACAAATGAAAAAAGATTTGAATGCAGTACATTCAAACCTTTAGTATACTTTTTAAGGTATGATTTATTTACCTAATTTAACAGAAACACCGATCAAACCGGTTACGTAACCACCGGTAGTACTGTCTTCACCTGGAATACTTAAACCATCGTATCCAACATTCTGGCTGAAGTTCATGATATAGGTACCGTCTAAGAAAATACCTATTCGGTTGCTAACATTATACTGTGGTTTGATACCAATTTGGAAATTCCCCATAGTATCCGTTACATCGGTTGCTTTGCTTTTACCAAAGTTCAACCCAAAACCTGCATGTGCAATAGCTTGAAATTTAGCTATTTCCGGATTTATTGCCTGTAATACTTCAAAAGTAGCTTCTGCTGTTAATTTGTTGTAGTTTACACCTGCATTATCAAAATCTTTATGTTTAAAGGTAGTGTTAGAATAGGTTCCACGTACACCCCACAGATTGTTTATCTGGTAGTTTGCACCCAATTGCACCGTATTTAATCCGCTTACATCGGTACGATCTACATTATCAGGAGATAATGCCATATTGTAACCATAAGTTGCTTCCAAACTTACTTTCTCAAAAAAATTTGCTTCCTGTGCAGTTATCTGATTAACCGATAAAACTGCCAGCGCAGCAACTAATACTAATTTTTTCATTTTTATTATTAATTGATTATAATTTATGAAAATATTTGGTTAAGTAAATTTAAAAACTGTTTTTTTTAAATCATTATCCAAAGCCCAGGTATATTTTTAACGTAAATTTTTCCAAAAAAGTAGTTTACTTGTAAAACAAAGGCAAATGTATTCATAATACTTTAGCCTAACTAATTATTAAAATCAATTTTTTTAGTAATTTTCACCGGATCTTTTTTGTAAATGCATACAAAAATGAACTGATGAGTCTTTTAACTGATATCTGTTTATTGTTTTCCCGACTTTTCTTGAAATACCCAAGCTGTCTGCATGGATGTTTGTAGGGGCGTTTTGGGCTGCCAGTCCAGTTCGGTCTGTGCCAGAGAATAATCGGCATACGCTTCCACAATATCACCTGCACGACGCGGTTTTATTTCATAACGGATCTTTAAATTGTTGGCTTTTTCAAACGCCTGTACAATTTCCAGTACGGTTGAACCCGTGCCTGAGCCTAAATTGAAAAATTCGAGGTTGGATTTATTCTTACCTTCTAACAAACGCTGCATGGCTTTTACATGTGCATCTGCCAGATCGTTCACATCGATGTAATCACGTATCGCAGTACCGTCGCGCGTTTCATAATCGTTACCGAAAACCCCTAGACTTTCCCTGATTCCCATTGCTGTCTGCGTTACATAGGGTATCAAATTATTAGGAATACCGTTAGGCACTTCACCAATTGCAGAAGAATTGTGAGCACCCACCGGATTAAAATATCTTAAAGCAATCGTATTCTTATCTGTTGCATTTACAAAATCTTCAATGATCTCCTCGCCCATTTTTTTGGTATTTCCGTACGGAGATTCCGGTTTTTTTAACGGAGTGTTTTCATTGATAGGCATTTTATCTGCCTGACCATATACGGTGCAAGATGATGAGAAGATGAAATGATCCGCATTGTTTTTGTCCATCGCTTCCAAAACATTCATTAAACCCACTAAATTGTTACGGTAGTACATTAACGGTTTTTCTACCGATTCTCCTACGGCTTTATATGCAGCGAAATGAATTACACCGTCAATTTTATTTGATTGAAAGAAAATATCAACCTTGTTCAGATCTTTAAGATCGATATTGTGATAAACAGGCTGAATACCTGTTATGCCTGTTATCTTTTCCCAAACTCCCAATTGTGTATTTGAAAGATCGTCGATAATAAATACGTTAAATCCTGCCTGCTGCAGTGCCACCACGGTATGTGAACCAATGTAGCCCAGACCGCCTGTTACCAGTATGTTTTTCATTTGCTTGTGTGCTATTCTGCTTTTGACTAATGTATTCTTTATTTGCCTCAGATAAGATATCTCGACAAATCTCTATTAAAATAATGTTTCCTTATTCTCAACGCAGCCCGAACCCACTATGATGTTATTCCGAAAGTTTTGTAATTTCCTTTTCTGTTACAGTTTTACGCAGACCCGAACTTGAAAAACGATGATCTCGTTGGTTATAGTATAACTTAATTCCTTTTTCTTCGCAATAAATTCTGCCTGTAAAATTTTTGTCTTTATATTCTTCTCCTAAAATACGTACATCGATCTTAAACGAACGCAAAATATCTTCCAGATCCTGTTCGGTAGCGTACGGCACAATTTCATCTACATGGATACAGCCCTTTAACTGTATGTAACGTTCTACCACGCTTTGCACAGGCTTGTTCTTTTCGGGACGATCCAACGTAGGATCGGTCTGCAAACCACAGATCAGATAATCACACTGGCTTTTTGCATCCTCTAACATTTTAATATGACCCGCATGCAATAAATCGAACGCGCTAAATGTAATTCCTATCTTCATAATTGCTGTTTTGTTATTTTTTTGACCAAGAGTGGAAATTTACTGCTTTTTTTTTAATTGAGAAAATGATGAAAATAATATCCTATAATCATTTTCTCTACATCTTTTTAATCTTTACTGATGTGGCATACTTTACAATCAATCATTTTCGTACTTATTTCAGTTTCCTTTTCGGTAGTAAAACGTGTTAAAGTCTGCCTTCTACTTCTTCCTGCAAAACACCTTTAACATCGTAGATTATTCCGTTAGGTTTTAACAGGCTGCGTACGTTGAGTTCCAAAAACTGTCTGTGCCCTACCGCCAGTACGGCAGCGTCATAAGAACCGTTTTCCAGACTTTCGGCAATAGTCACTCCAGCAGATATCTTTCTTTTGATCCAGTCGACCCACGGATCGTATACAGATACACTGCAACCGTAATCTACCAGACCGTTGACCACATCCCATACTTTTGAGTTGCGCATATCGGGACAGTTTTCCTTAAAAGTAACGCCTAATACCAATACTTTGGAATGGTTAACCTTAAGATCGTTTTTAATCATAAGCTTTACCACTTCTGATGCTACAAAGGAGCCCATGGAATCATTGAGCCTGCGTGCCGACAAAATCAATTCGGAATAACAACCGATCTGCTGTGCCTTCTGTGCAAGATAAAACGGATCCACGCCGATGCAATGACCACCCACCAGTCCCGGTTGAAACGGCATAAAGTTCCATTTGGTACCCGCTGCCTTTATCGACGACGCCAAATGGGTACCTGCCGGAATTACGGAACGGTACAAAGCATCAACCTCTAAAACTGTTTCGGCTGTAGACCCCGAAGTTACCTTTATTATTTTTTCGATGGTACGCTCCTTATCGCCCGGATTTACACGTTCGGGAGAATAACCTACGAAGAAATTAACATTAAATTTTAAACCAGAAACCCGTTCCAGCACCGGTACACACTCTTCTTCTGTAACACCAGGATACACAGTAGATTCGTACACTATCACATCGCCTTTCTTTAATACCCCGCTTACCAGTTCGGAAGCTTTCTTTAAGGGGGTGAGATCAGGACTGTTGTTTTTATTCAACTGGTGTGGGTACCGTTATAATATAGTAATTCGCGGTTTGCAAATCAGTTTCGAAAGCTGTAAAGTACAATCCAGCCTTGTCAGCCTTGTTTTCTTTAATGGGATCTGATGTCTTTAAGACATTGTTTAATACTTCTGTGGATACTTCGAGTGACATCGTATCCGTTTTGAAGTTCGCTGATCCTTTTCTCACTGATATCGTAACCTATTACGGGATACCTCTTAGCAAATAATGCTGCCAACGGCAACCCCACATACCCCAGACCAATTACTGCAATTTTATATTCTTTACTCATTTTATTTTTTTAATGCTGAATTATTTATCCCAATGACTACGCCAAGATGACTGTAAGTCACCAATAAACCGGCAAAACAATAAAAATCAACCATTTAAGATTTAAACAAATACAAAAAGGTTTTATGTACACCTCCACCAAACTGTCGCATTATACCACGCTGCCAAGTATAAAGATGTTATAGAAACTTTTAAAGTGGTTAAAGCTCACATCAAATATATTAAAAAACGGGCTAAAGCCCGTTTCTGTTTATTTATCTTTTTTATAACTGTACTGCTATATGACCCTATTTCGAATCTTTACATTGTTTACAGTTCAATATCGTACAGTTTTAACTTATTGTACAGGGTTTTTCTGTCGATACCCAAAATGTGTGCTGCTTTGGTTTTGTTATATTTCGCTTTTTCCAGTGCTACGCGGATCAGCTGCTCTTCGTTCGTTGACGAATACAGTTTCAAGTCCTCGCGCTGTAACGCAGCATTTCCAAGACCGTTAGAAGATGCAAACACCGGATTGTTTACTTCGATACTCTTTAATACATTTTCCTGAAACATTTCTGAAGGAAGCACACTTTTTTCAATAAGGTTCGATTTTGTAAGCAGTACCGCTCGTTTGATGATGTTACGCATTTCGCGCAGATTTCCTGGCCATTCATAACTTAAAAAAACTTCGGTTACCTCATCAGACAAACCCTCCACGCTGCGTTCCAATTCGGTATTGGACTGTGTTATGAAGAAGTTCGCAAATTCAAGAATATCCTTCCCTCTTTCGTTTAAACGAGGTGCCTGAATAGAAAATTCGTTCAGTCTGTGGTACAGATCTTCACGGAAATCACCTTCACGCACGGCTTTCTGTAAATCTTCGTTGGTGGCTGCAATAATGCGGATATCCACATCAATTTCCTTACTGCTTCCCACCGGTTTAACCTTACGTTCCTGTAGCGCACGCAGCAGCTGTACCTGTACGTCGTATGTAAGGTTTCCTACTTCATCCAAGAAAATGGTTCCGCCGTTGGCTGCCTCAAAATGTCCGATTTTATCGGTGGTAGCCCCCGTAAACGATCCTTTTACATGTCCAAAAAATTCACTTGCTGCCAGGTCTTTAGGAATGGCTCCGCAATCTACCGCCACATACGGCTTGCTTTCGCGTTTGCTTAACTTGTGAATGGAATAGGCTATGTTTTCTTTACCCGTTCCGCTGTCACCAATAATAAGTACCGAAATATTTGTAGGTGCTACCACATTGATGAACTCATACAATTCTTTCGCTTTTTCACTCTTTCCTTTTATGAAATGACTACCCATGTAGGCATTCTTTAGTGACTGCTCTTCCTTTTCTTCCAAATTGGAATTGGAACCGACTATGACAGAAGTCTGACCAGCTTCGGACAAAGCCTTATTAATGGTATGCAGAATTTCGTCTGAATTAATGGGTTTTGACACATAGTCAAAAGCTCCCATCTTCATAACATTTACAGCTGTTTTAATATCGGTATATCCTGTCATCAGTATCACCTGAATAGACGGATTAATTTCTTTTATAAACTTTAGGATTTCAACTCCGTCACTATCGGGTAAACGAACGTCAGTTAAAACAAGATCAACTTGCTGCTCTTTTAAAATTACTGTAGCTTCTTTAAATGAAAATGCATTAAATACTTCGAAACCTTTTTTGGTAAGAAATGTCTTCATCATCAAACAAAAAGAAACATCGTCTTCTATAATTAAAATTTTTTTCATTTTAAAGATACATATTTCATATTAGGTTTTAATAAGGATTTTGGAAAGTTACGAAATAATTAAATAGCATATATTTTTTTAACTTAAATTGGATATTTCGCCACTATCTGCACTGTTCAACGGGTTATTTCTTTTAACATTTTTTTGGTTGAAATTGATGTTTACTTGCTGTTATATGCACAAAGTTTAGGTTTCTCCTCGTAAATATCAAATATCATTTCTGACTCCGTTCGAACTGACAAACCGGATTTCCTACATTATCGAGCAAACAGACTTACGTCAATCATATTTTTAGAAAGGATACCCTATAGCTATATTCAACATTAAATTATCACGTCGCCAGTATTTGTCGGAGAAATCTATTTCGTTAAAACTCCAACGATCTTCTTTTGGAAAATACGGTACGCGTAAAGGTATTGCCAAATCGGTACGCAGGATAAGAATGTTAAAATCAAAACGCAAACCTATACCTGCCCCTACTGCAATCTCTGAAAGAAATTCTTTACTTATCTTACCACCCGGGCGGTCTTCCTCTTCGTTGAACAGCCATACGTTACCGGCATCGGCAAAAACAGCAATATTTAAAAAGCTTACCAGTTTTTTGCGGTATTCAAGATTGGCTTCTAATTTTATATCTCCTGCCTGATCATGAAAAAAGGAAGACGTCTGGGTACGCGGATCGTAACTTCCCGGACCAAGAGTTCTTGCTCTGAAAGCACGGATACTGTTGCTTCCGCCTACAAAAAACTGTTTTGAAAACGGCATGTGGATGGAATTGCCATACGGATACGCCACACCGCCGATAAAGCGTGCTGCCAACTGTGAGCTTTCGTCTAACTTTAGATAATATCGAAAATCGTGTTCCATTTTTAAGTACTGGCTGTACGGAACGCCCAATATGGTTTTAGGCTCTTCTTCATCGGCGTTTGCTCCGGAAATCAAACCAGTAAGATTGGCAGACAAATCCAATAACCCCTTATAGTAAAAAGTGTGTTTTTTAGGCAGCATAGTTGTAGTATAGGTGTACGAATACACCGGACCAAAAATCAGCTGTCGTTCTGTAACCCTTGACAGGGCAGGGTTCTTTACTTTCTCTTCTTCGAACTTCGGGGTTTCATTTTCAGGAGTGATATATGTTACCTCCAACAACTTTAAATCGTGTTCGCGCAAGGCATTTTCCTTCCACAAATACCCGAAAGAAACATTGAAATTATGCAGGGTGTACAACTGGGTTCGGTTTTGAAATTCGTATCCCAGCTCTACCCTTGTTCGCGGTACAAAAGCGCTTGAAGACTCAAATTTAAAAGGTGCGATGATTCGCGGCCAGGTTAAGCTGAACCTGCTACCCACGCGGTAAATATTATTGGAATCTTTATTACCACCCAACTGAAAATCGATCGCCGTATACAAAGTAGCCGCAAAAAGTTCGGCACCCCTTAAAAAGTTCCGGTGGCGCCAATTGAAATTCACTTCGCCGCCCACATAACTTGCCGAGTTAGATTTACCCAATGTTTCTAATCGCAACGATTTGAATTCATGTGGTGTAAGATAATAATAGGCATCGAACTTGTTTGCCAAGGAATCGGACAATACAAACTGATTTTTTACAAACTTGAATGTTCCCAGATTAATCAGTCTGCTTAACGTAAGGTTATGGTTGGACCTGTTGTACAGATCGCCCGATTTAAAATACAGCGCACGGTCGTAAATCTGTGGACGGAATTTTTCCTTGGGATCAATGATGTAGCTATTTTCCTTCCATAGAATGGTATCGATGTCTGCACGAACCAGCCCCCTTCTGTTTCTACTATTGCGCAAATTGTAGTCTGAAAAAATATAAATCTTGTCGATGGTAAACTGTTTGCGTGCCAGCTCGGGTGTATTGTTCTTCACCTTTACATTTAGATCTACCTTATGTTTAACCTCGGTACTGTCGACCTGAATGATCAGATTATCGGGATCAAAATAATAAAAACCGTTTTCCTTTAAAGACACGTCAATACGCTCGCGTTCATTTTTAATAACGTCAAGATTAAAAGGTTCATTGACTTTAAGCAACGTTTTAGCAACCGTTTTATTTATTTCTTTGGACAGAACGGTACTGTCTGCAGGAAAAGTAACTTTATTTATAAGGTACTGCGTTCGCGGCGAAACGTTGTACTTTATTTTTACCCTTTTATTTTTAGGCAGCGTATCATAACTGGCGGTAATGTTGAAATACCCCCTATTATCACCGGTGTTTTCGATCAAATCCAGATTAAAAGGAATGTCCACATCGCTTAAATGTACCGGTTTTTCTCCCACCTTGTATTTTAGCCAATATTTAAAGCCTTTTTCCTTTTTAGGTTCGCTTACCCTGTTGTACACATAAAGTTTGGGACGCAGTCCTAAAAACGAAGTGTTTGGTTTAGGCGTAAGTGATCCTTCCAGTTCTTTTTTAAGTTCATTCTTTTGTGATTTAGACAACGAATCACTAATAATTTTTACAGATGCCCCCGTATACAGGTAATCACCTTTAGGAACAAATTTTGTATTGCTGCAACCTACCAAAAACAGTGCTGTTGCGGCAAAAAATGCTTTATTTAGTTGTTGTGGTAGTCTGCTCATTCTGTAAAGTTCTTTGTGTTTTTTTAAATTCCCTGTTACGTTTGCGGCGGCGCAACAAATCTTTAAATTCGGTATAATCAAGCGTTATTACAAAACCAACGCCGGTTTCAATAATCTGCCCCTGCAGTGCTACCTGGTATTCGTTTTTACGGTAGGCTTTCAGCATGTATCTGCCGTCTTTTGATAACAAGTATTCTATTTGGATGTCACCCGCAATGTTGGTCATTTCTTCATTCTGGCGTTCAGTTCCTTCCAATCCGAAGTTGCTTCCAACACTTACTTTCAAACGATCGTTCAACAGTCTTTTAGAAATGCCTACGTTTAAATCTGTTCGGTTTTCGCGAGTTCCTGTAGTGTAGTCATCAGATGATTCCAGATCGAAATTCAATTCTACACCCTCAACCAGATCGGCAGCCAGATTATTTAATTGTTCCGATAACATACGGCTTACACTTTGACGCGCCATACTTTCTGCGGACATTCCGGTACTGCTTGCAAACGGATTTTCGCCAATGAAACGGTTCAGCAACAATAATGCAAAAACCTGCTTGTTCATTTCGGACTGTTCTGTGCGAAGTTGATCCAACTTTGATTCAACCAAACCAGTAACATCCGAAGAAACACCCGGATTGTTTCCGTCTATCTCGATATCAAATGTAAGGATCGGTTTTAACAGTTCGCCCGACATTTTTAAGAAGGTGTTAAACGGTATACGCTGTTTGAACAGGTTGGTCTGTTCGTTACCTTCAAGTTGCTGCTGCACCAGATCAAGCGGTGCTGCCTTAGTTTTGTATATAGCTGTAATGTCTACATTAGCCTTGGTAGGTTCGCCTGTCCAGGTTATGGAACTGCCTTCCTGAATTTCGAAGCGACGTTTTAAAAGACTTACCGACATTTCGTAGGCTCCTTCGTTTACCTCATATCTTCCCACAAGGGTTGTTTTACCCGACGGATCGATCCCGCCCGTTAACTGTGCCTCGCCTTGCAATTTGATGAAATCTCCATTTGTTTTATCGATGATGATGGAAAGTTTGGCTTCTTTATTCAATTCGATGTTCAGGTTAACATCCAGACCTTTCAGGGTTTCATCTAATCCGTCTTGTGGATCTTTCAGCGTATCTTCCAACGCCAGCTGGTCCTGATCTACGAATTCGATGATTCCCTCACGTTCCTGCAACGCCGGACTCGATTGCGGCAGCACAAACGTAAAATCGGTGTTATCGGTTACAGTAATGGTACCATCGATTTTAGGCAGGTTCATATCGCCTTTCACACCGATGTTGGCATTGATTGCCATAACGCCGTAAAGAATCTGATTATCGGTTTTGGTTGAATTAACCACTTTAAAGTCGCGCGCAGAAATATTCAGCCCGAAACCGAAATCGCGATACGTTTTGGTTAAAACTGCGCCATTAATTGTAAGTGCGTTACCGTCGGTATCATTAATTTTAAAAGAATCGAATTCGATGCCGCGCTGTGTAAACGCTATTTCATCGTTCATGCTCTGAAAGGTGGAATTAAGCTGTGTAACGCCAAAACCGGCATCGTTAAACTTCAATGCTCCCAGAATACTCGGATTTGTTGTTGTGCCCGATACCTTTAAGTTACCCGAAATGTATCCTTTGGCATCGCGCAACTGATTCATAGAAAACCCCTGAATACTTGTCATCTGCAGTGCCTGAATATCCACATCGGCATTAAAACTTCCGACAGCTGTATCGTAACTTCCTTTAAGAGCCAGATTATTATCAAAACCGCTTAACTTCACATCGGCATTGTACAAACTTGCCGATTCATTGGCAACCTGTGCATCAATGGTTCCGATTGCGTTGCCAAAAACCTTTAGGTCTTTCACGTTTAAATCGGCAGTCAGTCGCAAATCGGTCATTAAATCACGTATCTGTGCTTCGCCGTTAATGGTTCCTTCTGCAGGGAGCGAATCTTTACGGACAATTTCGGTAAACGATTCTATTTTAAAATCCTGGAATTTTATGTTTAAGGGTGCCGTTGGTGTGTCGCCTTCGGAATTCACCAGAATTGAACTAGCATTGTTGCTTAATTGCAGGTTCTGCGCCACAATTCCCGTAGGATGCACTGTTAGTTTATTATCTGCAGATACCGACCATGGATCGTAATTCAATACCAAACCGTCTTGTTTCAAAGTAAGATCAATCAAATCATTGGCAGTAGCCAAATTTCCGGCAATCTTGTACTGCACTTCGTCTTCTTCGTTTTTAACCAACAGGTTGTAATCAATCACATCGTCCTTCACAAAACCGTCAAGCACAATATTTGCCAGTCTGAACTGTTCACTGTCGAGCTGATTCAGCGTTAAAGCGTAATTAAGACTTTCTTCGTCGTTACCTGCCGAAAGTTTAATGTCGTTGAGCTTATAGGCACTGTATTCCAGTTGTGGCAAACTCCCATACATGGTAATTTTCCGCGTATCTGCATTGTACGCTCCGTACAGATTGATGGTTTGAAACGATGTAAGTTCTGGTAAGAATTTACGGATCAGATTATCGTTTTTGATCTTTCCTCGGAAATCGAAAAACTGTGAAGGACTGATCGGCTTCTGTTCTGTTTCTTTCTGAAAGTGATAATACTGGTTCACCGTACTTAACAGCGACGAGCTTATTTCAGTCAATTTATATTTTCCGGTAATTGATGCATCCACAATCTGCGAAGTCAGATCAATTTTGTTAATGGTATCGTTACTTACCGCCTTTAGGCTGATTTCGCTGATCGGATAAATTTCCTCTCCATCAGATAAAACAAAATCCTGCAATAGCAGTTCGCCGTTCAGCGCATCTGGATTCATCGAAGAAAAATCTGCATTCAGTTTTCCTGCCAATGCCATAGGTGTAGCATAAAAGCCTAGTTTGTTTAAATCGACCTTATAAACTGTACCTTCTGTCTTCAATGTAGGATTTTCTGCATTGTAAACTCCGCTTGCCACTAAATTCAGCTTCGCATTTTCATCATCGGAATTTAAGGTTACATTATAGTTACCGTTGGTTAAACCTCCTTTCAAGGCAATGCCATGGTATGTGTAACCTTTAAAATCGACCTGCGTTACGAAGGCATCTACCTCTGCATTATTCTTTTCGAAATTAAAGCCTGTGCCTTTAACTTTTGCATTGGCTGTTACCACGCCTAGCTCTTTGTTTTTAAGCAATTTGCCAACATTGAATGCTGCCAGTGATGCATTTAAATCGTAACGTTCGGCATTTTTTACTTTCTGATTAAACGTACCCGTGATTTTAGCGTTACCGAAAGACGTCTGTATGCCCATATCGGCATAAATATCGTTCAAGCTGCCTTTCAGTCTGCCTGAAACTGATACGTTCTGCGGAATTTCAATGGTATTCGGAATGCTGTTTTTGGGAGCTAATGCCGTAATAAGCTGTTTGTTTGCCGTAAGATCGTTTATTTTAAGGTTCATCCACAAATTATCGGTAT
>JBEBXJ010000008.1:0-39116 GCA_040391685.1 Paenimyroides baculatum
TTTAAATTCACATCTAACATTTTTTCTTGTGTTTCCTCAGTATATTGAAACAACACAGATGGCTCCCAAGAGAAACCTTGATCTCTGTATGATCTGTACCCTCTGTTTTTAGCAAAAACATATCCCGCAGAAACAATATACTTACGTAGATTATCGCTTTCTATATCTGAATATATTTCACGGTCAGATGTAACAACATTTTTAGCTGTCGCGTGTGCATAAAAATCTAAATAATGATAAGAGGCACCAATATCAACATTAAAATAATTGTATTTTAATTCATTTCCATTAACCGAAGGATCAAACTCATGTCCCCATTCAGATTGGTCTAATTGTGAATTTACCATTCCCCCGCTAATACCAAACGAAAGTTTATTCAAATCGTAATCACTTCTTGAAAAAGTAATATGGTGCGCATAAGTCACCTTTGCTCCTGCCTGCTTATGGTATCCATTTCTATCGTTAAAAGCGATAAAACCTACACCTGATCTTTCAGAAATCGAAGTATTGAAACTGGCTGTCTGTAAAGCCGGTGCATCTTTTTCACCAAACCATTGTTGGCGTGCTGTTAAACGAACTTTTGCACAATTTGCTATACCTGCCATTGAAGGGTGTATAAGATAGTAATTATCTGTTAAATAATCTTGATACACTGCAACTCCTTCTTGTGCGTTACTTATTTGCGACACAAATAATGAAGATATAACAACTAATAAAGATTTAGTAAATATATTCATAAATTCTTTTTTTCTCTTTAGAAATGGTTAACAAATATATAAAAAACAACGACACTGTTTACAGTAGTTTTAAAATATATCTAACAATTTTTCCGAATTCAAATATGTTAATTTTACGTTTAAATTCCAAATATAAATATTCAATTGATATTTCTTTGTTAATTTTGAAAAAAATCTTAAAAAATGTTTAAAATAAATATAAAAGAAACTCAAAACCCAGCCATTCTTAAGTTTGAATTCCCTGATTTCATTAGTTACGGATCTAATTTTGAGTTTAAAAACATTGATGAAACCGCCAATTCACCATTAGCAAAACAATTATTTTACCTGCCTTTTGTTAAATCGGTATATATTTCAGGAAATTTTGTGGCAATTGAGCGCTTTTCAATTGTAGAATGGATCGATGTACAAGAAGAAGTAAAAAAGCAAATTGAAGAATTTGTTACAAACGGTGGAAAAGTATTGATTGAATCAGAAACAGAAACCACTAAAAAAATTCCGGTAACTGTTTACGGTGAAACTACCCCCAACCCATCGGTTTTAAAGTTTGTAGCCAACAAATCGCTTACAAAAACAGCGGTTGAGTTTAAAAACATCGACGAAGCCAAACCATCGCCTTTAGCGGTTGAATTGTTTAAACTGCCGTATGTAAAGGAAATTTTTATTGATGAAAACTATGTTTCGATTACCAAATTCGACAGTTATTCATGGGACGAAATCACTATTGAAGTACGTACTTTTGTTAAACAGTTTATAGAAAACGGCGGAACAGTGATTGACGAAAGCTTAATTTCACAAACAAAAGAGCATGAACAACAGCAAGAGCAGTATTTTGACAATTTAGATGTTACATCGCAACAAATCATCAATATATTGGAAGAATATGTAAAACCAGCAGTTCAATCAGACGGCGGAAATATTACTTTTGAAAACTACGACGACGATACTAAGCGCGTTACTGTAACGTTGAAAGGTGCTTGCAGCGGTTGTCCGTCATCAACCTTTACCTTGAAAAACGGTATCGAAAACATGTTACGCCAAATGCTTCATAACAACGACATTGTTGTAGAAGCTTTAAACGGTTAAAAATTAAGGTTGAGTTTTCTCAACCTTTTTCATTTATAAAAAAAATCAAATGCAAAATAAGTTAAGCAGTTCATATTCTCCGTATCTACTTCAACACGCCGAAAATCCTGTTCATTGGCAGCCGTGGAGTAACGACAACATAAAAGAAGCACAAAACAAAAACAAATTGTTAATTATAAGCATTGGTTACGCAGCCTGTCATTGGTGTCACGTAATGGAAAAGGAATGTTTCGAGGATGATGAAGTAGCTGCCGTAATGAATGCTTCTTTTACCAGCTTTAAGATCGATCGGGAAGAATTACCCGCTGTTGATGCCTATTACATGCAGGCATTGCAGATAATGACCAAACAAGGTGGCTGGCCTTTAAACATTGTTGCCTTACCTAACGGATTGCCGGTTTGGGGTGCCACTTATGTACCGAAAGCGCAATGGATCGATATTTTGCAACAGTTAACTGTACTGTTTGAGGAAGATCCGGAGAAGATGTATGACTACGCCGAAAAACTTCAGAACGGAATGACATTGGCAAACGATACATTAGAAATCTATCCTAAAGAAACAAAAACTTTTGACCTACAGCCTTTGCTGGAAAACTGGAAAAAAAGTTTCGATCTGGAATTCGGCGGTTATCAACGTGCACCGAAATTTATGATGCCCACCAATTTAAATTTCCTGTATCAATATGGATTAATTAATCAGGATCCCTTTTTAACAGATTATGTAGAACTAACCCTTACCAAAATGGCTTATGGTGGTTTATTTGATGTTCTTGAAGGCGGGTTTTCACGTTACAGCGTGGATCACAAATGGCATATTCCTCATTTTGAAAAAATGCTTTATGATAACGCACAACTTTTGGTTACTTACACAAACGTTTATATATCGACTAAAAACGACCTATTTAAGAAAGTTGTAGAAAAGACAGTACAATTTATACTAAAAAACTGGCAGGATCCATCAGGCGGGTTTTACACGGCTTACGATGCTGACAGTCTTAACAATAATAACAAATTAGAAGAAGGAGCGTATTATTTTTGGACGAAGGATGAACTTAAACAATTAATCAATGAAGATGAATGGCATTTGTTTTCAGATGTTTTCTCAATAAATTCCGACGGTTTTTGGGAAGAAGCAAATGCATACGTTCTATTTCAAAAAGAAGATTTAAAAGCAATTGCTGAAAACCACAATTTTACTGTTGATCAACTTCAGATATTAAAAACAAAATGGGAAAACATTCTGCTAAAAAACCGCAAAAAAAGAACAAAACCACTGCTCGATGATAAAATAATAATTTCATGGAACGCACAACTTCTTAGCGGATTTTTAAGTGCCAGAAAAATAATACCTTCGATGGAGTTAGACACAGCAATTGAAAATTTAACAGCATTTTTACAGTTTAAAGCCTATAAAAATGATAATTTAGGACGCGCTTATAAAAACAACCAAAATTACATTTCAGGAAATTTAGAAGATTATGCTTTTACAATCAAAGCTTTTTTAGAATTATTTAATGATACACAAGATTTACAGCATTTAAAATTTGCACAAAATCTTACTTTCCAATCACTTGATTTATTTTTTGATACCAAACAAGGGTTCTTTAAATCATCTGAAAATGAAACAATTGGTACAGTTTTTGAGACAGAAGACAATGTAATACCTTCTGCAAATGCAATAATGGCAAGAAATTTATTTCATGTGGGATTTCTATTTAAAAACGATTATTTCATGCAGTTATCAAAAGAAATGACCAATCGTGTTTTAAGTCAGATTAATTACGCCAGCGCTTATTCGGAATGGTTAAGAAACAATTTAATTTTTACTTCCGATTTTGAATATCTAATAATTAAAGATGCATCTGAAGAAGAATTAGCAATGATTAATCAGAAAAATACATTTAAAATAGTATTAGATATTTCCTTAAATATACCTATTTTAGACGGCTATAAAAATCAAGATAAAAAATTTCAGGTTTGCAATATAAACAGTTGCAGGCTTCAAACAAATCAAATAGAACACCTATAATAATTAACTAATAACAAATTTATAAAAAATGAAAAAACTAATTTATATAATTCCACTAATAATAATCTCTTATACTTCTCATTCTCAAATTATGATAGGAGGAGAATTAGGAAGCGCCGGAGGAATGCTAAATTTTAAAAAAAGTACAGAATTTAACGACGCAAATACAACTGGATCAAAATATTTATCTGATAATTTTCAAAACGCCCGAGTTAACAAAGGAGAACAAAATTTCTTAATTCGTTATAATGCATACAGCGATATAATGGAATATAAAAACGGAGCCGATGTTTTGGAACTTATTAAAGAAAAAAATACGCATTTTATATTTCAAGACGGAACGGTTTATGAATTATTTTCATATAACTTAAAAAGTGCATCATTAGAACGATACCATAAAGTTTTGGTAGAAAATAAAAATGTAAAAATATCTAAATTTGAAAGTATAAAGTTGATTCCTGCTAAAAAAGCTCTTAACAGTTATGAAACAGATACACAAGCAGCTTACAAAGCAAACAAAGAGGTTTATTTTATAACTTACAACAACCAAACGGTTGAATTTGACGGAAAACAAAAAAGTTTAGAGAAAATTATTCCGGGTAAAGCAGATGTAATCAAAGCTTTTTACAAGGAAAACAAAATTAAAGAAAACGACAGCGACATGATTAAGCTAGGAAATTTTTTAGCGACTATCTAATAACAAAAAGACTCCAAATTGGAGTCTTTTATTTTTTTGTGGTAAGCATAAAATCTTTCAAGTAGTAAGGTTCAAAATAAGCAACATCTTCAAAAATATTTTCTACATATTTTTTATAAGATATTCTACTCATTTCATTTGCCGACGGATATACAACTTCATCATGAAAAATAAACTTACTGTCTGTTAATACACTTTTACATTTTAAAGCTCCGTCACCTACTAAGTGAATATCCTCTTTTATATCTGCAAAAGCATTTTCATCAACAATTAAGGCTTCGGCATTTGATAAAGACAAATGATCCTTATCGAATATTTTAGTAAAAACTTCCATTCTTCTGGCATCTATCATAGGAACGATTATACCCGAAGCAACAGATAATTTCTCTGCCAAAACAGCCAATGTATCAACAGATATTAAAGGCAGGTTTAAGGCGTAACACAGACCTTTTGCAGCCGAAACACCAATTCTTAAACCTGTGTACGACCCAGGACCTTTACTTACCGCTATGGCACTTAACTGCTTTAAACTAAGGTTAATTTCTGCTAAAACATCTTTAACAAACAAATGTAATTTTTCTGCATGATTAAATTGCTCTTCAGACAATTCTTTAATTGCAACTGTTTTTCCATTTTCGCTTAAACTTACCGAACAGTTTTTTGTAGCAGTTTCGATATTTAAAATATAAACCATTAAAAACGCATTAAGCTTTCTTCTTCTTTTTACCTTTCATAATCCGGAAAATAATAATACCGCCAACCAGCAATAATATATAAGGAAAAGCCATTAAATATACGATTCCGTCGTTTACCGCTTCAGCTTTCATACCTGTTTCTTCTGTTTCCAATGCAGCACGGCACATGGCACACTGAGCAAATCCTTCGATAGAGAATAGAAAACAGAAAATAGACAATAGACAATATGTAATAGCTTTTTTAGTGAACATAATAAGGCGATATCATTAAATAAACAATAACACCTGTAACGGCAACATACAGCCACATTGGATACGTAATGCGCGCCAATTTTTTATGACGCTGATACGAACCCGAAATTCCGCGTACAAACGTTACCAATACAAACGGAATAATTATAATTGATAATAAAATATGCGTTATTAAGATGAAAAAATAAATATAACGGATTGCTCCTTCACCTCCAAACCTAGTTTCAACCGATGTCATGTGATAAGCAACATACATAGCTAAAAAGGCTACCGAACATGCAATACATATTTTAATTAAACGTTCGTGTAATGCCTGATTTCCTTTTTTAATAGCCCTAACTGCCAAGAACAACAATACTGCCGTTAAACCGTTAATTGCTGCATAAATTGGCGGCAAGAATGATAGAGGTTTAACATCGTATCCTAAATCGTGTAGGTTTACACTAAATAAAACCGCAACAACAAACGGTATTGCTATTGATAAAATCCAAATCCAGATGCTGTATTTTTTTTCAGTTTGTATATGATCCATTACTCTTTAATTAATTGTTGAATATCTTCGCGAAGCATTTGCACACCTTCTTCTGTAGTTCCATCGTAATATATAATCGGATAATCCATGTTTTCCATGTTACGAGAACGGATTTTTCCTTTTTTATCGATCAAAGCAAACAAGCCTGAATGCTCAAAACCGCCCGGTGCATCGTCATTTTTGCCAACATACATATTGTACTTCTTTGCCAGATCAAAAATCGATTCCTCGGGTCCCGTTAAAAAATGCCAGTTTTTCATGGTTGCACCCAAGAATTTAGCATGTTCTTTTAGATGTTCAGGCGTATCGGTTTCAGGATCGATCGTAATGGAAGCAATTGCAAAACGATCATCTTTACCAAATTCGCCTTGAAGTTTGACCATATTTTCATTCATCACCGGACAAATGGTAGGACATGTGCTGAAGAAAAATTCAACCAAGTGAACTTTCCCTTCATAATCGGCATTTGTAATGGCTTTGCTATCTTGATTGGTAAACGAAAAAGCAGGTGCTTTACCAATTTCTTTCAATTCTCTTCGGTTTGCTACATTTAAACGATCACTTTCTACTACCGAAGCACTTTTAAAGCGATCTACAATTTTCGGCACAAAATAGATTCCGAAAATCAAAACGATCAGCGAAATCCAGATGTATGAATTGTTTTTTTTCATTACTAATTTGTTATGTTGTCTTTATTGTTGTTTTTCTTAAGTGCCAAACGATATTCTGCTAAAATAACCTTTACATCGTCTGCCATTTCGTTATGCAGATCGGCAGCAGAAATAGTATTGTATCCTTCACGATATTCGTCTTCTCCTTTTTTGTTTTTACCTTTTCTACCTCGAAGGTTTAATTCTTTATCAATGATGAAAACATTCGATGTGCCGAATTTTGAATCTAATCCGCCAACCAAATTCAGCTTTTTAAAATATTCTTGAATTTCATTTTCGTCTGCCATTACATAATGCCAATGTTTTAAATCGATATTGACACTTAACTGCTGATTCAAATTATTAATTACTTCTTCGGTTCCCTTCGGTGCAATCATAATCACTTGAAAATCGACAAAGTCTTTATTTTTATCATAAATCTTATGCGCCAGGTTGGTGATGTTTCCTTCTACATACTTGATATCATTTCCGGGAAAACCTAAAATGGTAATTTTATTTTTTAATTGAAGTTCGTTACCCGAAAGTGGTTTCCAATTTAATGGAAGTTCAGGGATTTTCTCGGTAACAACAGGTAATTTAATAAAAGAGTTCACACCTGATGCAAAAAACAAATAAGCGACAACGGGCACTACAAAAAGAGCGACCAAAAGCAGTACTTTTTTCATTATAAAAAGTTTTTACAAAAATAAAAAAAGGCGGTGTAATTACCGCCTTTTTAACTCTTATTTATGGATTAAAACATCCATCTCATTGATGATGTTTTAAATACATCGTGAATATATTCTCCTTCAATCAATAACAAACAAACAAGATAAGCTATTAAGAATACCATTGGTGCTACAATTGACCAGCGAAACGATGATTTCTC
The DNA here is from genome assembly GCA_040391685.1 of Paenimyroides baculatum. GTDB lineage: Bacteria > Bacteroidota > Bacteroidia > Flavobacteriales > Flavobacteriaceae > Flavobacterium > Flavobacterium baculatum_A. The sequence goes on from JBEBXJ010000008.1 coordinate 7,568, forward strand.
GCCTTCTAAGTGCATAAACGCCCACATAATGTAGTAAGCTTTTACGATTGTTAAAATGATAAATATCCAGTTTAAGTAACTTAAGCTTAATAAATCATGATGAAATAAAGCATCTGGTTTAAAAATACCTAATATAACTTCAACTATTGTAAGTACAGATAAATAAATGAATACCTGCCAAATTCTTTTTGTATTTGATGCGTGTGCTCCCATTTTTTTAATTTTTAATAGATTATACTAAATAGAAGAATGTAAATACAAACACCCATACTAAATCTACAAAGTGCCAGTATAATCCAACTTTTTCAACCATTTCGTAAGTTCTTCTTTTTTCGTAAGTACCTAACAACACATTAAAGAAAATAATGATGTTTAACAATACACCTACAGAAACGTGGAATCCGTGGAAACCTGTAATGAAGAAGAATAAATCTCCGAAACTTTTGTGACCGTATTCGTTACGAACCAAGTTTGCACCTTCTACCACAAATTTAAAATCGTTTGCACGGTTCAAAGTTTCTTCACGGTTTAAAGTTACTTTCTCGTGTTTGTTACCCGGAACAGTATATTGTGTTCTGATTAAAACATCTGGATTTTTCTCTAATCCGGCTTTCACCTGGCTTAAAGAAACAGAAGTATTGCTACCGCCTGACATTCCCCAAACACCTTTGTTTTTTGTTAAAGCAGCATCTTCTCTTGCCATTGTAGTATCAGCAAAATCTGCCAACGCCAAACGTTTACCGTCTTTATCAACAAACTGCAGTATTTCACCACCTCTTGTTTCAACAGCACCGTAAGTACCTGTAATAAAGTTTTTCCACTCCCATGCCTGTGATCCAACGAAAACAAGACCACCAACAATGGTTAATAACATATAAGTTGCCACTTTCGTTTTCTTCATCTGATGACCAGCGTCTACCGCCAATACCATCGTTACCGATGAAAAGATTAAGATGAATGTCATTAATGCTACATAATACATTGGTGCATCTACACCATGCATGAACGGAAAGTGATTAAAAACCTCATCGGCAATAGGCCAAGAGTCCATAAATTTAAATCTTGTAAATCCATACGCAGCAAGAAATCCTGCAAATGTTAATGAATCAGACAAGATAAAAAACCACATCATCATTTTCCCATAGCTCGCTCCAAGAGGATGAATATCTTCCCCACCTTCCCAGATTTTTTCTTTAGTCGCTGCTGTAGTAACTGTCGCTCCCATAAAAAGTTTAAGTGTTAAAAAGTTCCCAAATTTACATCTTTTTTCTTTTAAAGAAAAGTAAAAAGACTATTTGTAAAAAGTAAAAAATAAAAACAAATACAACCACAAGAACCCTAAAAAGTGCCAAAACATCACACTTAACTCAATTCCAAGGGTTTGAGATGCATTATATTTTTGTTTATAATGATTATAAATTACAATTAATAATGAAATTAATCCGCCTACCAAATGGGCAATGTGTACTAGAACCACCACATATAAAAATGATGTAGTTATGGTACTTTGACTACCCGTGAAAAAATAACCTGCTGCAATTACCTGATTGAATCCTTGAAACTGCAATATCACAAAAAGAAGTCCTAAAAGTAAGGTTGCACCCAACATGATACTAGTTAAAGATCGGTTGTTTTTTCCTATAGCTTTTTTAGCCATGTGAAAGGTAACACTGCTTAAAACAATTACAATGGTACTCCATAAAAAAGCCTGTGGCAAATCAAAATCTTTCAACCAGTCCGGACGGTTTTTACTGATTACATAAGCACTTGTTAAGCCCGCAAAAATCATTACGATACTTCCCATTGCAAAAATAAGCATGGTTTTGTATACCTTTGCCTTCTGCATTTGTTCTCTGTTAATCTCTTCAATATTCATTATCGCAGGAATTTATCTAAAATAAAAATTATCTGAATTAAAGTAATATATGTTACGCTTATCAACATTAATGTTTTTGCCGATTTATCTGTTTGTTTTCTATACAACTGCACGCCGCCATACAACATCCACAAACCTGCTGCCAATACCAATACCGCTGCAATTGGCGATAAGTACAATCTACCCGTATAACCCGTTGCAGGTAATAACGACGCAATGATCAACCAAACACAGTATAAAATAACCTGTAATGCTGTTTTTTTATCTTTTTTACGAGTTGGTAATAAGTAAAAACCGCCTTTTTCGTAATCGTTAAACAAAAACCAACCCAATGCCCAGAAATGAGGAAACTGCCAGAAAAACTGAATCAGGAAAAGTGTTCCCGCTTCGATACCAAACTGATCGGTATGTGCAACCCAACCCAACATAAAAGGAATGGCTCCGGGAAAAGCACCCACGAAAACAGCCAATGGAGTTAACGGCTTTAAAGGTGTGTAAACACTTGTATATAAAAAGATGGAAATAGCACCGAACATTGCCGTTTTAGGGCTTACAATGTAAAGAATTATCAAACCAACAACCGTTAATGCCGAAGCCAGAATGAATGCACTGTTTTTCGACATTCTTCCAGATGAAATTGGTCGGTTTTTGGTTCGATCCATTTTAGCATCCAGATCTTTTTCAATAATCTGATTAAATGTGTTTGATGCACCCACCATACAATATCCGCCCACTGCAAGCATCATCAGTTTCATAAAATCGATCTGCTGCCAGTCTTCCACAGCCAAAAGATATCCTGCCAAAGTAGAAAAAACCACGCTAATGGCTAAACCTGCTTTGGTTATACTTTTAAATTCTGATAGCGCTGAAACTTTTATTGTTGATGAAGGTGTTTCCAAAATGACTTGTTTGCTGATGAAATTTGGTTTGCAAATATACTTTAAAAAAAATCTTAAAACTAACTATTTACGCTTTTAAAGTGTTAAACAAAACCGAAAAAAGGATTGCTTGCAATGTATAATCTATTGCAATTAATAAAAAATGCTTAAGATCAATCTATTTATAGATTTGGCTAAAGCCATTTATTTATTCATACTTTTAAAATGGACTAAAGTCCGTTGCTATTCATGTTTTAAAAACAGTCCGTTTCTATTCTATAATTTAAAATACAGCTTGTAATTAAAAGCCTTTATTGCTTTGTTCAATTATTTCATTTTGTGCAGATGTTCCTATGCGCTTTACCCCCAGATCCAGATAAAACAACACTTCTTCCATGGTTTTTATTCCGCCCGATGCTTTTACCGATAATGGCGTAGCATTTTCTAACATTAGAGTTATTACCTGTGGGTTGGCACCGTTCGGCTGATTGTTATTTGTTTTGAAAAAACCTGTGGATGATTTTACGAACACGTTGGCATAATCGGTTTCCTTAAAATTTCGGATCACCACATTTTTAATCAGTGTAGTAAGCTGAATAATTTCTTTGTTTGACAATGCTGCCGTTTCAATAATCCATTTCACGGTTTTGTGATGCTGCAAACACAATAGGGTACATTCTTTTACCTGATTTTGAACCAATGCCAAATCTCCATTTTTAAACGCTTGATAATCGATCACAAAATCCAGATCATCTGCGCCGTTATCAATAGCCAGTTGTGCCTGGGATAATTTCTCCTGTAAATCAGCTGTTCCATCCGGGAAATCAATAACCGTTCCTACTAAAACCTTGCTTTTGTTTTTGACCAAATACTGTTTAGCAGTTGCAACATATTCCGGGCGAATCATTACGCATTTGTATTTGTACTTTACCGCATTTTGCAATAATTCTTCTACAACAGCATCGTTTTCAAGCTTTGAAAGATTTGCCTGTGGGGGTGTTTTAAGATAAGTGGCGTCTAAAAAATCGATTACATTCTTCATGCTACTAAAATAAAAAAACCTCACGAATTGTGAGGTTTAAATTTTGTATATATTAAATAAACGGTGGTTCCGAATAAAACGCCCAAGGTGTTACAAAGTACGTCCAACCATTCAAACGAACGCTGTGTTGGCAGTATGTCTTGTAAAAACTCAATCAGCAAACCAAATAAAATCAAACCAAAAACAATTAAGGTAAGATTTAATTTAAAAGCAGATGCCTTTTTATTCAGCAACGCCCAAGACCATAAAAAAGACGATGTTGTATAAAATATAAAATGAACAACTTTATCTAAATTAGGAATGCGTATTTTTTGAACTTCGTTGATGTTTGATAGATTTACCAAACAGAAAACCAATATTAAAACATTCCAGCTTATGGCAATAAGCTTTTTATTATGCACCTATTAATTCTTTATATTGATCTGCTGTTAATAAAGTATCAAATTGTGCAGTATCGGCAACTTTTACTTTAATCATCCAGCCTGCAGCATAAGGATCAGTGTTCACCAATTCTGGTTCTGTTTCTAAGTTTTCATTAAATTCTACCACTTCGCCAGAAACAGGTAAAAATAAATCAGATACTGTTTTTACGGCTTCAACCGTTCCAAAAACCTCATCCTGATCTAACGTTTGGTCAAGTGTTTCCACTTCTACATAAACGATGTCTCCTAATTCTTTCTGTGCAAAATCGGTAATTCCAACAGTTGCAATGTCGCCTTCTAAACTAACCCACTCGTGGTCTTTTGTGTACTTTAAATTAGCTGGTATATTCATGGTGTTAATATTTTAAGGCAAATGTATAACTTTATTAAGAATTGAAAAATTTTTACGGTTTAATTTCCGAAATTATATCTTAAAGTTATTCCCGAACGGATATTTGTAATCGGGTACATGGTTGATATAACTGCTTTAGAAAACATGTGTTCGTAATAAAAACGAGCTGTAAAATTCTTACTAAAATCGTATTCAGCACTTACCTTTATGTTTTTAATATCCTGCCCTGCCCCAATCTGATTGTTGTTATAGTCTAAATAACGAATAATTGTCTCGTTACGACGCCATGAAAATTCGGTTACAAAACGCATGTCACTTATAATTCTTCCGCCGTTGGCAACACCTTCAAAATTTGTTGTAAAACCAACATCTTTAATAATAAAGCCCAACTTAAAGCTGTATTCGTTTCCGTTTACTTCTGTTAATAAATTATTATCAAAACTCATAGACAACATTCTGTCTTTAGTAATTCCCATACCAAAATCGATGCCCGATTTCGTTAAGAAATCAACTCTAATCAAGGGACTAAATTGTTCGTCCATGGTAACATTACTTACCACATTTTTAGTAGGATAATTTCCACCGGCATTCAAGGCGTTCGGGTTCTCCAGATACTCATAATTTGTCTGGAAATTGTTTACCGCATAGCCCGAAGTATATTTATGAGACAATGTAACCCTTGTAAAGGTATTTTTAAACCAGCCTAATTTAGCCAGTCCGTTATACCTTAATTCCCAGTTTGGCAACGGAATACTTCTTAAAAAGCCGTTGTTTTGTTTTGATATATCTCTACCCGAATATGCTGCCAAGAACGACGGCATTAAAACTTCCTGATTGGTACGGCTGTAACCTACCGGATAGCCGTATTCATCTATATTTGCCGGATCAGACAAATCAATTCCTCTTGCTTGTGCCAAACGGTTTGCTACTGCAATACGGTTTGCCTTAAACTGTTCAAAAGCAGCCGAACCATTTACATCACTTCTACCGAATGCCGTTCCGATCATAATGTTGGATGTTTGGAACATTCCGTATTCGTAAGGCGAACGCGAATTGTAGATTCCGTCTTCCACATCGTATTGTTCAGACATGTTGGTGCTGTATTGTTTTCCAGCATTAATCGTAAGAGTTAAATCAGCTACAGGACGTACTTCTGCTCTAAAAGATAGATTTTCGGTATGCATGCGGCTGAATTCCTGGTTAAATTCCGGATAGTAGGTTAACCAGCCCTTGCGTGCAGCATCGTATCGAACATCTTCTTGGGAACCAAACACATAACCAAGTGTAGGGCGCGATGTTCCGAAAAAGCCTAAACCGCCTAAATATCCTGGCAATACCGTACCGTTAGATTCCTGATAAGTTACATTTACGGTTTTAACCATGGTAACCAAATTAATCAGTGCATCTAACGCAGCCGAACCTTTTTCTCCTTGTTCTTTTTTCTCTTTATCGGTTAGTTCTTTATTACGCTCTACTTTTTGCCCCGGTTGTGGTTTCTGGCTGGAAAATGATGATGGTTTTTGATTTTTTTGTTTACTTGTTACCAAGCCTAAATACTTATACAAAACATCCATTTGTAATGTAGAGGTAATGTTGTGTGTATTTGCATTTTGTATGGTGTTACCCAACTGATAATTTACACCGTTGTAATCAACATTTGAAAAAGCATCTGTTGCACGTTGCCAACTGTAATCGCCAGTATATGAATAATCACTATTAATAAAAGCTAAAAATGGAATCTTATCAAAAGGCAATTTATAGCTTAACTGTAAACTCTGCATACGCATATTAGGCGTTCCCTGATCAAAATAACCATCCCAGATTCCCAGAGAATTATCTACATTACGACTTTCGTCCATAAAGTTACGAACCACATTGTTGTTAGATGCCGTGTAATTAACAGTTAAACTTTTTGTCAGGTTAAAATTAAGCGCGTAATTATAATTAAAGAAATAGTTTCTACGATACAAGGGTTGAATTTCGATACCTTCCACATCTATCATTCTGTATTTCTGCTGGTTGTACTGACGCAATACATCGGAATGGAACCTGACGTTTGACGGCAACAGGTTTAAATTGAAATCGCTGAACAATTTTAAATAGCGGTTCTTTTTTAAACCTTCTGCTTTTTTAAACGGTTCGATATTCCAAGGCTTGAACGAATATGCATAATCTAACGACGAACGTGCTTGCTGATCCAGCATTTGTTCTACTTCGAAATTATGTTGCTGTACCTCGTTGAACGAGTGCGAAAGCGTTAAATTTTCCACATCGTAAAAACGCTGCTTCTGATTTTGTCCGCGTTGTTTGTTTACTCCGATAAAGTTTATACTTGTACGCTTGGTATATTCAATAGCACGGTCTTTAATCTGTTTGCGTTCTTCCTGACTTTGGGCTTCGTCCATTTTTGCCTGCAGACGTATATCGGGATCGTTAGGATCGTATTCCGGTGTAATTTTTTCTTCGGCAACCGAATAACTGAACGGTATATTCAAATTCCATTTTTTAGGCAGCAACTGGTGTGCATTTACCGCCGTGGTAACGTTATATTGAAAAATATCTTCACGACTGCGTTCCTGCGGACCTTGTTCTAACGAACCAAAACCCATAGTTTGCTTGTTGACCGATGCCGTTACTGCAGCAAAGTCGGCAATTTTAGCATCAACCGTTCCTACAGCTGCCCAACCACCTTTATTGGTCATATCGGACATACGCAATTCGTTAAACCAAACTTCTCCACGAATATCTCTTGGCGATTGCGGTGTATCCTGATAAAGAACCCTTGTATTGTTACGCACCCCGATCATTATGGTTCTTAACATTCCAAAGTTCGGATTTCCTTTTACACCAATTCGCAGTTTGTTGATTTTACTTGCCAATTCCGGAGCCAGTTCATCTTCATTTTTAAAATAGATAAAATTTGGATCTTGATTTTGATCGCGGTTACGCATCAACTTCAGCTTGGTAAGCAATTCTAACTGTAATTCGATTTCATTGGCTAACGGCCAAATTTCTTCTGAAATAGTTGTACCCCATTCTGTAAGCTTCAGCGGAATTTCCACCTGATAGAAGTTGTTTGTAAAATCGTTACCAAAACGAATGAATGCCACCATCTCATCGTCTTTCAACCTAGATCCATCTGTAGCACTTTCTAATGCTTCGGCGTGTAAAAACATACGCAGCTTTTTGTACTGACGCATATCAATATTACCTACATTTTTAAATACTGCTCTGGAATCATCAGGTTCCAAACCGTCTGGCGAAACGGTTGAATTTGCCTTGTAAACACGTAACGACAATGCCTGTTCGTTCTGATTAATAATGGTATTGTTCTGATTTACGCGTTCACGGCTGATACCCGGAGGCAATACATACGGAATTGGCGTACGTGCGTAGTTGTTTAAAATATTCAATGTAGTAACATCGAAACCGGTATTTGTTCCCTGTACTATTATATTTGGATCTTCTACCAGATTGTCGGTATATCGACGCCAGTCGCTTCGAACCAAATTCAAGGTAGCAAAACGCAACGTAACTTCTTCAGAGAAACCTGTTAAGAACATACGCATAAAACGTACCGACTGTAAATCGGAAATTGCCCCTACTGCATATTCCTGGCTTGCAACAATAGGCACTTTATATTGTACCCATTTTACCGGAGTACTATTGCCGTTTAAAAACTTTTCGGTAGTAGTACGTACATCTACCACATAGTTTTCACCGATAACAGGATTTGGATTTACGTTGATTTCGTACTGATAATACGCATTAATGGTATTCATGGTATTATCGTTATCAATATCTTCTACATCAGGTAAATTGGTATTTCCACGATTGGTATCGGTAAACTGTATAGGCGTGTTGCCCTGCAAACCGTTATAGTTTTTATAGCGCGAAACAATATCGCCCTGCGCTGTTAAGAAAAATTCGTAATTATCTGCAGCAGGATCCGCCATGCCCGCAAATTGCGTAAACTTGGCTTTTTCTTCTTCGTCATTCAATCCGTCTAAACCAACATCCTGATAAGCACGGTTATTTGCATCGGTATCAAAAGCATAAATCAATGCGGTAGATGCGGGAACCTTACCCCAAACCGAACTGATGGTTGGTGCGTTTGTTCCAGGCGTAGGCAATCCGTTTTCGTACTGCTTCATACCGTCCTGTAAAATATCTTCAGAAATATAACCAAGGTTAAAATATACTTTTCCTGTATTTGTAGGATTTGAAATATCCCCGGCATTACCCGTATAAGGATCCATCATCCAAAACTCGATGTATTCCACATTTGCCTGTTCAAAATTGGTTGAAGAGATGGAACGCATGATACCTGCCCAGTTTTGCTGTGGATTCGGAAGTTCGTTACTTACCAGAAACTGCGGATTAAAGTTATACGGTCCGCGTTCTTTAGGATAGTATGTTAAGTTTAACGGATTTATGGTTAGTAATTCGCCTTGCGCCACATCCATAGAAGGAAAAAGTTCTTCTTTGTTGATACGGCGGGTTTTGTTCGATGAAATCATGGCGTCGGTTACACTATCCGGGCGACGGTACGGACTGTAAAAAATCTGATCAATGTTGTACCACGACATTTTTGCCCTGCGATAACCCGACTGCAAATCGGTAAAATTTTCACCGAAACCAACAGGTACCGATGATAAAAACCACATGGTTGGGTTCAGTACATCGATATTGCTTTGGGTTCCTTCGAAATTTTCAATGAAAGAAGTAGCTTCACCATTCAATTGATCCAATTTGGATGCACCCGGTTTTAAATAGGCAAATTCTCCTTTAAAGGTTAAGGTTGACATTACATCGGTATCGATATTCGGCAGTTTGTTTACCCAACGCGTTAAGAAAGGTACATCGGTAGAGTAATTGACATTGAAACCATAAATGGTATTGTTAACCGATTCTTCGCCATAGTTTGATTTTACGGTTAACGGCTGTTCGGTTAAACGCAAATAAGTAGCTCCTAAAATTAATTTATCATTTACCTGATGATCTACGTGTACACCAAAAAAGTTTCGGCGGTTTTGTGAAAACATTGTGTTTTCTTCCACAGAAATTTCTATAGGTGTATTACTTTCTCGTAAGCCCGGATCTAAAATCTGAACCATCCCGCGCTGATAATCCACGTTATAATCGGCACCTTCTATCAAGGTTCTACCACCGGCAGTTACCACAACAGATCCCTGTGCAATATTCCATCCACCAATAGAAATACCATCGCCTGCAGCGCTGGTTGCTTTTCCTTTTAACTGAAACTTATTTTTTTCACTGTCTTGTAACGCTTTGGTGTACGTATTGCGGTACAGATTTTTATAAACGTACTTTTTCTGGTTGGGATTGTAACTTGCATCTACATCATAATTTTCGGAAGTTCCGCCGGAAAGTTTCTTAAACAGATGCTCCCCGAAAGGCTCAACGGTTGTAAAGATAACCCTTCCGTTTTCTTCATCTACGGTAATCCCTTCAAACTTATTGTTATTCTGTAGGCCCGAGTTATTATTATTTCCGTAACCCCCACCCTGATTGTTATTATTAAAAGGATTGCTTGTAGGATTATTGGCGATATAATCGAACCAACCATCGCCACCATTTTGCGGATCATCGGTTGAATTCAATCGGTCTAAATTAAACACATTTAACAGTGGCGTATTTGCCACATCTTCGGGTAAAGTTGTTCCTGCAACAGGAGAAATATAGTTTAACGGAGAAGGATCAGTGTACATGATGTTTAAACGGAAACCATCTTTTTCAAGATATCTTACGTTAGGAATCTGATACATGTTTTTCATCATTAAATCCCAAACAGGTTCATCTACAGATGCCAATGTACTTTTCAACATCTTCAAGACCAAACTCTGTGTGGTTGGAATGTCTTGATTGTTACCATCCTGCCCGATTACTGTAGCATCAATTCCATCGGTTCCAAACTCTCCTACTTTGTAAACTTTCCCACCAATGGTATATTCAAACGCTACCGCCAACACTTCGTCATTATTCAAAGGCTGCTGAAGGGTAATGTATCCCAACTGCGGATGAAACTTAAATTCGTTATCTACCAATTTACGGGCATTTTCCAACTTCACATAATCACGCCCTTCTGTAACCGGAATATTAAACCCAGCTTGTGCAGTATTTATCTGGCGGATTCCTTCATTTAAAAAATTGCTTCCAATTGCTTCCGGATTAAACTGGTTATTTTCATTATCAACCGGTGCATTAATTTGGGAATTCCCAAAAAATGTTGGGTTTGCCGTTAGATCTAACCCAATGATACGATCTGTATTTGCGTTGCTTAAACGTGCCTCTCCCAAATCTTGAAGGGCAATGATGTTACGCATGTTATTGTTTGTCTGCCCCACACGATTTTGACGGTTGGTTACCCAAACCTCCACCCGGGTAATTCGCACACGGCTGTCTATGTAAGGATAATTTCTTAAGGCATTATCGTACTGGTATCTAAAGAACTGTGATAAGAAAAAGTTTCGGTTCTGCTCGTAATCCAAAGCAAACATTTCAAAATTTTCTACCGTACCGCCACCTTCGGCAACAATAGTTCTTCGTTCTGATGTTTGTTTAGAAACAACACCCGTAATAGTTGTACGTCCAAACTGCAGTTTGGTTTTTATACCAAACAGGTTCTGTGCACCACGTACCAGCGAATTATTCACGGGCATGCTTACGTTACCTATTTCGATACCCTGAAGAATGGCATCTTCATCGGGTTCGTAGTTTAACTTCAGCATCTGTTTTTGAAAATCTAAAGTTGACTGGTTGTTAAAATTGATATCGGTATTTAAACGTGTACCTACTTTTCCCTGTAAACTTAAATTGATGCGTTGGTTAAAATCCAGGGCAAAAGTTCGGCGGTTTCTTGGCGATATTATCGGGTTATCTTGTTTTGAAAATCGAATACCCAAATCTAATTCTACATTACCACTTGGCTTCACATCAATAGTATTGCCACCGAAAATGGTTTCAAAAAGTTTGGAGTTCACATAATATCCCGGCAGTAAGTCTTTCTTTTCTTCTTCTGTCAATCGGTCTTCGGCAGCGGCAAGACGTTTTGAGTAGTATTCGCGCATGGCTGCCTTCAGCAAAATATCCTCGTATTGCTTACGGGTAAGCACCATAGGATACTCCAAATTATAGTCGTTGTTTGTAACCGTGTACAAGTACTTGTCTGAAACCGGATCGTAGGTGTACATTTTCATGATACTGTCTACATCTTTCAAAGAAATGGCACCGCGGATAATTACGGTTTCTTCTTCGGTTTCATCAATTTGTGCCAATAGTGGCGCTGTGTTACCTAAAAAGATAACTAAAAAAAAGTACTTTAAATAAATGTATATACGTGAAGATGCTCTCAAAATCTTACAACCCTTTTAATGCCAACTTAATAATTTGCTCCACAGTAACTTCCGGATTTTGTTCAACGATTTTTTTAACAACCTTTTCGGTAGTTTTACGCACAAAACCAAGAACTTCTAAAGCAGATAACGCTTCATCTGCATTTGTATTGTTTACAGGTGCAGATAAATCTTCTAAACCATATAATTTTTGCACTTTTTCCTGCAAATCCAATATAACGCGTTGTGCTGTTTTTAGCCCGATACCCTTTATAGACTGTATGGTTTTTACATCGTTAGATGCAATTGCATGTATCAGATCTTTCGGCGAAACATAAGATAGCATGTTGCGTGCCGTATTGCCACCGATCCCCGAAACAGAAATTAATAATTTAAAAAGCTCTCGTTCTGTCTTTTCAAAAAAGCCGTATAAAATATGTGCGTCTTCCTTTATTTGTAAGTAGGTGTAAATTTGAATTGCCTCTGAATCTTTAATCAAAGAATAAGAATGCAACGAAATATGTACTTGATAGCCAATTCCGTTGCAATCTATTATAATATCTGTAGGAGTTTTTTCAACCAACCGACCTTTTAAAAATGCAATCATTTTTTTCCTTTAAATTTCTTCAAAAATAGAAAATTTAATTTATAAATGAACGCTTATTGTCTTTGGTATATTTTATAAAACTATATGTTCTTTTTTCGGGCGATTTTTTCCTGTGCATCAATCACCGCCACAGCTGTCATATTAACCATTTCTTCAACGCTTGCACCTAACTGAAAAACGTGTACAGGAGCATCTAAACCTAATAAAATTGGACCTATTGATGTAGCACCGTTCAATTCTTTTAACATTTTATAGGTGGTATTTGCAGCATCCAAATTAGCAAAAACCAAAGTATTGACTTTTTTACCGACTAGTTTAGAGAACGGAAACTTGTCTTTCAGCATTTGCTGGTTCAGCGCAAAATCCATTTGGATTTCCCCGTCAACAATCATTTCCGGGTATTGCTGGTGTAGGAACTCTACTGCTTTACGCATTTTCTTTGGAGATTCATCTTTTGATGATCCAAAATTACCGAAAGACACCATTGCAACAGCAGGATCAATACCAAACATTTTTACCACGTAGCTGGTCATTAGCGCAATTTTTGCAATTTCGTCTGCGGTTGGGTTTGGGTTCACCGCCGTATCTGCCAAAAACATAGGACCGTGATTGGTAAGCATTAAATTGGTTGATGCTACTTTTGATACACCATTTGCACGCGGAATTAAATCTAACACTGGTTTTAACGATGTAGGGTAACTGCGTGAATAACCTGAAAGCATTGCATCGGCCTCGCCCTGCAACACCATCATAGATGCAAAATAACTACGGTCGCGCATTAGTTTTTGGGCATCAACCAATGTTACGCCTCTTCGTTCTCTTGAATTCCAAAAGAAATCTGCGTAACGATTTCTACGGTCTGCTTCTTCTTTGGTTTTTGGATCAATGATTGCAACGTCAGCATCAAATCCTATTTCATTTTTTAATTCTAAAATAATTTCTTTATTTCCTAATAAAATTGGAATTGCAATACCCTCTTCGTAAGCAATTTGTGCAGCTTTTAATACATTTAACTGATCGGCTTCGGTGTAAACTACCTTTTTAGGATCCATTTTTGCACGGTTCATTAACATACGAACCAATTTGTTATCTGATCCCATTCGGTCTGACAATTCATCGCGGTATGCTACCCAGTTATTAATAGGTTCTGTTGCCACACCCGATTCTATTGCTGCTTTTGCAACTGCCGGCGGAATTTCGGTCATTAAGCGTGGATCAAAAGGTTTAGGAATGATGTAATCTTTACCAAAGCTTAATTTTTTTGCCCCATACGCAATATTTACCTGTTCCGGAACTGTTTCTTTTGCCAGATTTGCCAACGCATAAACGGCTGCAAGCTTCATTTCTTCGTTAATTTTTGTTGCACGAACATCTAATGCGCCGCGGAAAATAAACGGAAACCCTAATACATTATTTACCTGGTTTGGAAAATCGGAACGACCTGTTCCCATAATGATGTCTTTACGGGTTGCCATTGCCAAATCGTATGCAATTTCAGGGTTTGGATTTGCCATTGCCAAAACAATAGGATCAGGAGCCATGGTATTTAACATGTCGGCAGAAAGTACGTTTGCTGCAGACAATCCAATGAAAACATCGGCATTTTTCATAGCATCTTCCAACGTATGAATATCACGGCTTGTTGCCCAAACGGCTTTTGACGGATCTAAATTTTCACGATCGGCACGAATAACACCTTTGCTGTCTAGCATTACGATGTTTTCTTTTGTTGCACCCACCGAAATATACATCTGCGTACACGAAATTGCTGCGGCACCGGCACCATTAACAACGATTTTTACATCCTTAATATCTTTTTTCTGTAATTCGCACGCGTTGATTAATGCAGCGCCGGAAATAATCGCCGTTCCGTGCTGATCATCATGCATTACAGGAATATTCATTTCTTCCTTTAAACGACGTTCAATTTCAAAACACTCCGGTGCTTTAATATCTTCCAGATTAATTCCGCCAAATGTTGGTTCCAAAGCCTTAACGATCTTTACAAAATCATCAACATTCTTTGTATCAACTTCAATATCAAAAACATCGATATCAGCAAAAATCTTAAACAGCAAGCCTTTACCTTCCATTACCGGTTTTGATGCCAATGCACCAATATCGCCCAAGCCCAAAACTGCGGTTCCGTTACTAATAACTGCTACCAAGTTTCCTTTAGCTGTGTATTTATAGGCATTTTCGGGATTTTTTTCGATTTCCAGACAAGGTTCAGCAACTCCTGGTGAATAAGCCAATGCCAAATCGCGTTGTGTACTTGTAGGTTTTGTTGGTACTACGGCAATTTTACCCGGTTTTGGTTTTGCGTGATATAATAAAGCTTCTCTTCTTTTTGAATCTTTGTGCATGATTTCGTTTTTTGATAAGTAACAAATATACCAAGCTATTATGAATTTAAGAAAATAAAAAATGTTTTTTTGAACGATAAATAAATTAGTTTCAGTTGTAAATTTTGAAAACTGAAAGTTAAAACTCATCTTTTTATTGAAATTTAATTTTGTTTAATCGTTTTAAATGCATTCAAGTAAAAAATACTCTATTACTGATTTAGTTATAAACAATTTATTACCTTTGCAACAGACAAAATAAGGAAATGGTGTTCTTCCTTACCCAACCGCTTTAAAAAGCTGATGACGCCTGATTAAATTAAGTGTATTAACATTTTAATCAGGTAATTATGTCATTAAATAAAAGAAAGTCATTCAGCAAAAAAATCAAATTATCAGCAAAAGTATTTTTCAGACACTATCCTGCTATACCTTATATTCTGAAATGGACATTAATTTGTTTATTTATCGGAATATTAATCGGTTCTGCTTCTGCAGTTTTTTTACAGTCTTTGGATTGGGTAACTGATTTTAGGGAAACTCATTTATGGTTAATAGCATTATTGCCAATTGGTGGTTTTTTCATTGGGTTGCTCTATCATTATTTAGGCAAAGACATTGAAGCAGGAAACAACCTTCTTATTGATACCATTCATGATCCTAAAAAAATTATTCCTTTCCGTATGGCTCCGTTTGTATATATCGGAACTTTGGCAACACATTTTTTTGGCGGATCGGCAGGACGTGAGGGAACAGCGCTCCAAATGGCAGGGGCTATTGCTGACCAATTTAGTAAGCCTTTTCGCCTTACAGAAAGTGAACGTAAAATTTTAATTATCGCTGCTATTTCCGCAGGGTTCGGCTCTGTGTTCGGTACTCCGTTGGCAGGTGCAATTTTTGGGTTGGAAGTTTTCTTAATCGGGCGGCTAAAATATGATGCTATTTTTCCTGCGTTTACAGCTTCTATTATTGCCGATTTAGTAACCAAACTCTGGCAGACACAGCACACACATTACCACATTAACTTTATTCCCGATATTTCATTCTTAAATATCCTTTATGCAATTATTGCAGGAATAATTTTTGGGTTATGTTCTGCAACATTCAGCAAAACCATACATAAAGCAAGTGCAGTTTTTAAATCAAAAATTGCTTATCCGCCCTTACGCCCTTTAATCGGTGGTACTATTGTAGCGTTGGCAGTTTGGGCAATAGGCACAACAAAATACATCGGGTTAGGTATTCCCACTATTGTAAGTTCTTTCGACAATCAATTACCTGCTTACGATTTCGCTTTGAAAATGATTTTTACCATTATCACATTATCAGCAGGGTTTAAAGGTGGCGAAGTTACACCGTTGTTCTTTATAGGTGCAACATTAGGAAGTGCGTTAAGCTGCTTTATACCTTTACCAACAGGACTTTTAGCAGGAATGGGATTTGTTGCCGTTTTTGCAGGTGCAGCTAACACACCTATTGCGTGCAGTATAATGGCTATTGAACTGTTTGGTGCTGAATGTGGTGTTTATGCTACTATCGCTTGCGTTGTTGCTTATCTGTTATCGGGACACAACAGTATTTACAGACAACAAGCCATTGGAGAACCGAAACATCCCAGATTTTTAAATCATCAAGGTAAACACTTAAATGATCTCAATAAAAAATAAAATGACTATCTGGGACGTTCTACCAAATTATATTTATTACGACTTATTGTATGTAGATAAGACGTCGTTTCGAGTAGCGTAACGCAGTGAAGCGTATCGAGAAGTTGTTAATTATAAGTTCTCGACGGGCTCGAACTGACGACCGGTTAATACATTCTCTTTGGTACAAGCTTTCCGATAATCATTAAAAATAATATTCAATGCAAATATAAATGGAATATTAAAAGATCTATTTTTCTATTTCTTTTCAACAAACGCGATATTCCTCATCAACCCCGAATATTTGGTACGTTTTACAGCCGATTTTTTAAAAATTTCGTTGAACAGTTCATTTGTTAAATCGTTCCATTGCTGCTTGTCGTAATCAATTAAAGTAGGTTTTGGTTGAAACAAAGACTCGTTATGCGGTTTTGCAAAACGGTTCCACGGACAAACATCCTGACAGACATCGCAACCGTACATCCAATCGTCTAACTTTCCGGAGAATTCATCAGGAATGGCGTCTTTCAGTTCAATAGTCAAATACGAAATACATTTACTCCCGTTAACAATATAAGGCGACTCTATTGCCTGGGTTGGGCAGGCGTCGATACAGGCAGTACACGAACCACAGTGATTGGTTGTAGCGGTATCGTACATTAACTCTAAATCAATGATTAATTCGGCTACAAAAAAGAAAGATCCTTCGGTTTTTCTGATTAAATTGTTGTTTTTACCAACCCATCCCAAACCACTTTTTGCAGCCCAGGCTTTATCCAACACCGGAGCCGAATCGACAAAAACCCGACCATCGACCTCGCCTATTTCATCGTTAATAAAATGAAGCAAATCTTTCAACTTATCTTTTATCACAAAATGATAATCTTCGCCGTAAGCGTATTTTGAAATTTTATAGGCGTAGGGATTTTGCTGTTGTGAAGGAAAATAATTCAATAGTAACGAAACAACCGATTTTGCACCGGGAACCAGCAATCGCGGATCTAATCGTTTATCGAAATGATTTTCCATATACTTCATTTCGCCGTGCATGTTGTTTTTTAACCAATTTTCCAAACGAGGTGCCTCTTTCTCTAAAAAATCTGCTTGTGAAATACCACAATAAGAAAAGCCCAAATCCTGGGCTTTCTGTTTTATAAACTGTGTATATTTTTCTTTGTTAGTCATGATCGTTAAACAAACCTGCTTGTCTGCCTAAATTCTGTTTGCCCAAATGGGTGTATGCTTTTTCGGTAACTTCACGTCCGCGCGGTGTACGGTAAAGAAATCCTTCCTGAATAAGGAACGGTTCATACACTTCTTCAATGGTTTCCGAATTTTCTGAAACAGCCGTTGCCAAGGTTGATAAACCTACCGGACCGCCTTTGAATTTTTCAATGATGGTTGAAAGGATCTTGTTATCCATTTCATCCAATCCATATTTATCAACATTCAACGCTTTTAAGGCAAAACGTGAAATTTCAATATCGATACGTCCGTTGCCTTTAATCTGTGCGAAATCTCGAACTCTACGTAACAACGCATTGGCAATACGAGGTGTTCCACGGCTTCGACCGGCAATTTCTATCGCTGCTTCAAAATCAATAGGCACTTTTAATATAGCTGCGCTGCGTTCTACAATGGTGGATAAAAGTTCAATGTTATAATACTGCAAACGGCTTTGAATTCCGAAACGTGCACGCATAGGTGCTGTCAACAAACCCGAACGAGTAGTTGCTCCAACTAATGTGAACGGATTCAGGTTGATTTGAACCGAACGGGCATTAGGACCGGATTCGATCATGATATCGATCTTGAAATCTTCCATTGCCGAATACAAGTATTCTTCAACAACGGGGCTTAACCTGTGAATTTCATCGATAAATAAAATATCGCGTTCTTCCAGATTCGTAAGCAACCCCGCTAAATCACCAGGTTTATCTAACACCGGACCTGATGTTATCTTGATACCTACATTTAATTCGTTCGCCAAAATATTAGAAAGGGTTGTTTTTCCCAAACCAGGAGGTCCGTGAAACAACGTATGGTCTAAAGCTTCGCCACGCATATTGGCTGCTTTTACAAACACCTTTAAATTTTCTAATACCTGATCTTGACCGGCAAAATCATCAAACGAGAGCGGACGCAGTTTTCTTTCTACATCAATTTCTTCGTTCGAATAATTTTCGTTGGTTGGATTTAAATGTTCGTTCATAGTACAAATATACTATTTTTACACAAGAAAAATTTTTCTGTTTTGTGATTACAAAAAATGATATTACAAATTAACAGGCTGTATCTTTAGCCTGTATCACTATTAAAATTATCAAAATGAACTGTACATTGTGTCAAACTCTATTAGTTGATAAAGCTGATGAAGAATATTATATTTGTTCTGCCTGTCACGGGTATATAAAACGGGATGATTTATTTTTTAATAAGGAAAAAGAAAAAAGTCATTACGAAAATCATAATAACGATGTTAACGATACAGGCTATCAAAATTTTACCGCACCTGTAACAAACACCATATTGGAACATTGTACAACAGACATGCTGGGATTGGACTATGGATGCGGAAAAGGACCTGTGATTAGTAAACAGCTCATAGAAAAAGGTTATCAGGTTCATTTGTATGATCCGTATTTTTATCCGGATACTTCTTACTTAAATCAGAAATATGACTATATCTTTAGCTGTGAAGTATTTGAGCATTTTTATAATCCTTTTGAAGAGATAAACAAATTAAACGCTATTCTAAAAGTTGGCGGACTCTTAATTGTGAAAACACATTTATACAACAATCAAACCGATTTTAAACATTGGTATTATCGTAAAGACTTAACCCACGTATCCATCTATACTTTTAAAACTTTTGAATACATCGCCGAACATTTTGGGTTTGATATTGTTACGCTAACTGAAAAGTTGGTGGTTTTGAGGAAAAAGTAAAATGATTATAGAACTTCATTTCACACGGTACATTTAAGTTTTTTTTATAATGTTGGGGATTTCCATTGTACACTATCCGTGCTCAAAGTTACAAATTCCGAAACAAAAAAACCGCCATAATAGCAAACGGTGAAAAGGATTTCCGTATTGCAACACTTGCAACCTCATACACCGAATAACCATCATTACATCTGGCAAGTCTGAATTTACAGGTGAACAACTAGAAAAACTGAAAAGAAATAATATTAAATTAAAGAAGTATCATGAAAACACATACCTTACAAATATAATTTTTGATGATGGAGATTTAATGGAATATAGGATACTCTATACCGCGTTACCTTTCACTCAGCATTCAGACCTACCTGTTTTGTTAGGTTGCGAGCTGACTGATACTCGTTATAAAGATTGACAGTATACAAAGAACAACCGTTCTCTGTATTTTCGCATGTGGTGACAACTCCAATATGATTCATTCTATTTCGTAAACAGTTGAAAAAGGTAGTATTACCGACAGTATGGTTAATAAAGAAGTTACCGACGAACGTTTTTAAATTCTAAATACAAAAGAAAAAGCGACTTTTACAAGTCGCTTTTTACAATACTTCGCACAACGATATTTTTGTGCTTTAAAACTTAAATTTCACTAATTGTTCCAACCGCCACCAAGCGCCCTATAAATAGCCACGGTTGTTTTTAACTGCAGCATTTTGGTTTCCACCAGTTCAAACTTTGCTTCCAGAGCTTCGCGCTGTGTAAGCAGTACTTCCATGTAATCTGCACGTGCCGATTTAAACAGATCGTTTGAAATGGTAACCGATTGTGTAAGTGCATCAACTTCCTGTGTTTTAAGATCGTAAGTATTTTGCAGGTTGTCAATTTTAGACAGTTGGTTTGCTACTTCGATATACGCCTTTAAGATTGTCTGCTCGTATGTGTAAACTGCCTGAATCTGCTTGGTATTTGCATTGTAGTACGCTGCTTTTATGGCATTTCGGTTAACGAGCGGTGTTGCCAGATCGCCGGCAAGAGAATAAAGCAACGACTGCGGATTGAACAAATATGCAGGGTTGAATGCACGGTAACCGATACCTGCAGAAATTCCCAATGACGGATAGAAACGTGCCTTCGCCGATTTTATATCCAACCGGGCAGCAGCCAGTTCCATTTCGGCCTGTTTGATATCCGGGCGGTTTGCCAGCAGATCTGCTGGCAAACCTGTATAAACAGCCTGCGGAACCATGGTTACAAATTCGGCAGTACTGCGATCCACATGTTGCGGAAATCTTCCCACCAAAAAATTAATCTGATTTTCGGTTTCCACAATCTTCTGCTGAATTTGGTATTGCAGCGCCTTAGTTTTCAGTACCTGAGCCTGAAACCTTTTCACCGCCAGTTCGTTAGCACGAGCAGACTGCTTTAAAAGTTTCACTATTTGAAAGGCACTGTTCTGAATCTGGATATTCTGCTGTACAATTTCCAGTTCGTTGTCTAATGCCAGCAGTTCGTAATACGATTCTGCTATTTCTGCCACAAGATTGGTCTTCATGAAATGCTGACCTTCCACCGATGCCAGATACCTGTTAACCGCTGCTTTTTTTGCATTGTGAAGTTTTCCCCAGATATCAGCTTCCCATTCGGCATACGCCCCTATTCCAAAATCTGCCAGTGGTTCCGGCATCTCCTTCCCCGGTTTTATCTCTGTTGTAGCTTCCATTGCCCCGATATTTGTATAACGGGCTGCCTTTTCAACTCCAACACCCGCTTTTAAACCTACAGAAGGCAGGTATTCTCCTTTTCGTGCACGAATTTCATTTTTAGAAATTTCGATTTCTTGTAAGATAATATTCAATTCCTGATTATTCTGAAAAGCTGTTTCGATGAGCTTCTGCAGATTGGCATCCTTAAAATATTCGTTCCAGTTCATCTTAGCCGAGTTCAGACTGTCAATCTGTACTGTAGCATACGAATCGGGAACCGAACGATTTTCAAGCTTTTCCGGAACATTTAACGATTTACAGGCTGCGATGCTTAAAAGTACGCAGACGGTTGCTGTGTATTTGTATATTATGTGTTTGTTCATATTAGTAAATATCTTTTGTTAAAGGCGTTTCATCTTCATTTTTAATCATCTTTCTTCCGTCTGCCAGTTTTGCGAAAATCACATAAAGCCCCGGAATAACCAGTACCCCGAACACCGTTCCAAAGAACATACCGCCCAATGCCGATGCCCCTATCGTATGGTTACCAATTGCTCCTGCACCGTGTGCAAAAATCAAAGGAATCAATCCGGCGATGAATGCAAAAGACGTCATAAGGATCGGACGGAAACGTACAGTGGCAGCTTCAACAGCAGCATCTAAAATGGTAGCTCCTCCGAGTCTTTTCTGGACGGCATATTCTACGATAAGCACCGCATTTTTACCCAGCAGACCAATAAGCATAATGAGTCCCACCTGTGCATAAATGTCATTTGCAAGCCCCATTGCCTTTAACATAAAGAACGATCCGAAAACACCCACAGGCAACGATAAAATCACGGCAAGCGGCAGTATAAAACTTTCATACTGTGCTGCGAGTACTAAATAAACAAATATTAGCACCACACCGAAAACGTACAGAGCCTCGTTACCCCTTTGGGCTTCATCAAAAGACAGACCTTCCCAGGCAATCTTATAACCGTGCGGCAGTGTTTTTACGGCTGTTTCATTAATCGCCGCAATAGCATCTGCAGTGGTATAACCTGGTGCCGGGAGCCCGCGTATAGACGCCGAATTATACATATTATAACGAGTAATTTCGTTAGGTCCCTGGGTTTTCTTCAACTTCATAAAAGAAGAATACGGAACCATTTCACCCGTATCGTTTTTTACATACAGGTTTAAAATATCGGAAGGCAGACTTCGGAATTCCGGCGACGACTGTACGTAAACCTTAAAGAACTGACCGAAACGTATAAAGCCCTGTTCGTAGGTACTACCCACCAAAATATTCAGGTTTTCCATAGCCTTACCAATAGATACCCCTTTCTGCATGGCAGCACTGTTGTCAAACTCCAACTCGTACTGCGGATAATTGGCAGCAAAAAAGGTAAACACACCCGTAAGTTCTTTCCGTTTACCAAGATTCGCCATGAATTCCTTATTGATTTTATCGAACTCATGATAATCGGTTGATGCATTCTGATCAAGCAGACGCATAGAAAATCCACCTGAAGAACCAAATCCCGGGATTGCAGGCGGTTCGAAAAATTCGATCACAGCTCCCAGATTTCTGGTTTTACTTTCCAGTTCCTCCATAATTTCGGTAACCGTATGCTCCCGGTCGCCCCAGCTTTTCAGATTAATCAAACAGGTACCCGCATTAGAACCGCGACCTTCAGTCATTATTTCGTATCCCGCCAATGAAGCAACAGATTCAACACCTTCCACTTCCTTACATATTTTTTGAAGATTTCGTGCTACCTGATTGGTCTGCTCCAGAGTTGATCCCGGCGGCGTCTGGATAACCGCATACACCGTACCCTGATCTTCACTCGGAATAAACCCTCCGGGCAGAAACTGGTTCTGAACATAAATTCCCGCACAAAAAACTAGTAAAACCGTCCAGGTAACCGATTTTCTATTGACGATTTTTTTCAAAATCCCAACATATTTACCCGTAAGTTTATCGAATCCCCTGTTAAACGCATCGATAAAGCGCGTAAGCACATTCACTTTTTTAGGTTTTCCGTGATTGTTTTTTAGCAACATGGCACATAGGACAGGTGTGAGCGTAAGGGCAATCACTGCAGAAATAACAATAGCGCTTGCCATAGTTATAGAAAACTGCCGGTAAAAAGTACCCACCGGTCCGGTCATAAACGAAATAGGCAGAAATACCGATACCATAACCATGGTAATTGCTATAATGGCACCGCTTATTTCGCCCATAACCTGTTTAACGGCTTTGTATGAAGAAATGTGTTTTTCTTCCATTTTAGCATGAACCGCTTCCACCACCACAATGGCATCATCGACCACAATACCAATTGCCAACACCAGTGCAAATAAGGTCACCAGATTTATAGACAGCCCGAAAAGCTGCATTACAAAGAAGGCTCCGATCAATGATACCGGTACGGCTATGATAGGAATAACGGTTGAACGCCAGTCGCCCAAGAAAATAAACACTACCACGGCTACTAGTATAAAGGCATCGCGCAGGGTGTGCAACACCTGTTCAATAGACGCATCCAGAAACTGCGACACATCATAACTGATCTTATAATCTACCCCCGGCGGAAAGTTCTGTTTCATATCCTCGAGTTTAAGCTTTACCTGTTCAATGACTTCGTTTGCGTTGCTTCCATAATTCTGTTTAAGCATAATAGATGCAGACGGATCACCATCTAAATTTGAATAGATGTCAAAGAACTCACTACCCAATTCAACTTTTGCAATATCTTTCAGCTTAATGTTTTCACCTTTAGAATTTGCCCGTATGATAATGCCCTCATATTCTTCGGGTTTATTGTACTGCCCTTTATATGTAAGTACGTATTCCAAAGACTGTGCGGCAATACCCGAGCTCTGTCCGATCCTTCCCGGACGACCAATGATACTTTGTTCACCGATCGCCGTCATTACCTCATCAACAGAAACATTGTACGCACGCATGCGTTCGGGATTCAGCCAAATACGCATAGCATACCGGCGGCTACCCAGAATCTGTGCTTTGGCAATACCAGGCACCCTGTTGATCTCGGGAATGATATTTACGGTTGCATAATTGTACAGAAACTTTTCGTCCATACTTTTATTTTTACTGTACAGGTTTACATACATCAACATACTTGGCTGAACAGGTGTAACAATCACACCTTCTTTTTGAACAAGTTCAGGAAGCAGCGGCATTACCTGATCTACACGTGTCTTAACCAGTACCACGGCTTCATTTGGGTCGGTTCCCGGATCAAAAACCACATTAAGCGTAGCTTCACCGGCACTGGTAGCATCGGTAGATATATATCGCATACCCTGTACACCGTTGATCGCATTTTCTAACGTAATAAGTGACGACTTCACCAGTACATCCGCACTTGCCCCCGGATAAGCAATGAAAATGCTAACGGTTGTTGGTGCAATTTGTGGGAACTGTGATGTAGGCAGCTGCTTAATAGCCAATGAGCCTATAAAGAGGATTATGACCGATATTACGATTGCGAATACCGGTCTGTGTATCATTTTTTTAAACATTTTTTCAAGTTATTTACTCAGCATACAGCTCAAGGCTAGACAATGCTTTTTGAGGAGTGATGAATTTGTAGCTTATCTTCTCGTTTTCCTTTACAAGGCGAAGTCCATCTATAAGAATCCTATCGTTTTTTTGAAGCCCCGATTGAACCAAATACACATGAGGAATTTCTGCCTCAATTTTAATTTCACGTGTTTTAACGATGCCATCTTTTGTAACTACAAAAACATATTTTTTATCCAGTACTTCAAAAGTTGCCTTTTGCGGAATAAGCAGGGCATTTTTAAATGGCTTGCTGATCACGACATTACCAGTCTGACCGAAACGCAACAGTCCTTTCTGATTAGGAAACGTTGCGCGGTAGGCAATGTTACCCGTTTCGTTATCGAAATCGGCTTCAATTGTTTCTACCACTCCTTCATTTTCAAACATCTTTCCGTTCGCCATTTTTAAACCGACATGAAGCGGTTCGGCTTGCGGTTTCGCAGCCATATGGTCAAGGTATTCGGTTTCCGGAACATTAAAGTATACCCACATTTTACTGTTATCAGCCAGTTCGGTTAACAAATCGCCTTCCGCAATAAGGCTTCCTATACGCACATGGAACCTGTCTATGATCCCATCAAAGGGAGCCCTGATTTCGGTAAACTGCAAATGTGTTTTCATCGCGGTCACTTCTGCCGCAGCTTTACTGTACCTTGCTTTTGACATGGCAAGCTCGTTGGCAGCTACCACATTATTATCGTAAAGTTGTTTGGTGTTCTTATATTCAATCTGTGCATAATCAGCTTCTGCCTTAGCACGATTAACATCGGCTTCGTAAAGATTGGGCATAATTTTGAACAACAGCTGTCCTTTTTTTACAAACTGCCCTTCATCCACATAAATTTTCTGTAGATATCCTTTTTCCTGAGCGCGGATTTCGATATGGTTTACAGATTTTATCTGTGCAACATAATCTTTAAATATCACGGTATCCTTTATGCAAGCAGTAGTTACGGAAAATGTTGTTTTTTCGGTTTTTTCTTCTTTGTGAGACTGGCAACCAATATGTAAGAAAGCTATAGAGAAGCTCAATAACATAAGACCTTTTTTTATCATGTTAATTAATTTTAATGATTATCTGAGTTCAAATAAGTACGTAAAACCCTACATTCAATCAGAAACTGATGAACGGCAGCGTTTACAAAATTTAAAAAATCATTAAAAAATCACAGTCGCATGACCTGTAGCTTAATATACAGGGCATCTTGCATAAAAGAATTAAAAAAAGAATACTTAAAAGGAATAGCACCGCTTTTTTTATTACAGTACTTATATGGTACAGCCGAGACAAACCACAGAGGATTAAACTTTATTAAAGTTTTTGACTTTTTAAGCGTAAGTGTATTTTGCGCTTCGTACTGCGTTTCGGTAAAACTACCTTTTGAGTGGTTTACAAACGTACGGTGAAGGTTCTGTTTGTGAAAAGATTCTTCTGTAACCTTTTTAAGAATAAGGTGAGAAGCAACCTTTTTATCATTATGAAAATATCCGGAATCTGCCTGTGTATTTTCTTTACCAAACTGCAAAGGTTGTGCGTTGTTCGGAAAGCAGGAAAATGCCACAAAAAACAATGCAGCAACAGACAGACAATATTTTAGAAACCATGTTTTCATTCTGCGGGTAAAAGTATTTAAAAAACCAAAACGTAAAATGGCAGTATTGATAAATAAAAGTTAAATTTAATACATTCTGTTTATGCGGAATTTGTAGCTATTTTTCAAAAACTGCTCACAATACTAAATTTACAGCGACTGCATCAGTGAGATAATTCTCTTGTTTAAAATTTAAGTATCAAACTTTTAGTCTAGTTTGCATCCATTTTATAAAACTTGATCATTAATTGTTAAAACGCACATCAACCAAAACATCGGAATACAATGAAAGATTATCTACTTGATTTTTTTGAACATAATAAAAAAGATCTGCAAATTCGGGCATACCTTTACAAAAGTAGTAACTGTATTGTTGTCTACCTGTGAAAAGCTACAAGAATCTGGCAAGAGTTTTTTATCCTTTTTAAGTAACCCTGTAAGAAACGTACTGCTTAATGAAGGTAATTATACCATTAACACTAGCGTTCCAAACAGAGAAAGAAATACTAAAATTCACGATATAGGAAAGACTACGTTACCTACAATGAAAAAACCTCTTCAAGAAAAACTGCCCCTTTCTGCAGACAAATATTATTTACAAATAGAAATTACTTTATTGGAATAGTTCGCGTATTTTTTGTTCGGCTAAGTTGAAAACAATTCCGATCATTATAAAAAACGAAGCCCATAACTTCCAAGTAGTCATATCTTCATTTAGAAATACTACAGAACTTAAAAAACCTACAACGGGAATCAACAATGTAAAAGGAACAACCACTGAGGTAGCATATTTTTTTAGTAGGTACCCCCAAATACCATATCCAAAAAAAGTTGACACATATACCACGTAGGCAACCGCACCTACAGTAACCCAAGATAAATTTTGGAGCGTATTTACAATAACTAGTGTGCCGTCTATAAAATAAGATAACACAGCCATAAATGGAAAAGCTACGAGATTACCCCAGACCACAAGTGCAAGTGGAGATTCTGCATTTACCTTTTTGGTAAACATATTTCCCAATGCCCATGAAAAGGAAGCTAACAACGTTAACAAAAGCCCCATTATAGTTACTTTACCATTAATATTAAATGCAACTATACCAATCCCAATGAAAGAAATTACAGATCCTATAATTTTAAAAAGTCTAGTTTTTTCACCAAAGAAGAAAAAAGCAAGTACAATTGAAAAGAAAACTTGAACTTGCATTATTAGCGAAGAAAGCCCAGGTGACAGTCCTAACTTAATACTGGTGAAAAGTAACCCAAACTGTAATACAAAATTAAACAATCCGTAACTGATAATGAGTTTTACAGGTGCTTGCGGTCTTGGAAGAAAAAAAACAAATGGCAATGCAGAAAGAGCAAATCGCACTGTACAAAACAGAAACGGCGGTAGTTGTTGTAATCCTACATATATGGCAATAAAGTTTGTACCCCATGCTACTACCGTTAGAAGGGTAAGAAACAAATGCGCAGGTTTTAAAGTTATCGTAGAGTTCAATCTATTTAATTAATATTGCAATAAACAAGATATATTAGGGTTGTACACAACACGTAAACTACGGCAAGTTTCATGGTTTAGTTTTAGGCAAACAAAGTTAGCCATAGTAATTATATATTTTGGAATAAATTCCTGTCATAATAACGAACGATACATAAACTTTCCAAAAAATATAGTTCTATAATCAATTAGCTGAAAAACCTTAATAAAAAATTCCCACAAAATTGTGGGAGTTTTTTATATATTAATGATGTCCACCATCTTTTTCGCCATCTCTTAACGGCACTGTTTGTGGAACAAAATCTTCTTCGTAACCTGGCTTAGAATAATCATAAGGCCAACGGTGTACTTCTGGAATTGCGCCCGGCCAGTTACCGTGCATGTGCTCAACTGGTGTAGTCCATTCTAAAGTAGTAGCTCTCCATGGATTTCTTGGTGCTTTCTTACCATAGAAAATACTATAGAAGAAGTTGAACAAGAATACTAACTGGAATGCCGCACCTACTAATGCAAACATGGTAATTAAAATATTAACATCAACCATATCATCAAACATTGGGAAAGCTGAGTTTGTATAGTAACGACGTGGTAAACCAGCCATACCGATAAAGTGCATTGGGAAGAAAACTCCGTAAGCACAAACTACAGTTACCCAGAAGTGAATATAGCCTAAGTTTTTATTCAACATACGTCCGTACATTTTTGGGAACCAGTGGTAAATACCAGCGAACATTCCGTAAAGAGCAGATATACCCATTACCAAGTGGAAGTGTGCAATAACGAAATAAGTATCGTGTACGTTGATATCTAACGTTGAATCTCCTAAAATAATACCTGTTACACCACCTGTAATGAACGTTGATACAAAACCAATACAGAATAACATAGAAGGATTCATTTGTAAATTACCTTTCCATAAAGTAGTAATGTAGTTGAACGCTTTTACTGCCGATGGAATTGCAATTAATAATGTTGTAAAGGTAAATACCGAACCTAAGAACGGGTTCATACCTGATACGAACATATGGTGCCCCCAAACAATTGTAGATAAAAATGCAATTGCTAAGATTGATGTAATCATGGCACGGTAACCAAAGATAGGTTTACGCGCGTTAGCCGAAATTACTTCAGATGTAATACCCATTGCAGGTAAAATTACAATATATACCTCAGGGTGACCCAAGAACCAGAACAAGTGTTCAAACAATACCGGTGATCCACCTTGATAGTGCAATACCTCTCCTGCCAAATAAATATCAGACAAGAAGAACGATGTACCAAAACTTCTATCCATAATTAACAATAATGCAGCCGATAATAATACAGGGAACGATACAATACCAATAATTGCAGTTACCCATAAAGCCCATATTGTTAATGGTAAACGTGTCATAGACATACCTTTTGTACGCATGTTCAACACCGTTACTACATAGTTTAATGATCCCATTAAAGATTGTGCAATGAACAATGCCATAGATACCAACCACAATGTCATACCTGTACCAGACCCCGGAATTGCTTCAGGAACTGCCGATAATGGAGGATAAATGGTCCAACCTGCCGAAGCCGGCCCAGACTCTACAAACAGCGAAGCTATCATTACGATACAAGCGATGAAGAAGATCCAATAAGATAACATATTCATGAATCCTGACGCCATATCGCGCGCTCCGATCTGTAACGGAATTAATAAGTTAGAGAACGTACCTGACAAACCTGCTGTTAATACAAAGAATACCATGATGGTTCCGTGAATGGTAACCAATGCCAAATAAATATCGTTACGCATTATACCACCCGGAGCGAAATCGTCTCCCAATAACCAAGAGAATACCTTAAATGATTCTTCCGGCCAAGCGATTTGAATACGGAATAATAATGACATTGCAATACCAATGATTCCCATGATAATACCTGTTACCAGGAATTGCTTGGCAATCATTTTATGATCCTGACTAAAGATATACTTTGTTACAAAAGTTTCTTTATGGTGGTGATCATCGTGTGAATGATCGTGTGTTAATTCGTGTCCTACTACTGCTGACATACTAATAATTTTATATTGGTAAACAAATTATTTAATTACTTGAGCAACTACTGCAGTAGTATCTACTACAATTTGTGGTTCTTGTACTGGTGTTTGAACCGGCTGTGCTTCAACTTTTGGAGCTGCAGCAGCAGCTTTTTCTTCAGCTACTTGTTTTCCTAATTTTGGTTGTTGGCTTAACCATTTTCTAAATTCACCTTCGGTTTCAACTATAACTTTAGCCTGCATGTTATAGTGTGAACGACCACAGATTTTGTTACACAATAAAATATAGTCAAACGTATATGGTTCTAAACCAGGCTCGCCCTTTTCAACTAACTTTTTGCTGTGTTTATTGCGTGCTGCATTGATTTTATTTACACGGTCTACGATTTCCTCACGATCTCTCATTTCTGTAGTAGTAACCGTTGGCGTCATTGCAAACTGGGTAACCATACCCGGAACACAGTTCATCTGCGCACGGAAGTGTGGAAAGTAAGCCGAGTGTAATACGTCTTGTGAACGCATTTTTAACACTACCTTTTTACCAACCGGCAAGTGTAGTTCTTTTGACAAAACATCGTCTTGTGCATTTGGATCAGACATATCAACACCTACTGCATTAATACCCTCTATGAAACGTACGTTTGCTTTTCCTAAAACATTATCATCACCAGAGTAACGGATATCCCAACCAAACTGTTTTGCATATACTTCAACATACAATACTTCTTCTTCGTCATCGTAATGCATAATGTTGTTCCACGCGTATAATCCGTATAAGATCAATCCCGCTAAAACAATTACCGGAATAATTGTCCAAATGAACTCTAACTTATCATTATCTGCAAAGAAAGTTGCTTTTCTGTCTTTATTACCACGGTATTTGAATGCAAAATAATGCAATAAGAACTGTGTTAAGAATTGAACAAAGAAGATAACCACTAACGTAATCCACATTAATTGGTCAACATCTTTTCCATGTTCAGATGCAGAATTGGCTAATAACGGCATGTATCCCCATTTAGCACAACTATAAATTGTAAAGATATAGATGAAAGCTAAAAACCCGAACATTAAATATCCGTTGATATTATTGTCTTTATCTGTAGCAACCTGCGTCTTGTAATCTTCGCCAACATGTTGTTTGCTTTGAGTTAAGTCGAAAATCTTAGTCAATTGCCAAATTGCAATTCCTAATAAAGCTACAATAACTAATATTAATAAACTCGTCATTTGTTTATTACTTTAAATATTAATAATGAAAATGTTTACTTTCTTCTACCATTGGGTTATTCTTAACTAATAACGGAGCTTTAGCAATTGCCGAGAAACCAACAAAGATAAATAATCCGCCAAAGAACAACACAGAACCAATTTCAGCCGCACCAATAAACCAAGATGCACCTACGGTACCCGGCATAATCATATTAAAGAAGTCTAAATAGTGACCTACAATAATACATGTACCAGCCATGATTATAATCCAGGTTAATCGTTTAAAATCTGTATTGATTAACAATAATATTGGCAGTAAAAAGTTTAATGCTAACATACCAAAGAATGGTAAGTTGTATTCTTCTATTCTGAAGATAAAGTATGTAACTTCTTCAGGAATGTTTGCATACCACATTAACATGAATTGAGAGAACCATAAGTACGTCCAGAAGAT
>JBEBXJ010000009.1:0-38290 GCA_040391685.1 Paenimyroides baculatum
CGAAAGCCATAACTATAATAGTTTAAAGATTAGTATTATTTTTATTTCAAATTTAAACAAAATACAACGACAACAAAAATTATTATGTGTCTTCTTTGTTAACATTTTTATAAAGTATCTTGGAAAAAAAAGCCTTTACCATTTATAACGCATCGGCAGGTGCCGGAAAAACGCATACGCTTGTAAAAGAGTATCTTAAAATTTTGTTGGGATATTCTAATAAAGACGATGCCTACCGAAATGTGCTTGCAATTACCTTTACAAACAAAGCGGTCAACGAAATGAAATCGCGCATTGTTTCGTGTATTTATGCATTTACGTTGAACGAAATTCCGCTGAAAGAATACCGATTGTTGGAACAAATTGTTGCTGAAACAACCTTTACCGAAGCTTATATTCGCGAAAAATCAAAAAAGATTTTAAAGAACATTATTCATAATTATGCCGGTTTTGATATTTCTACGATTGATAAATTTACACATAAGGTAATTCGTTCGTTTGCGTTTGATTTAAATCTGCCTTTTCATTTTGAAGTTTCGTTAGATACCGAAGCCTTGTTGCAGGAAGCGGTTGATGCGTTGATTTCGCAAGCCGGTGTTGATGAAGAACTGACGAAATTATTGGTCGATTTTTCGATTAGCAAAGCCGATGACGATAAAAGTTGGGATGTTACCAACGAATTAATGGAGATTGGGCGTTTGTTGTTGAACGAAAATAACAAACAAGAGTTGGAAGCTTTTGAGAATATCGAAATGCAGACATTTCTGTCATTAAAAAACTGGTTGCACGATCAGATTAATCAGTTAAAAATCGAAACAGTTGCGTTGGCTCAAAATGCGTTGCAGTTGTTGGAAACGAATGGTATCGACAATAAATCGTTCAGTGGTGGTTATTTTCCAAAGCATTTAATTGGAATTGTTGATGGAAACTACAACAGCGCCAACAAAAAATATTATGATTTTGATGATATTAAAATAAATAAAACCGCAAAAGATAAAGAGGCGATAGAACAATTAATTCCCGATTTATTGGCGATTACCAAAAAAATCTATCCGTTGTTTGGAAAGATCTATTTTTACGAAGCTTTCCTGAAAAATCTGGTCCCGCTTTCATTGTTGAATTCCATCAGTAACGAAATTAAACGCATACAAAATGAACAGCAAATACTTTCAATATCGCAGTTCAATAAAATTATTTACGAAGAATTAAAAAATCAGCCGGCACCATTTATTTATGAACGTTTGGGCGAAAAATACCGGCATTTTTTTATTGATGAATTTCAGGATACGTCCGAAATGCAGTGGCAAAACTTGGTTCCGTTAATTGATAATGCGCTTTCCGGAGCCGATGATTTTGGTAAAGAAGGTTCGTTAATGATTGTGGGCGATCCAAAACAGGCAATTTATCGTTGGCGTGGTGGCAAGGCAGAACAGTTTATGCAGTTGAGCGATGGCGAAAATCCGTTTTCAAACCCATCAAAAGCAACCATAAGTTTAGATACCAATTACCGCAGTTTTTCTGAAGTGATCGAATTTAACAACGGAATTTTCAAGTTTCTGGCAAATCAGTTCAATAACGAAGCGTATCAAAATCTGTACGAAAATTATTCGCATCAAAATACAAATCCCAAAAAAGGCGGTTTCGTAAATATTTCGTTTTTAAACAACGATTTGTTGGTTGACGATGAGGTTACAAAAGACGATTTGTATCTGAACGAAGTTTTAAAAACCATAGAAAATGTGTTGAATCAAGGTTTTTCGTTGGGCGATATTGTGGTGTTGACACGTAAAAGTAAAGACGGCGTTAAGGTTGCAAATCATTTAACAAAAAACGGAATCCGTATTTTATCGTCAGAAACTTTGTTGATAAATAATGCTACCGAAGTTCAGTTGTTGTTGAATTTGTTGCGATTTTTAAAGAACAACCACGATAAAGAAGCAAAAGCGCTGATTCTATATTATGTTGGCCGATTTATTCTGAAAGACGACAAAGTACACGATGTAATTGTGAAGGGAATGTTGATGGATAATGAAACCGACTTTCAGAATTATTTGAAAACCTTCGGCATTGAAATCAATTTTAAAGAACTTCGTAAAAACAATTTGTATGTTGCTATGGAATTAATGGTTTCGGCATTTATCCCTACCAAAAAAACCGAAGCTTATGTGCAGTATTTTCTGGATTTGATTTTAGAACGAACCGTTAAAAACCAGTCCACAATAGCCGATTTTCTAAATTATTGGGAACAGAATTACCATAAATTGAGTATTCCGTCGCCTGAAAATGAAAATGCCGTACGATTAATGACGGTTCATAAATCAAAAGGACTGGAATTTCCGGTGGTGATTTATCCGTTTGTCGATGAAGATTTTTCAAAATCACGTGATAAAATTTGGGTCGATTTAGAAGAAAACGATCAGTTGGTTATTCCAAAAGCGTTGGTGGATCTAAAAAACGATGTAAAAATGTATGGCGAAACTGCGCAACGTTTGTACGATCAAAAAAAGCAGGAAGAACTGTTGGATAATTTAAATGTATTGTATGTGGCGTTAACGCGTGCCGAAGAACAGTTGTACATTATAAGCAATTACAAACGATCAAAAACCGGAACGATGCCAAACACGCTTGCGGCATTTTTTGTTCATTATTTAGAAAATTCAGGTGTTTTTTCTGATACTCAATTTGATTATTCTTTTGGAAATCCTGTAAAAGTTTCCGAAGAAAATACTGATGTTCTTCAAAAACCAATCGTAATAAAAGCGGTTGAAAAACCAATAGATACATCGGTCATAAAAATTGCAAAACGCGAAGCAATTATGTGGGATACCAAACAGCAGCATGCCATTGAGAAAGGAAATTTAATACACGAACTGCTGGCGGAAATTATTACAGTTGATAATATCGCTTTTGTGGTGAAAAATGCGGTTTCAAAAGGAATGTTGTCTGTAACCGAGGAAAACGAAATTTCTGAAAAGATAAAAGAAATAGTTTCACATGATGAATTACAACCTTTTTTCAATAAAGAAAACATCATTTACAACGAACGCCCCATTTTACATGAATCGTTCAAAAACATAAAACCAGACAGAGTTGCAATTAACGGCAATAAGGCTTATATCATCGACTATAAAACGGGTGAAGAACAAGCAAAATATACCAAACAGATTGACGATTATGCCTTGGCAATTGAAGAAATGGGCTACGAAATCGCAAAAAAGACGTTGTTGTATATTCAAGACGATTTAAAAATAATAAATTTGTAACATATCAATACTTAAATCAAAACAAATCATAAAATTATGTACGGAGCTATTAAAGAGTTTTTACAAACAGAGATCGATACCATTAAAGATAACGGTTTGTATAAAAAAGAACGCATTATTACATCGCCGCAAGATGCAGAAATTACTATTAGTACCGGCGAAAAAGTATTAAACTTTTGTGCCAATAATTATTTGGGATTGTCGTCGCACCCAGAAGTGGTTCAGGCGGCTAAAGATGCTTTGGATACACATGGTTTCGGAATGTCGTCTGTACGTTTCATCTGTGGAACTCAGGATATTCACAAGCAATTAGAAAAAGAAATTGCCGATTTTTATGGAACAGAAGATACTATTTTATATGCCGCTGCTTTTGATGCAAACGGAGGTGTTTTTGAACCTTTGTTAGGTGCCGAAGACTGTATTATTTCTGATAGTTTAAATCATGCATCGATTATTGATGGAGTTCGTTTGTGTAAAGCTGCGCGTTACCGTTACGAAAATAACGATATGGCAGATTTAGAAAAGCAGTTACAACAAGCGGTTGCCGATGGTCGTCGTTTTAAACTGATTGTAACAGACGGTGTTTTCTCTATGGATGGTTTGGTTGCTCCGTTGGATAAAATTTGCGATTTAGCAGATAAGTACGATGCAATGGTTATGGTTGACGAATGCCACGCAGCTGGATTTATTGGCGCTACAGGCAAAGGAACATTAGAAGCTAAAAATGTAATGGGTCGTGTTGATATTATTACCGGAACGTTGGGTAAAGCATTGGGTGGCGCAATGGGCGGTTATACCACAGCTAAAAAAGAAATTATTGAAATCTTGCGTCAGCGTTCACGTCCGTATTTGTTTTCAAATTCATTAGCTCCTTCAATTGTAGGTGCATCTTTAAAGGTTTTTGAATTGTTAAAAAAGGATACCAAGTTAAGAGATCAGTTAGAATGGAATACCAATTACTTTAAAAAAGGTATGAAAGATGCTGGGTTGACTATCATTGATGGTGATTCTGCAATTGTTCCAGTAATGTTGTACGATGCCAAGTTATCGCAGATAATGGCAGATAAATTGCTAGAGAAAGGAATTTATGTGATTGGGTTTTTCTTCCCTGTTGTACCAAAAGATAAAGCACGAATTCGTGTACAATTATCGGCGGCACACACTCAGGAACATCTTGATAAAGCCATTAAAGCATTTGCTGAAGTAGGTAAAGAGTTGGGTGTTGTTTAAAAAATCTTATAAAAATGTTAAAGGTTTCACTAAATTATTTTGTATATTCGTTGAAACAATTTATTTTTGTGAAAATATTACGTAAAGTAGAAAATTGAATAGTTATGAAACAATTAAAAGTATTTGCAGCTGCTTTGTTATTAGCTGGTACAGCTACGCAAGCACAAAATGCTGATCAACCATGGTCTATCACCGTGGGTGTTAATGCTTTGGACGGTGGGCGTTCAAGTGTTGCAACAGACTTTGCAGATCGTTTTGGTCAATATTTCCAAACAGATAACTGGAGTATTTTGCCATCGGCTTCTGTTTTAAACGTATCTCGTTATTTAGGTGCTAACGTTTCATTTGGTGTTACAGGTTCTGTAAACAAAATGAAAAAAGTAGTTATGCCATTAAATGCAGGAGAGTTTGATGGGCAAAGAACAATAGATGCTACCGATTTAATGTACTATGGAATTGATGGTCAGTTCAAATACAGTATCGGTGGATTAATACGTTCTAAATGGTTTGATCCAGCTGTTCATGTTGGTGGGGGGTATACATTTTTAGGAAAAGCTTCTTCAGGTAATGTAGGCGGTGGTTTAGGTGTAACATTCTGGTTTACAGAAAACATCGGTTTAAATCTGTCTTCAATATACAAAAAACAGTTTGAAGACGGTGCAGTTGCTAGAGCTCAAGATGTTTCTGTGCCTTCTCACTTACAGCACGTAGCTGGTGTTACGTTCCGTTTTGGTGGAAAAGATACAGATGGTGATGGAATTTTAGATAAATACGACGAATGTCCGGAAGTTGCAGGTTTAAAACAGTTCAACGGTTGTCCTGATTCTGATGCAGATGGTATTCCTGATCATTTAGATCAATGTCCATACGAATTTGGTGATGCAGCTATGAACGGTTGTCCTGATTCTGATGGTGATGGAATTCCTGATAATGAGGATGCATGTCCAGAAGAAGCTGGTTTAAGAGAATTCAACGGATGCCCTGATACAGACGGTGATGGAATCGCTGATAAACAAGACGAATGTCCGGAAGAAGCTGGTCCTAAAGCTAACAACGGTTGTCCTTGGCCAGATACTGACGGTGACGGAGTAATCGACAGAGATGATGAGTGTATAGATGTGCCAGGTCCTGCTTCTAACAAAGGATGTCCAGAAGTGAAAGAAGAACATATCAAACAATTGAATGAGTATGGTAAAACAATCTTGTTCAACACAGGTAAATCTACTTTCCAAGAGCAGTCATACGCAGTATTAGATAACATGGCAAAAGTAATGAACCAGTTCCCTAATGCTAAATTTGCAATCGAAGGTCACACTGATAGTACAGGTTCTGATAAAATCAACGATCCATTATCAAACGATCGTGCAAATGCAGTAAGAGAATATTTAATCTCTAAAGGAATTTCTGCTAACCGTTTATCTTCTCAAGGTTTTGGATCTAAAAACCCAATTGATGATAACAAAACTGTTGCAGGACGCGCTAATAACCGTCGTACAGAAATTAAATTAGTAAAATAATTTACAGTTTAAATAAAACTTGGAAACGTCCCGATTTGTCGGGACGTTTTTTTATTTTTATCAAATGAACACGAATTCTTTCCTACATAAAATAGCACATCAGATAGCAGACGATTGTAATTTGAATTTTACCAATTGCATTGTTGTGCTTCCCAATAAAAGAGCCCGATTGTTTTTGTTGGAAGCACTGAAAAGTACATCAGCCAAAACATTTTTTGCTCCTGAAATCATCAGTATTGAAGACCTGATTACCAAAATCTCAAAGATGAACACACTTTCAGGCGTGGAGCAACTTTTTGAGTTTTATGAAGTATATAAAGAAATCACTCCAAAAAACGTTCAGCAAGATTTTGAACAGTTCAGTAATTGGGCAAAAATGTTACTTCAGGATTTTAATGAAATCGATCGTTATTTATTGAAACCAAGTCACGTATTTGACTATTTAAAAAATATCGACGATATCAATCATTGGTCTGTAAAAGCAGAAGATCGCAGTAAATTAATTGATAATTATCTGACTTTTTGGGATCAATTACCAACTTATTATACTGCTTTTACCAAACATTTAAAACAGATTAACGCGGGGTATCAGGGGCTGGTTTACAGAACTGCTGTTGATAATATAGATTCGTTTATTAATGAGAATACTACAAAAACTATATATTTTGCAGGTTTTAATGCACTAAATCAGGCAGAAGAACAAATTATTCAAAAGCTGTTAAAAAATAATCTTGCAAAGATTTATTGGGATACGGACGAAGCCTTTTTAAACGATATGGATCACGGTGCAGGATATTTTGCCCGCAGAATAAAACAAAACTGGTCGTATTACAAATCGCACTCTTACGAATGGATCGTCGATGAATTTAAACAGTCAAAAAATATCGAAATCATCAGCACACCAAAATCTGTTGGGCAGGCAAAAATTGTGGGATCTATTGTAGAAGAACTACAGAGATCAAACAGTAATCTACAAAAAACTGCTGTGGTATTGTCCGAAGAAAATTTATTGATCCCTGTGCTTTATGCCTTGCCAAACACGGTGGCATCGTTGAACGTAACCATGAATTATGACAGTAAATCAAATCCAATACAGCTGTTTTTTGCTAAGTTCTTTAAAATGCACGTAAATGCTTTAAATCGAGGTAAAAACAAGGCTGCTTTTTATCATAAAGAAGTTTTAGATGTGCTATCGCATTCGTTGATTGAAAATCTAGCAACTTCAAAAGGAACGGTACATGAAATAAATAAAAGGAATTTGTCTTTTTTCGATTTTGAAAAGCTTGATTTTGTTGAAAACAATAACAAATTCCTGCAGCTCATCATGAAAAATTGGAATGCCGATGTTTTAGAGATTATTGACAGGATAGAACATATTGTTTTTAAAATTCGGACCTATCTGCGCGAAAATAAAGATGATGTTTCGCTGACTTTTTTATATGCCTTTCATCAGGTGTTAACACAGATTAAAAACTATCAGCTAAAATATAACGTTATAGAAAATGCCCAGCAGTTTATGGCAATTTACAAACAGGTTGCCGATTTAGCAGAGGTTTCTTTTGAAGGCGAACCGTTAGAAGGTTTGCAGGTTATGGGTGTTTTGGAAAGTCGCGTTTTAGATTTTGATAATGTAATTATTACTTCATTAAACGAAGGGAAATTTCCT
This sequence comes from Paenimyroides baculatum, assembly GCA_040391685.1. Taxonomy (GTDB): domain Bacteria; phylum Bacteroidota; class Bacteroidia; order Flavobacteriales; family Flavobacteriaceae; genus Flavobacterium; species Flavobacterium baculatum_A. Next base: position 7,677 of record JBEBXJ010000009.1, read on the forward strand.
GCCGGAAAGTCGATGAATTCTTTCATTCCTTACGATGTTAAAATGGAATTAGGTCTGCCTACGTTCAAAGAAAAAGATGCTATTTATACCTACCATTTTTATCATTTGCTGTTGCGTGCAAAGAACATTTATCTGCTGTATAATTCTAATTCCGAAGGATTGGATGCCGGCGAAAAAAGTCGGTTTATAACTCAGTTGATATTAGATCCGCAGGTACATCACAATATAAAAGTTGAGAATTATTTTGCCAAATCCCCTGACAGTATCAGTGAACCATTGGTTGTTGAAAAATCGGAACTGCTGCAAAACCGTTTAAAAGATATTGCTACAGAAAAAGGGTTTTCGCCATCGGCAATCGCAAATTATCTGCGCAATCCCATGCAGTTTTACATGCAGCGTGTTCTGGGTATTCGCGAATTGGACGAGGTAGAAGAAAATATCGCCTTAAACACTTTGGGAACCATTATTCACGGCGCATTAGAGTGTTTGTACATACCTTTTTTAGATAAAAAACTGACTGTTGAAATGGTTGATGAAATGCTGTTAAATTATGAGTCCGAAATTGCTAATCAGTTTCATTTGAATTATTCGGATAATGCTGACAAGCAAGGGAAAAACCTGTTGGCATTTGAAGTTGCCAAGCGTAATGTGTATCATTTTTTAATGTTAGAACGAGAATTTCTGGAAAACGGAGATGAAGTAGCCATTATTGGTTTAGAGCAGCAGCTGGAAACTCTTTTGGAAGATGACCGATTACCGTACCCCGTTAAATTATCGGGTATTGCAGACAGGATTGAAATTAGAAACGGTGTGTTGAAAATTATTGACTATAAAACGGGAAAAGTAGAATTAAATCAGGTGCAGATTAAAGAAATCGGCGGAATTACAACTGATTTAAAGTTCGAAAAAGCCATTCAGCTACTTATGTATGGATTGATGTATAAACACACCACAGATTTGCCTGTTCAGGCGGGAATTTATTCGTTTAAAAACAGAAAATCGGGGTACCTGATGTTTGGTTTAAAGCAGGATCGAGTTATAGAAGAATTTATTTCTGATGAAATATTGCTGGATTTTAAATCGGAATTAATTAAATTATTGAATGATATTTTAAATCCCGAAATTGCATTTGAAGAAAAAGTTATCTAACCGTTTTTCTTTAAAAAAGAAGATATTATTTCTGAAACTGATTTGCTCTGCTCAATAGTTGAAACGTGTCCGCCCGGAATGATTTCAAATGTAACTTCCGCGCTCTCCACCTGATTTTTAATATCATCTAACGGAATAATAGTATCGTTTTCACTTGCGATAACTAATTTTGGGTATGGACTAAAATGCAGCAATGCTTCACGGTCAATACGTATTTTCATACCTTCCAAAGCAGCGATAATTCCCTGTAAAGGCGTTTTTAATGCTTGTTGCGTAAAAGCCTCAATTTCGGCTGCAAACAGCTTGTGAGCTTCGGGATCAAATAAATTTTGGGTCGCCATTCGTACAAATGCGGCACTGTTCTTTTTTACGACCTCAATTGCACGGTCACGGTTTATTTTACGTTCTTCGGAATCTGGTTGTGCAGACGAATTCAGTAACACCAAAGATCGTAAATGATCCGGGTATAATTCGGCGAAAGCCAAAGCAATATATCCACCCATAGAATGACCAATTAATGATATTTTTCGCAGACGTAATTCAGAAATCAGCGCAAAAAGCATATCTGCCTGATCTTCCATGGTGTGCACATAACCGTAACAATCGCTTTTTCCATGACCTAACAAATCAACAGATATCACCCTGTAACGTTTCTCTAAATGCGGAATCAGTTGTTTCCACATAGAAGAATCTTCTAAAAAACCATGCACAAACAATACAGCGTTGCCTTTACCAGATTGGCTGTAATTTATGATGGTGTTTTTGTAGATAAACGTTTTCAAAGTTTTTTTGTACAAAAATAGCAAAGAAATGCAAAAATTAAAATAGTATGTTTTTAACAACTAAATTGTATTTTTGCAGATAATAAACATACTTATTTAACTTATGAAAACAAAACTTACCTACTTATTTTTTGCATTGTTTTTAAGCGTTACAGTAAATGCACAATCTGCTGAAGAAAACAAAAAAGTAACTGTTAGAGAAATACCTGTTTATAGAGATGTAGATGTGATGGCAACTTACCGTGGCGGTTATGAAGTGGTACTTAAACAAATTGAAACAGCTACAAAAAATTGTAAAAGAGGATCTTTTAAAGGCAAAGATGCCAATATTATTATTGATGTTTTAATTACAGATAAAGGTAAAGTTGCAAAAGTTGAGTTTGTAAAAGCGGAAGTTAGTTTGTGCAACGACGATATACGCAGTGCCATTGAAAAAACTACACAGTGGATACCGGCACGGATTAATAACAAACCGGTAAACTCATATTTACAGTTAACCGTAAATTTAAGTAATGGTAACGATAGTAGAAATATGAATGTTGTAAATCGTTTACAATAAAAAAACAGTGAAACTGTTTTTTTATTTGAAATATTGTTCTATTTTTATAGAACTAATTCTAATTTTGCAGAATATGAAATTAACAACTGCCGAAGAGCAACTCATGCAATATGTTTGGAAACACAATAAAGTTGTTCTTAAAGATTTAATTGATAGTTACAGCGATCCCAAACCAGCAAAAACAACTGTTGCTACAACTGTAAAGAAACTTATTGATAAAGGTTTTGTAGGATATGATGAAATTGGAAATACACGACTGTATTTCGCAATTGTAAAAAAAGAAAACTATTTTTCTAAACAAATGAAAAATATGATTAAACAGTTTTTTGATAATTCAACTTCACAATTTGCTTCGTTTTTTGCAAAAGATGCTACGTTGACGAAAGACGAATTACAAAAACTCCGCGATTTAATAGATGATGAACTTAAAAATAAGTAGTTATGATTTTATATTTATTGCAAGTAACATTTTTATGGTCGGTTTTTAGTTTAGTATATTATTTTATACTCAGTAAAAAAACAATTTATGTTTTCAATAGGTTTTACCTGCTTTTAACATTTGTAGGTAGTTTACTCATTCCTATAATTCCTTTTAATCTGTTGCTAAAAAATGTAAGTTCTTTTAAAAGTGTTTCTACAAGTAACATTAATGTTTTAAACGAAGTGGTGGTCGATATCAGCAATAAAACTGCTCATTATTCTTTTGGATATACCGATTTGCTTTGGATAATATATACTTTAGGTGTAGTTGCTTTTATGATTCATTTCATAACAGGATTAATCAAAATTTTAAAACTAAAAAACACATCACAAAAAAAAGTACTTGAAGGAATAACTGTTTGCAAGGTTCAGCAAGAAAATCAAGCTTTTTCATTCTTTACAACGGTATTTATGCATGAATCAGTATTTAACGATCTTCAAAATAATAAAGCCATATGGCTACATGAGAAAGCACATGTTAAACAGTATCACTCTTTTGATGTTCTATTGGTTGAATTTGTAAAAATTATTTTCTGGTTTCATCCTTTAACCTATCTGTACAGAAAGAACATTAAAATGAACCACGAATATTTAGCTGATGAAGAGGTGTTAAAAGAAACAGATAATGTAAAAGATTATCAGTATAAACTCTTAGATTTTATCGAAAATTCCAATTTTTCTTTAACATCAACCTTCAATTATAAATTAACCCAAAAACGTATTATTATGATGACAATTAAAACAAAAAACAAAACAAAAGTAATAACTAAGGTATTTTCTTTATTTGCAGTTGTTGGTATATTAACTATTATAGCATGTTCACAAGATGAAACTACTGAAGTAGTATTAGCTGAAGAAAGTGCTAAAATGAAAACAGATATAGAAAAACCATTAAAATTTGTAGAGAAAAAAGCAAAACCAGTAGAAGGATTGAAAACTTTTATGCATGATTATGCCAAAAAATTCAATATACCGGAAAATCCACCGCTTAACGATAATAATGAAATAAAAATAAAAGTAAAATTTGTTATTGAAAAAGATGGGAGTTTTTCTGAAATAAAAGGGGTTTCTGAAGATTCTGAAATTTTAGTAGAAGAAGCTATTCGTGTTTTAAAAACCATGCCAAAATGGATTCCTGGAAAACATCAAGGTAAAATCGTACGTTCTACTTTTACGCTACCAATTACAATTAAAGTAAATCCATGAAAGTAAAATTTTTCAGCTTTCTTATTTTGTCATTATTATTCTCCTGCAAAATAAATCAGAAAAAAAATGGAGTAGAAGTTGGCAGGTGGAAATATACTTCGGGTACTAAAACTGAAAAAAGTTTAATTACGGGTAAATATGATAAACATGGCAGAGAAAAAGGCGTTTGGAAGTATTACAATAATGATACGCTTTTTCGGTCAGAGAAATATTATTATCCATATTCTGTAGATGTTTTGTATCATAAAAATGGAAAAATAAGCCAAATAGGTAAAAGTTATACCACCAAAAAAACATGGACAAAAGTAGGAATGTGGTATAAATTCAACGAACAAGAAATACTGATCGATTCTATTTATTTTGAAAAGTAAAAACACCTCAATTACGAGGTGTTTTTTTATCCGTGAACGGTTTCTTTTTTGCCGTAATTCTGTATTAAATTTCCTTCAAAATCTAACCATTCTTTCCAACGCTTATCAACATTTCCACGTTCACTGTATTTCTTTGCAAATTTTATAAAGGTGGTGTAATGTCCGGCTTCAGAAATCATTAAATCTCTGTAAAACCTAACCAGTTCCTCGTCTTTAATATTTTCAGAAAGCACACGAAAACGCTCGCAACTTCTCGCTTCAATCATTGCAGCAAAAAGTAAACGATCAATAAACGCATCATTTCGCGAACCGTCTTTCTTCATAAATTTATAAAGCTGGTTCACATAATCATCTTTTCGCTCCCTACCCAAAGTGTAGCCGCGCTGTTTAATAATATCGTGAACCATTTTAAAATGTTCCATTTCTTCAATGGCAATTTCCGTCATCGCCGTAACCAAATCTTCGTGTTCAGAATTATACGTGATAATGGTAATAGCGTTAGTAGCGGCTTTTTGTTCGCACCAAGCGTGATCGGTTAAAATTTCTTCAATATTACTTTCGGCAATATTTGCCCAGCGTGGATCGGTTAACAATTTAAGTCCTAACATAAACCTTGTTTTCTGCAAATTTACAAATTAATTATACAGTTAGCATGTTTTACAATTTACTTCGATATTTGCTTTATGAAATTACGTGTTTTAATAATTGGTTTGGTTTGGCCGGAACCTACTTCATCGGCAGCTGGCTGGCGTATGTTGCAGTTGGTTGAAGAATTGGGAAAAATGACAAACGATATTCATTTTACCAGTGCGGCATCAAAATCAGAATTTTCATATCCGTTGGAAGGTTTGGGAGTGACTACTCACGATATTGTTTTAAACGATTCGTCGTTTAATGATTTTATTGCCGATTTAATGCCCGATGTTGTTGTTTACGACCGTTTTATTACCGAAGAGCAGTTTGGGTGGCGTGTAAAAGAACAGTTTCCCAATGTGGTTTCGGTTTTAGATACCGAAGATTTACACTTTGTACGCCGAGCAAGATCTGCAGCCTTTAAAACAAATACCGAAATAAGTTATGATACAGTAGACTGTTACAGAGAATTATCGTCTATTTATCGATCTGATTTGTCGATTATTATTTCTCAATCCGAATACGATTTGCTGATCAATCATTTCAATATTCCTTCAAAACAATTGCTGTATCTGCCTTTTATTGAAGACGAAATTTCTAACGAAGCAAAAAACAAGCTACCCGATTTCAATAGTCGGAAAGATTTCATGTTTATTGGCAATTTTATTCACGAACCAAATTATCAAACCGTACTTCAGCTTAAAAAAATATGGTCATCAATAAAAAAACGTTTGCCAAATACACAACTGCATGTTTACGGAGCGTATTCTTCACAAAAAATCAACCAGCTTCATAACGAAAACGAAGGTTTTATAATTAAAGGAAAAGCAGAAAATGTAAATGAAACCATGCAACAGTATAAGGTTCTGTTGGCGCCTATTCCGTTTGGTGCGGGTTTAAAGGGCAAGTTTGTTGACGGATTTAGAAACGGATTACCAAACGTAACGTCTAAGATTGGGGCGGAAGGAATGTATCCAGATAATTGGGGTGGGATTATTGCTGATAATGATATAGATTTTGTTGAAGCCGCTTGTAGGATTTATGATAATGAAGCAGAATGGAATAGGGCAGTAGTAAATGGTTTTGATGTTTTGAATAGCCGGTTTTCTGCAAAAATATGGAGTGGTTTTTTAAAAGATGTTATTTTGAAAATTCATGAAAGCATAGAGATTCACCGTGATAGACTATTTGTTCAAAAAATACTGTGGCAAAATAACCAACAGGCAACAAAATATATGAGTTTATGGATCGAACAAAAGAATAAATAGCGTTTTTAAATGTTAACTTTTTGAAAATTAATCAAATAAAGATGTATCTTTATTAAAAGAAAATTCAAATTGTTATGGAAAATCCTTTAGTAAGTCAAATCAAACAGTACATTTCTCCCGCCTTTATTTCAAGCTTGGGAGTAAGTACAAACGAAACCGAAACATCAATAAATAATGCTTTTGATGTTGCCATACCGGCACTACTTTTAAAAATGTATCACAAAGGCGACGCCTATTTAAGGGCGATGTTTGGGGAAGTACAAACGGTTTTTGCCGATTCGGGCAACGAGTATGAGTTTAAATTAGATAAGGCAGGAATTTTTTTAGATGATTTTTTAGGAACAGACAAGCAGGAGTTTATTGAAAGAATTTCAGCTTTTTCAAACATTTCCGAAACGTCTTCAAATTCGGTTCTAAAAACTGCTTTTCTTGGAATTATCGATTATTTTAAAGGGTTGGACCCAAACTTTGATCTTTCGTCGATCAATAATGTGGTAACAAACAATCTAACATCGTTAAAGGCAATGATACCGGTTGGTTTTGGTGCATTGGGTGCTGTTGATACAACCGTAAACGAACCTGTAGCAGTACACAGAGAAGAGCGCGAACACGCCGATGCTGCAATTAACAACGTGGTTAACAACAACGAAAAAGACCAGTTTAAAACCAACGAATCGCCTTATACAGATCCTCCAAAAGATAAAAGCGGCAATATGTTAAAGTATATTTTAATTCCGCTGCTTTTAGGAATTGTGCTGATCTTTTTTCTATATAAAGGCTGTAACAGAGAAGTAACCATACAAGAAGCCGTGGTTACAGACACGGTGCAAAATGACAACACAACTACCATTACAACCACACGAATAACAAAAGAAATAGTGGTAAATAACAACGTAAAGCTAACCGCTTACAACGAAGGAATAGAAGATCAGCTGGTTGCTTTTTTAAACAAAGGCGAATATAAAACAATGACCGAAAATCAGCTGAAAGAAAAATGGTTCAATTTTGATGATCTGAATTTTGAACACAACACGGCAAATGTTTTACCGGAATCACAAAAACAATTAGAAAATATTGCTCAGATTTTAACAGCTTATCCTGAAGTTAAGATTAAGATAGGTGGTTACACCGATAAAACCGGCGACGAAAGCGTAAACAAAAAAATATCTACCGATCGTGCTATGGCTGTTAAGAAATTCTTAGACGATAAAGGTTTAGGTAAGCAGGTAGTTGGTGTAGAAGGTTACGGATCTGAATTTGCTGTTCATTCTGCAGATGCCTCGGAAGAATTAAGAGTTACCGACAGAAAAGTAGCGTTAAGCGTACGAAATTAAGATAAAAGGAGACATTTTAAATGTTACTTTATTATTGAACGTAATATTTTAAGCAAACTAATTAAATAAGCTGAAAAAAGATAGTATATTTGCGCTGTTTTATTATTGATTACTAAAAAAACTATAGATAATATGAGTCATAACGGTCAAGACAAAAGCGGAAATGCACTTAAGTACAGTTTAATTCCTTTAATGATAGGTATTGCAGTAATTTTCTTTGTACACAGAAGCTGCGAAAATGCAGTATTTGAACCTACACCCTTAAAAGGAGCAAAAACAGTTGTTGTAGAAGAAGAACTGTCGCCAGAACAGCCATTGGTTAAAGTGGATACAACTACTGAAGCTGCAACCCAAACAGTTGCAACCGATACTGTACAAGCTGTAAAATAATTTTAGCTTAACATAAAAAAACCACTTCAAAAGAAGTGGTTTTTTTGTTTACTATTTAGACATTTCTGTGAAATATTTATAAAATAACGGAATGGTTTCAATACCTTTTAAGTAGTTGAAGATACCATAATGCTCGTTTGGTGAGTGTATCGCATCAGAATCCAATCCAAAACCCATCATTATGGTTTTTGATTTCAATTCTTTTTCAAACAATGCCACAATTGGAATTGATCCACCTGAACGTACAGGAATTGGTGTTACTCCGAAAGAGTCGGTATAAGCTTTTGCCGCTGCCTGATATCCAATAGAATCAATAGGGGTAACATAACCTTGTCCGCCATGATGTGGTTTTACAACAACTTTCACCGATGCCGGTGCAATGCTTTCAAAATGTTTCTTGAACAACTCGGTGATTTCTTCCCAATCCTGATTTGGAACCAAACGCATAGAGATTTTTGCAAATGCTTTTGATGCTATAACTGTTTTTGCACCTTCACCGGTATATCCGCCCCAAATTCCGTTTACGTCTAATGTTGGTCTTATCGAATTTCTTTCGTTGGTTGTGTAACCAGCTTCACCGTGAATTTCTTTAATATCCAATGCTTTTTTATAATCGTCTAACGAAAAAGGACGTTTTCCCATTTCATCGCGTTCTTCTTTTGATAATTCTTCTACTTTATCATAAAAACCTGGAATGGTGATATGATTGTTTTCATCGTGTAACGAAGCTATCATTTGTGCAAGAATATTTATTGGGTTGGCAACAGCACCACCGTATAAGCCTGAATGTAAATCACGATTTGGACCCGTAACTTCAACCTCTACATAACTTAAACCACGTAAACCTGTCGTTATTGACGGCTGTGTGTTAGAAATCATTCCGGTATCAGAAATCAAAATTACATCGTTCTTTAATTTTTCCTGATTTCTTTCAACAAACCAAGCCAAAGATGCCGATCCAACTTCTTCTTCACCTTCAATCATAAATTTCACGTTACAAGGTAAAGTATCGGTCTGCATCATTAATTCCAATGCTTTAACGTGCATAAACATTTGTCCTTTATCATCGCAGGCACCACGCGCAAAAATAGCTCCGTCTGGGTGTAGTTCTGTTTTTTTGATAACTGGCTCAAAAGGCGGAGAATCCCATAATTCGATAGGATCTGCCGGCTGAACATCGTAATGACCATAAACCAGTACTGTTGGTAAAGTTTTATCTATGGTTTTTTCACCATAAACGATCGGGTAACCCGGAGTTTCGCAAATTTCTACTGTATCACATCCGGCTTTTTCTAAAAAATCTTTTACTTTATCTGCAGTATTTAAAACATCCTGAGAGTATGCACTATCTGCACTTACCGATGGTATTTTTAATAAGTCAATTAGCTCATTAATAAAACGTTCCTTATTTTCTTGAACGTATTTTTTTATTAGTTCCATTATTTAATTTGAATGATTCCTATTGAATAGAACAAATATAATGATAAAAATTTAATGAAATTTTGTTGCAGAATAAAAAAGCATTTGTATATTTGCACCGTCTTACAAGAACAAATAGTTCTTCCTAAGCCGCGGGTGTGGTGAAATTGGTAGACACGCCAGACTTAGGATCTGGTGCCGCAAGGTGTGTAGGTTCGAGTCCTATCACCCGCACAAAATCCCTTAACTAGCAATAGTTGAGGGATTTTTATTTTAGCTCTTTTTCTAATCAACAGCAACAAAATAGTTTGTTTAGATACTTTTTATTTACTTCGTGTTTTAATTTTTTAAAATGAAATTTACTTCAGACGAATACAATCTACTTAAAACCATAATTAGTAAGGTGCTGGAACAGAACAGTGCTTTTGCAGATAATGAAAGTAAAACAAAATTATTTACAGATTTGCATGAACGATTAGAGCTTGAAAAAATAATAATGGGCGTTTATCTGCACGAACTAAATATGCAGATTAGAATGTATGTTAGTCAGAATGAACTTACCGATGATGTGAAAACAAAATTGGAGAATCTATCGGCGAAAATGAAAAGAAAATCGCATGCTACTCGATAAGTTTATAATACTGAAGATATAACACTGTAAAAATTCTTAAACAATCGCAATAACTGCCTTATCTTTGCAAAAATTGTATTGTTGTAAATGAACACAAAAATAAAAAAAGGACTTAAATATACCGGAATCACACTGTTTATATTGATTGGGATAATACTTATTGCGCCACAGTTGTTTAAACCGCAAATAGAAAAAGCAGTAAAAGACGCAGCTGCCGAATTTGTTACTACTCCGGTAAATTTTACCGATTTAAACGTATCGTTTTTTACAAATTTCCCCAATTTAAGTGTTTCGTTGAAAGATTTAAGCATAAATGCACCTAAAGAATTCGGCAATTTAAGAACCGTTGAAAGTAATTCGGTTGATTTAGGGATCGATCTGTTCAGTCTGTTTTCAGACCAGATTAAGTTTACGAAATTGTATGTAAATCAAGGGAAATTTAATGTGGTAACCGATAGTTTGGGTAATTTCTCTTTCGCTATTTTTAAAACCTCCGATGAACCTTCTACAGACAGTTCTTTTTCTATGGTGCTGAATAAAATTCATGTTAAAAATACCGATGTACTTTATCAGGACGATCAATCGAAAATAAAAATACAGACCCAAGATACCAACATCAGCGGAAATGTGCAGGTAACCGATAAATACATTAATTTTGAAACAGAAGCCGATATTAAATCATTGTTTTTTGGGTTGGAGCAAAGTATTCTGGTCGATCACAAACCGTTGAAAGGAACTATAAATACTAAGGTAATTTTAGATCCAGTTTCGGTTGAATTTAACAAAAGCGAGCTGCTTTTAGCGAATTTGCCTTTAAGTGTTTTGGGAAGTGTGGCGGTTCTTGAAAAGGGTATTGATTTTGATTTAGATGTAAAATCTAACAATGCGTCACTGGAAAATCTGTTTTCGCTTGTTCCGCAGGAATATCAAAAATGGTATGATGGTATGACGTTTAAAGGAACATCGAACATTCATCTTTTGTTAAAAGGATTAATGCAAGACAGCGTTTCAAATCCCGATTTAAACATTAAGGTCGATATTGCCAACGGATCAATTGCTGCCAAGCAATTCCAAAACATTCCTGTTGAAAATCTACACACAAAAACCGAGTTGAACCTACCTCAGTTAAATCCCGATTCGTTAACGGTAACTATTCCCGAATTTGCGTTTAATCTGGGCAAAGGTCATGCAAAAGGTAAGGCTTTGTACAAATTCCCAATGTTTGTTGATGCCGATTTAAATGCCAATTTAAATGTTACGCAATTGTGGCAAACGCTTGCTATTTCGGGTATGCAGCTAAAAGGCGATGTTGTTTTAAACGGCACCGCAAAGGGTAATTACACAACTCGTTCTTACAAAACCAAGCAAGGGATTTTAATTACGGAAATTACCGAGGTTCCTAAATTCAACGTTCAGGCAAACTGGACAAACGGTTATTTTAAATGGAACGAAATGCCTTTGGCGGTAGATTATTTAACCTTTGATTTAAATGCCGAAAACACTAATGGAAATTATAAAACCACTAAAGTTGATCTTAAGAATATCGATATTAAATCAGCAGATGATTACGTAAAAGGACGCTTGAAAATTGATAATTTAATCGATTTTAATACAGATACTGATTTGCGAGCTTTTGTGAATTTATCAAACGTTAAAAAGATTTTCTCAATTAAAGAAGTCGATTTTGGCGGACAATTAACTGTTGATACCAAAGCAAAAGGAAGATTGGATCTGGATCGAAACAAAATTCCCGTTACAACATCAATCGTTAAGCTTAAAAACGGTTATCTGCGTTATAACAGCTTGCCTGATCTTCCGTTGGAAAAAATTCATCTGGAAACACATATTTCATCGCCGCGTGGTTCGTTGAACGATTTACGTGTAAACGTACTGCCAATTTCGTTTGTTCTTGCCAATGAACCTTTTACGGTTGATGCCAATTTGTTTAATTTTAATAATCTTACGTTCGATATCGGAACAAAAGGAAAACTGAATCTGGGCAATCTGTACAAGATTTTTGCAATTGACGGATTAAGTGTTTCGGGACAGTTGGAAACCGATGTGAAATTGAAAGGAAAGGGTGGGGCAGATGATCCGTCGTCGTTGAACAACCGAGGATTTGTGCTATTGAAGGATATTCATGTTAAATCGGAATTTTTTCCGCACGATTTTGTTTTTACCGAAGGAAAATTCAAATTCTTCCGCAAACAAATGAAGTTAGAAAATATTAAAATGAACTACGCTAAACAGACTTTCATTTTAAACGGTGATTTAGAAAATTACATCAACTACTTTTTAACACCCAATGCAACCTTAAAAGGAAAATTGGCTGTTACCTCGCAGTTTATCGATGTTAATTCGTTTATGTTCAATGCAACTGCAACAAATAACACAAGTGTAACACAGACAAATTCTGCAAGTAGTGTAGTTTTGGTTCCCGATAAAATCGATTTTGAATTAACTGCAAATGCACAAAAAGTTAAGTTCAACGATTTACAGTTAGATAATTTAAGCGGAATTTTAAAAGTATTCGATCAAAAACTGGAACTGCACGAAGCAAAATTCGGATTGATTGACACTCAGTTTCTTTTAAACGGAACGTACCAACCTATAAACAGCAAAAGCGCTTTGTTTGGTTTTGATATTGATGCAAAACAGTTCGATATTCAGAAAGCTTACAAGCAACTTGCATTGTTCCGCGAAATGGCTCCGGCTGCAGAAAGTGCTTCGGGTCAGGTTTCGTTGAAATATCAGTTGCAAGGTACGCTGAATCGGGAAATGTATCCAAATATGAAATCTATCAAAGGATCGGGCGATTTAATTTTAGAAAATATTCAGTTTAAAGGTTTTAAATTGTTTAACGCTGTTGCAAAAGAAACAAAAACCGATGCCCTGCACGATGCCAACGTAAAAAATGTAGTAGTTAAAACAAGCATTGCAAATAATGTAATGATGATTGAACGCACAAAATTCAAGATTGCAGGTTTTCGTCCGCGAGTAGAAGGTCAGGTTACGTTAGATGGTAAAATGAATATTGGCATGCGTTTGGGCTTACCACCTTTCGGAATTATCGGAATACCTATTACTGTGAACGGAACAAGCGATAATTTAGACATTAAACTGGGTAAATACAAAAACGAAGATTTAGCCGAAGACGATGAAGATTACGAAGCCTATAAAAAATCAATAGATACTATAACAATGGTAAATCCTTAATTAAAAGATAGTTTAACTTCGTAAATAATTAAAAAATAAATATCTTTGTTAAACATTAAATTGTATAAAATGAAAACATTAAAAGGAATATCATTATTATTTATGGCTGCTGCTTTTATGGTAAGCTGTAAACAAACTTCGAACAAACAAAAAGAAAACGTTACTGATTCTACAGAACAAGTATCATCGGCAGAAATAAGTGGAACCATGCAAAAAGCAACTTTTCAGGTAGAAGGGATGTCTTGTGCAGTTGGTTGTGCAAAGGTTATTGAAGGAAAATTAGCGAAAATGGACGGCATGAAAAGTGCTAAAGTTGATTTTGATACTAAAACTGCTACTGTAGAGTTTGATGATGCAAAACAAAATACCGATGCTATCAAGAAAATGGTAGAAGAAATTGCAAACGGAGCTTATAAAGTGGAGAATGTAAACGTTTCTAAAGAAATGGCAATGATTTTTCAAGATGATAAAACAGATCAAAAGAAATGTTGTTCATCTCACAAAGATGGTAAATCGTGCGGTGATAAAAAAGATGCAGACAAGAAAAAAGACGGATGTTGCAGTAAAGACAAAAAAGATAAGAAAGCAACTACAAAGCAAAATATAATCTAAATAAAAACTCTTGAGAAATCTCAAGAGTTTTTATTTTTTTGTCCATTCTAACGATTCCATTAAGGTTTTCATGTCATCTTCAATATATTTTGTTGCGGGGTAAATAGAATCAAAATTTGGTTTTGAGTAAAAGTACAGAGTTCCTACTACAAAGTTTCTGGTGCTGTCTGTGGCATAAAACTGTACATTGGTTGCTGCATCTCCGGTAACTTTATAAAACATGCCGTAAACTTTTTTTTCGGGATGTTCAAAAACCGATTCCTGAATATCGTCTGCTTTTATAGTGTGGTTGTACGTTAGCTTCTGCGCATCTTTTAAAAGTAAATTCAAGTTGTTTTCAACCGGACGGTAGTTCATGTAAATACTAGCCTTCATTTTAGGATAATCAATCTTAAACGAAAAATTTTCGTCGGGTTTTACTACTGCCCATTTATTTTTGTTGAATTTGAATTTTTCGTTAGCTTCAGTATAGGTTTCGTAAACCGTTGCCGGATATTCCAAACTTAAAAAACCATCGGGTTTTGGTATGGCATCTTCTTTACAACTAATAAAAAAAAAGGCTGTTATAGCAGGTATTAAAATTTTAATTGGTTTCATTAATGGTTACTTTAATTTTTTCTAATCGGCGTTTGTGAATGCTTACAATTTTAAATCGGTAGTTTTCAAAAGTGATAATATCGTCTGTTTTAGGAAAATCTTCAAACTGTTCCAATAAAAATCCTCCTAGCGATTCGGCATCCTGTCTGCTTTCTTCAAACGGCTCTTCATCAATATCTAAAATCCTGCAAAAATCAAGAATAGATATCTTTCCGTCAAAGATATAAACATTTGCATTTAGTTTCTGATACAATTTATCGTCTTCGTCTAATTCATCGGCAATTTCGCCCACAATTTCCTCAATAATGTCTTCTAACGAAATAATTCCTACGGTTTCTCCATATTCATCAACTACAACAGCCAAGTGGTTTTTGTTTGATTGAAAATCGGTCAGCAAATCGTCTAACTTTTTACTTTCGGGAATAAAATAAGGTTCCCGTAAAAGAGTTGTCCACTGAAAAACCTTCTTGTCTAAAAACGGAATAAGGTCTTTAATGTACAAAATCCCCGTAATATTATCGATACTTTCTTTATAAACCGGAATACGCGAATAGCCTTTTTCAATGATTTGTGGTAGAATTTCATGAAAAAGTTCGTCGTCACTTAATGCAAAAAGGTCAATTCGCGGAGTCATTACCTGGGTTACTTCGGTTGATCCAAAAGAGGCAATTCCTTCCAAAATACGCTGTTCGTCTTCGTTTGCCGGGTTGTAATCGGTCATTTCCAATGCCTGCGATAGTTGTTCCATTGAAAACGAATCGTCTTTTTTGTCGATCTTTCCCATTATAAAGCGATTGGCTTTTCTGAAAATCCAGGTAACAGGCGTTAAAACGGTACAGAAAAAATAAACTGTTGTAATGGTTTTTACAACCACCTTGTTTAACTTACGTGAACTGTAAATTCTGGGATAAATTTCCCCAAATAATGCCAACGAAAAAGTGCCTATTAATACTACAATGATGATTCCCCAAAAGTGTGTAAAAAAGAAATGATTGTAAATAACAAACAAACTCCACAAAAACAAAACCTTAAAAATGGTATTGCTTAAATTAATGGTAACCTGAAGTTTTATTGGTTTATCGAGTAATTTTTGATACAATTTGGCTTTTGTGGGAAACGATGTCAATAGTTGTTCGTGACGGTTTTTAGATGTTGAAAAGTATGCAACTTCTACGGCTGCAAACAATGCAACAAAAAATAAAGAGATAATGAGGCAACAACTGGTGAAAGTTATAAATAGTAGTTGCAATGTGGCGGGGTCAGGATCCAAATGTAAATAGGTTTAGTTAAATTAAAAGGGAATATCGTTCAGTTTGTCGTAATCTGATATTTTAGGAACTTCAAAATTATTCAGTTTGTCGTCTTCGTGTTTCATGGCTTTTGTTTTAGAATCAATATCTTTCTTTACGTTCAGAAAAATAAATTCGGTAACCTGAATTTCGGTAGTGTGCTTTGTAGTGCCGTCTTCGGTTTGCCAGTTTCGGGTGCGAATTTTTCCTTCTACATAAATTTTATCGCCCTTGCTTAAATATTTCTCGCACAGTTCGGCAGCTTTGTTTCTAAAAACAAGGTTGTGCCATTCTGTAGAAGTAATTTTTTCGTTGGTAGTTTTGTTAATGTAAACCTCGTTGGTAGCAATAGAAAAGCGCGCAATAGAATTACCGCCTTCAAAATAATGCATTTTTACATCGTCGCCCAAATGGCCAATTAAAGTTACTTTGTTTAAAGTTCCGTACATAAAATGTGTTCGTTATCAATCAAAAATACTAAATTTTTTCAAGCATTAAAAAATCTTTTAGAAAATTCCATATAACAATCGGATATGCATAATTATGCAGATCGTTAATTGCAGATGTTTTCTGGTTTGAAGTAAGTTTAGATACATTTATTTCGTAAAAATTGATATGTAGTTGTTGGTGTGATAATTTGTGTTTAATGGTATTTGCAGTAACTTTTTTTATGCTGTTATTTGGATAAAGGTTTGATAAATGAACGAACAATTCTTCTTCATTATCTGCTGCTGTTTCAATAAGCGGAAGTTCAAACAGCTGTTGCCAAATGTCTTTCTCTGTTCGTTGTTGAATCACGATTTCGTTGTTCTTTCTTAAAATAAGATAATTCAAATAACGGTTTTTAACGCTGATCTTTTTGTTTTTTACGGGTAATTGTGCTACTTCGTTTTTTAGGAAAGCAAAACAGTTTTCGTTAAAAATACAACTGTTGCATTTGGGGTTCGCCGGTAAACAAACGGTTGCACCAAAATCCATAATGGCATGATTAAACAAATCGGGATGTTTTGTTGAAATCAGTTCATTTGCCAGATTTTGAAAAATAGTTCGGGTTTTAGTAATAGCTATATCATCATAAATCCCAAAAAACCGAGCCAAAACTCTAAAAACATTACCATCTACAACTGCAACCGGTTCTTTGTAAGAAAACGATGCTATTGCAGCCGCCGTGTATGGACCGATACCCTTAAGTTTAATGATTTCAGTATACGATTTTGGAAAAACGCCGTTGAGTTCATTATAAATGTATTGAGCCGTGAAATGTAAATTTCGTGCACGCGAATAATAACCCAAACCCTGCCAAAGTTTTAAAACAGCATCTTCATTTGCCGTTGCCAGATCTTTTAATGCGGGGAATTTTGTAGTAAAAGCCTCATAATAAGGTAAGCCCTGTTCAATGCGTGTCTGCTGTAAAATAATTTCAGAAAGCCAAATATAATAAGGGTTTACAGTTGTTCGCCACGGCAAATTTCGCTTATGTTTTTTATACCAATTAAGCAGTTGGTTTGTAAAATCCATCAATACAGTTTTAAAGTGCAAAGATACACGATAAAAGTGTGGATATTGCCGTTAAAAAAGGGTTTAATTTAAAATGAGTAACTTTGTAATAGTAGAAATTAAAAAAATGAATATGTTAGAAATCAAGACGTACAGTCAAGAAAACAAACCTGATCAAAATGAAAAAGAAACAATTTTAAACTTTCTATTTAAAAATTTAGAGCAATACGGCGATCCAAAACAAGATATCGAAAAGTGCATGAACTATGCTCTAAATGAAACTCCTTCTTTCGGTGGATTTATAGTAACGGCTTCATTAGAAAACAACATTGCGGGTGCTGTAATTGTTAATGAAACCGGTATGAAAGATTATATTCCCGAGAATATTCTGGTGTACATTGCAACCGATGTCAACCAACGCGGAAAAGGTATAGGCAAAGTATTAATGCAGCACGCCATAGATAATGCCGAAGGAAATATTGCCTTGCACGTAGAACCAGACAATCCCGCGATAAAACTTTACGAAAAGCTTGGTTTTACCAACAAGTATTTAGAAATGCGCTTAAACAAGTAATTGTTATGGCGGTAATAACTTTACATAAAGAACGGTTAAAATACAATTTTGAGCGTTTGGATTATTTCTTTAAACTAAAAGAAATTCAATGGTCTGTAGTGACTAAAATACTCTGCGGAAACGAACTTTTTCTGAAAGAAGTTTTAAGTTTGATGCCTGATCAGGTATGCGATTCCCGTGTAAGTAATTTAAAGGCTATCAAAAAAATAAACCCCAAGGTTGAAACCATTTACATAAAACCTACACCTAAACGGTCGGTTGCTTCGGTTGTAAAATATGCCGATATTAGCATGAATACCGATATAGAAACCATTAAGCTACTTTCGCACGAAGCCCAGAAACAGAACAAAATCCATAAAGTAATCATTATGATTGAATTGGGCGAGCTAAGGGAAGGTGTAATGCGCGAAGACGTAATATCGTTTTACGATCAGGTTTTTCAGCTAAAAAATATCGAAGTCGTGGGTGTAGGGACCAATCTTTCGTGTTTATACGGCGTGCTGCCAAGTACCGATAAACTAATTCAGCTTTTATTGTACAAACAGTTAATCGAAGCTAAATTCAATAAGAAAATTCCGTGTGTTTCCGGTGGATCTTCTGTTACCATTCCGCTAATATTTCAGCATAAACTGCCAGCAGGTGTAAATCATTTCAGGGTAGGTGAAACGCTTTATCAGGGAACCGATGTTTATAAAGATACACCAAGCAATCTGCTGAAACAGGATATTTTTACGCTGAAAGCCGAAATTATCGAATTGATCGAAAAACCTAAAGTTCCCGAAGGCGATTTTGGAACCAATTTAGAAGGAAAATCATTTACTTTTGATGAAAAAGAAATCGGAAAAACATCGTTCAGAGCCATTTTAGATTTGGGGATATTGGATGTAGATCAGGCGAATATCTTTCCAAAAGATGAAAATATACGTTTTTTTGGTGCCAGTTCAGACATGATTATTGTTGATTTACAGGCAAACGATAAAAAATATAAAGTAGGCGATTATTTAGAATTTACTTTAAATTATATGGGTGCTTTGCGTGCAATGAACTCGTCATACATAGAAAAAGTGGTGGTTTAGCAACTATAACAAACCAATGTTAATAAAGAATATTGGTTTATTACATTAAAATTTAATGCTTTGAAAGGTAGATATTATAATTAAATTAATATATTTGCACACTCAAAAAACAGACAACAAATTAATTTATAAACAGATAATGACTAAAGCAGACATTGTAGCTAAAATTTCAGAGAAATTAGGGCTTGAGAAAGGTGACGTGCAGGCAACTGTTGAATCTTTCATGGAGGAAGTAAAATCTTCTTTAGAAAGTGGAGATAACGTATATTTAAGAGGTTTTGGTAGTTTTATTATTAAAACTAGAGCAGAAAAAACAGGAAGAAACATCTCTAAAAATACAACAATTAAAATCCCTGCTCACAACATTCCGGCTTTTAAACCAGCTAAAGTGTTCGTAGAAGGTGTTAAAACAAACACAGACGTAAAATAAATAATTACTAACTTAAAAACTACAAGATTATGCCAAGTGGTAAAAAAAGAAAAAGACATAAGGTAGCTACGCACAAACGTAAAAAAAGAGCGAGAGCTAACCGTCACAAAAAGAAAAAGTAGTTTTAAACTACTTTTTCTTTTATTACAAATTAAAAAGTTCTTTGAAAAATCTTTTAAATTTTATTTTAAAAGAAAGGGTAATACCTGTTTAATGTTTAATCCATCTGTATTTTTTGGCCCCAAGTTTTAATTGTTTCAAGTTTTAATAAACTTTAAACCTTAAACTTTAAACTAAATAGTATGGATAAAAATGTACCAAGTGAACAAAGAGTTAATTATTAGGTCTGGTTCCAATACAGTAGATTTTGCCTTATTAAAAGACGGGAAATTAGTAGAATTACACAGAGATAGAGAAGATGAAAAAGGTTTCTCGGTAGGCGATATTTTTATAGCAAAAATACGCAAACCGGTCCCTGGCTTAAACGCTGCGTTTGTAAATGTTGGTTTCGATAAAGATGCCTTTTTACACTACCACGATTTGGGACCCAACCTTCCTACGTTGATGAAATTTACAAAACTTGTAACTGCAGGTAAATTAAATGATTTCACTCTTAAAAAATTTCCTTTTGAACCTGAAATTGATAAAAACGGCGTTATAACCGATGTGTTAAGTGCCAATCAGTCAATTTTAGTACAAATAGTTAAAGAACCTATATCAACCAAAGGTCCGCGCATTAGTTCAGAACTATCGTTGGCTGGTAGATATTTAGTGTTGGTTCCTTTTTCCGAACGTGTTTCGATCTCACAAAAAATCGAATCAAAACAAGAAAAAGAGCGTCTTAAAAAAATGATGCTTACTATTAAACCAAAAGGTTTCGGCGTTATTGTTCGTACAGTAGCCGAAGGCAAAAATGTTACAGAATTAGAAAAAGACTTACAAGGTTTAATGGATAAATGGATTTTACTTTGTAAACGTTTAACCACAGCTCATCACCCATCAAAAGTTTTTGGCGAAGTAAACAGAGCATCAAGCATTTTGCGCGATGTTTTTAATGATACTTTTACCGGAATCCATATAGATGACGATGAACTTTATTACCAAACGAAGGACTATCTGCAAGAAATAGCCCCTTCAAAAGTTTCCATTGTAAAGCATTATAACAACAAAGAAGTGCCGTTGTTCGAGAAATATCATATTGAACGACAAATTAAAACTTCATTCGGCAAAACCGTATCTATGAGCAAAGGAGCCTATCTTATCATAGAACACACCGAAGCTTTGCACGTTATCGATGTTAACAGCGGAAACCGCTCAAACAAAGCTCTATCTCAAGAGGACACAGCTCTTGAAGTAAACATGATCGCCGCATCAGAAATTGCACGTCAGTTAAGATTGCGCGATATGGGCGGAATTATCGTTGTTGATTTTATCGACATGAGTAATCCCGAAAATCGTAAAGTTTTATACGATTACCTGAAAGAAGAAATGAGCGATGATAAAGCAAAACACAAAATCTTGCCTCCTAGTAAATTTGGATTAATTCAAATTACTAGACAAAGAGTTAGACCTGAAGTTTCTATCAAAACAAAAGAAGAAAACCCTGACCATAATGGTGAAGGAGAAATTGAGGCTCCGATTTTAGTTATTGATAAAATATCAGCTGACCTGGAAAGAATTATTAAAGACCATAAAAACATGGTTTTAAGTGCGCACCCTTTTATTGCTGCGTATCTTACAAAAGGATTACCGTCGGTACGTGCCAAATGGTTTTTAGAACACAAACGTTGGATAAAAATTATACCGCGCGATGCCTACACCTATTTAGAATACCATTTCTTTGACAAACAAGGAAACCAGATTGAATAACAAATGCCGAACCTAACGTTCGGCATTTTGTGTTTGTAATAAGTCTTAATTGTTAATAAAGTAAGTAATTAATGATTGAAATATTTTGTTAAAATGTATTAATTGTTATATTTGTTATTAAAATTTAAAAGATATGTTTATGAAAAAAAGTTTTTTAACCTTATTAGGTTTAGTTGCGGTATCTACAACTGCAGTAGCGCAGCAAGAAGTGAAATTTGGTCCTAAAGCCGGTGTGAACTTTGCTAATCTTTCGGGAATGGACGATAGTGAAATGAAAATAGGTTTTCATGTTGGTTTTGTTGCAGAAATTAAGTTTAATGAAAAGTTCTCTGTTCAACCAGAGGTTCTTTATTCTACACAAGGAGCAAAATATTCTTCTACTGTAATTCCGTTAGGCACTATTGAAGGTGAAGTTAAAAATGACTATATTAATATACCAATTATGGCAAAATATTATATAGTGGAAGGTTTTTCAGCTGAATTAGGACCATACGTAGGTTTTTTAATGAAATCAGAATCTGAAATTGGTAATTTTTCAGGTGATTCTAAAGATGCTTATAAATCAGTTGATTTTGGCTTAGGTGTTGGTTTAGCTTATGATATGCCGATGGGCTTTTTTGTAGGAGCTCGTTATAATTTAGGATTATCAAAAGCTAATGAAGATATTGCTGCAGGTAATGGAAATGTAACTGTTCAAACAGATGATTTAAAAAACGGTGTAATCCAAGTAGGTGTTGGTTACAAATTTTAATAATTAAAATATTAAATAAAACCGCAACAATCTGTTGCGGTTTTTTTGTGGAAAAAAGTTACAGTTTAATAATTTATGCAGTAACATGTTTGTGTTATTTTGAGTAACTTCGGCTTTGGATTAAAATTTGATAAACAATTCATAAAGCCCAATACTATGAAAAAGTTACCTAAAATTATAACAATGCTTTTTACTGTGTTTTTATGCGAAAATGCAGTTCAGGCACAAGATTTCTCATTCGGACCTAAAGTAGGTTACAACAATGCAAAATTAGAAGGAAAAAGCTGGCAGGATTTTCACGACAATAATTCCATCAACGGATTTCACATTGGTGCGTTTGCAGAAATTCGTTTCAACAAATTCGCCATTCAACCCGAAGTTTATTATTCTTCAGCAGGTGGTAAATGGAAAACTACGTTTGAAAACGCTACCGTTGAACATGATTTTAACTTGAGTTATGTAAACGTGCCGTTAATGTTGAAATATTATATTACAAACGGAATAGCCATTGAAGCAGGTCCACAAGCCGGATTTTTAACCGATTCTAAAGTTAAGTTTTCAGACTTAAATCCAGACAGTCCTAAATTCAATGATTTCGATTTTTCGCTGAATGTTGGTTTAAGTGTCAATTTACCGTTGAACTTTATGATTTCCGCGCGTTACAACGCCGGAATGACAAATGTTATTGATGAACCGAATGTGGATTGGAAAAACCGCGTAATGCAACTTTCTGTCGGATATCGTTTTTAAATAATAAACCTGCTTTTTTAAGCAGGTTTTTATCTTTTATTCTTAAAAAAAGCCAACATCAATTCCTTACATTCATTTTCTAAAACACCATAAACTATTTCTGTTTTCGGGTGCAGTTGTCCGCCCATTGTTGTAAAACCGCGTTTGTTGTCTTGTGCACCAACCACAATTTTAGAAATCTGACTCCAATACAACGCACCGGCACACATTTGGCAAGGTTCAACCGTTAAATACATCGTGCAGCTTTTTAAATACTTGCCGCCAATCGCATTTGCCGCAGCTGTAATCGCCTGCATTTCGGCATGTGCGGTAACATCATTCAAATTCTCGGTTAAATTATGTGTTTTAGCAATGATGTTGTTGTTTGCAACGATAACCGCTCCAATAGGAATTTCGTTTTTTAAAAGGGCTTTTTTAGCTTCATTTAAAGCAATCCGCATAAAATATTCGTCGTTCAACAACATCTCAAAAGTAAATTATTCGTTCAAAAATAAGATATTATTGTAAATTTGTTTCATAATTTAAAAGTTAATGACCCCAATTTTACCAGATATTCAATTTCCTGCCGATTTAAAATCGAAAACATTAGAACAGCTTGAACAATTAGCTGTTGAAATTCGTAGGTTTATTATTGATGTTGTTTCGGTAAATGGAGGTCATTTAGGTGCAAGTTTGGGAGTTGTGGAACTAACCATTGCGTTGCATTATGTGTTTGATACACCTGTTGATAAACTGGTTTGGGACGTAGGACATCAGGCGTATGTACATAAAATTTTAACTGGACGTAAAGCCGATTTTGAAACCAACCGACAAAAAAGCGGATTGAGCGGATTTCCTAAAATCAGCGAAAGCGAATATGATGCTTTTGGTGTTGGGCATTCATCAACCTCGATATCGGCAGCTTTGGGAATGGCGATTGCAAGTAAATTGAAAGGCGAATCCGATATTCAGCATATTGCAGTAATAGGTGATGCCTCTATTGCTTCGGGAATGGCATTTGAAGCTTTAAACCATGCAGGCGTAACAGATGCCAATTTAATTGTGGTTTTAAACGATAATGCCATAGGGATCGATCCCAGTGTTGGTGCGCTGAAAAGTTATTTGATGCAGGTAAAACAAGGCGAAAATCCCAAGAGCAACAACATGATAAAATCACTGAATTTTAAATATGTGGGACCAATTGATGGACACGATTTAAAAGCATTGATTCATGAACTTCAAAGATTGAAGGCTAAAAGAGGACCGCAGTTTTTACATATAACTACCATAAAAGGCAAGGGGTTAAAACAAGCCGAAGAAAATCAGGTATTGTATCATGCACCAGGCAAGTTTGATAAAGTTACAGGTGATTTGCTTGAAAATAATACACAGAAGTTTACAAAATATCAGGATGTTTTCGGATTAACGTTATTGGAATTAGCACAGCAGAATCCGAAAATATTTGCAATCACTCCTGCAATGCCCACAGGAAGTTCGCTAAAATACATGATGGATGAATTTCCGGAACGAGCCATTGATGTGGGTATCGCCGAACAACACGCCGTTACATTAGCAGCGGGTATTTCGTTAAGTGGCTTTACTGTTTTCTGTGCCATTTATTCTACCTTTTTACAACGTGCGTACGATCAACTGATTCACGATGTGGCTTTGCAGAACATTCCGGTAATTTTCTGTATAGATCGTGCGGGTTTGGTAGGCGAAGACGGCGCTACGCATCAGGGTGTTTTTGATGTTGCTTATCTTCTGCCGATACCTAATCTGAAAATTCTGGCGCCAAAAGATGCAATAGAACTGCGTCAAACCTTATTCACGTTGCAGAAAAATAATTCACAACCGGTTGCATTGCGCTATCCACGTGGTTATGCGACTGTTGAAAACTGGAAAGTTCCGTTTGAAATTATTGATGTAACTAAAATTCAAGCCATAAAAAAAGGAAATAAAGCAGCCATTTTTTCAACAGGAATCATTTTGCAAAATGTTTTAGAAGCCCTACGCTTTGATACTGATTATTTTGCCGTTTATCATTTTTTACAAATAAAACCCTTAAACGAAAAAGAAATAGTTGCTTTAGCTAAAAATTTTGAAACAATTATAACGATTGAAGAAGGCGTAGTTAAAGGTGGTTTTGGTGGTGCGGTAAATCATACTATTTTAAAAAATAACAATAAGGCGAACGTAATAAATTTAGGTGTGCCAGATGTGTTCATAGAGCATGCAACCGTAAACGAACAGCTTAAACAATGTGGTTTGGATGTAGAGTCGATGCAAAATTTATTTAAAAGAATAAGTAATGTTTAAATTTAAAGCAATTGTTTTTTTTATGTTGTTATCTTCGGTTGGTTTTTCGCAACCAATAGATACTCTTAATTTAAAAAAAGAAAAAACAAATATTGATACTTTTTACAGAACGCAGTTTTCGGTTTTTGATACGCTGGTAAAAAGAAACGATACCCTTTTTTTACGACCAATTACGGTAGAACCTAAAATGGTTTTGCAAGATTCGGTACTTATGAATTTAAAATCGGGCGATGTGCAGCAGGTTGTTGTTTCAACGTTCGAAGTTACCAAACGCAACAAAAATACCGATTTGGCGTACTTTTTAATATCAAAACCAACCGGATTTGTTTATGATAGATTACCGCGTGCCAATTCGCAGATTCCATATGATGCATTATCACCTATTCGCTCTGAAATGAGTTTTTGGAAAAAAACGAATAGTTTGGGGCTGGATATTAACCAGGGAACTTTCTCAAACTGGAGTGCTGGTGGTTTTAGTTCTGTTTCCGGTATCGTAAAAGGTGATTTTACAAGGAAATATGAAAAAGGCAGAACAGTGTGGCTTAACGACCTTAAAGTGCGTTACGGTTTAAATAAACAAGAAAACCTGGAATTGCGTAAAACAGAAGATGTTTTAAGTATTAATTCGTCATTTGGCTACAAAACATCGGTAAAATCAAATTGGTATTATTCTGCAAAAATGACGTTGAATACCCAAATGGCAAACGGTTACGCATATCCAAATGTCGATGATCCTATTTCACGAGCATTTGCCCCGGCGTATTTGTTTGCGGGTATCGGTTCGGAATATTTCAAAAATAATTTCAAGGCGTATATATCGCCGCTTACCTTAAAATCTACGTTGGTTTTAGACGATATACTTGCCAATAAAGGTGAATTTGGTTTGCCGGGTGCTGTTTATGCTGAAGACGGGACGTTGCTTAAAGCCGGAAAAAAATCAAGAAACGAACTGGGTTTTTTATTCACCAGCGAATGGAATAAATCGATTATGAAAAACGTTACGTTAAAAAATAACCTAACTTTATATACCGATTATTTGAATAACTTTGGAAATATTGATGTTGACTGGCAAGTTCAGCTTGAAATGAAAGTTAACAGTCTGCTTAAGGCAACGTTGGGTGGTCATTTGATTTACGACGACGATATTAAAAACAAGCGTGATGTAAACGGAACCCAGATTACCGAAGGTGCACGCGTACAGTTTAAACAGTTGTTAAGTGTTGGTTTGGTTTATAATTTTTAGTACTGATCCCTTTGCCGTCCCTTCGGTAGTATTAGAGAATAAATTCTTTTGTAACGTCACATCGAGCGAAGTCGAGATGTCTGGATATAATCAAGAATTTTAGTTCTCGACAAGCCCGGACTGACGGTGATAAGTCTATATTTTGGATTGGATAGTACTTTTTAATAATTTGTAGATGATGAAAGTTTATTTTAGCATATTGATACTGTTTGTTTCTGTAAAATCATTTTCACAGGCAGTTGACAGTTTGCCGGCTTTGGACAGAACCATAAAAGTAACCGATCCTTTTTACCGTGAAGATCAGTTTTATGTGGGCGTAACGCATAGTTTAATGTTAAACCAGCCCGAAAATTTTTCGACAAACTCTATATCAATAGGGACAAATTTTGGTTTTCTGCGCGATATTCCGATCAAAAAACAGCGAACGGTTGCAATTGCTCCGGGGATAGGTTTTGCATTTTATAATTTGCGGCATAATCTGGCATTGATTGATAACGATCCGATAGTATTCGAGATTGATAACAACCGTGAAAAAAATGTTCAGAAATTGTCGTATATCGAAGTGCCAATTGAATTTCGCTGGCGTAATTCAAAAGTACATTCGCATAAATTTTGGCGAATATATACGGGTGTTAAATACAGTTATCTGTTAAATGCTACTTCAAAATACGAGGGAATTTTTGGGAATCATACTTTTAAAAATACCGATATACTTTCAAAATCAAATTTGGGAGTATATGTTTCAGCCGGGTTTAATACTTGGAATTTGTATGCATATTACGGCTTTAAACCTTTATACAACAAAAATACTATAGCCAGCGAAAGTCATTTAAACATACTTAATGTAGGTTTGATGTTTTACATTTTATAAAACAAAATAAACGACGGTACAAAACCAATTAGTGCACCCAATATAATTTCTACATTGGTATGCGCCCTTAAATACAACCTAGAAGATGCTACCAAACCTACAATTAGTAGTAATACCGGCAAAATGTAAAATGGGTTTAAATAGTAGGTGGTGGTTTGGTTAACAAAAAGTGGAATAGCACTGCAAACGCTAGCTACGTGTACGCTGTATTTACGTTTTAAAAGTATTCCGAAAAACAATATAGTGTACGAAATGCAATATCCTATAAAAAATACTTTTAAAGATGAATTTGATACATTTTCCCAGATTTTAAAAATCAGAATATTTATTATTACGATATTTAAAAACATGGGGGCACTGCGTTCGCGCAGATTTTGAATCATTACCGATGATTTTAGCAAACCCAGAGATTTCAGGAAAAAATAAATGCACACAGGCAGTAGAAACGTCATTAAAAAAGCCTGCCCGGTTGCTAAATATCGTTCTAACGGAATAAAAAAATCGGCATTTAATAAGTAAAAACATCCTGTGATTATTGTTGGAATAAAAACAGGATGGAATAAATAGGATATTATTTTAGAAACATATTTCATTAAATCTTTTTGCGCATTCTTGCCACGGGAATATCCAGCTGTTCGCGGTATTTTGCAACCGTTCTTCGGGCAATAGGGTAGCCTTTTTCTTTTAGCAAATCGGCCAATTTATCATCGGGATGCGGTTTTTGTTTGTCCTCATCGGCAATAATCCTTTGCAGAATATTTTTAATTTCTATGGTAGAAACTTCTTCGCCCTGGTCATTGGTCATTGATTCAGAGAAAAACTCTTTAATCAATTTGGTACCGTAAGGGGTATCAACATATTTGCTGTTGGCAACCCGTGAGATAGTCGAAATATCCAAACCCACCATATCGGCAATATCTTTTAAAATCATCGGGCGAATCTTTGTTTCCTCACCATCTAGAAAATATTCTTTCTGATATTCGATGATGGCACTCATGGTTACAAACAGCGTTTCCTGGCGCTGCTTAATGGCATCTATAAACCATTTGGCACCGTCTAATTTTTGTTTGATGAACTGTACTGCATCTTTTTGTGCCGACGATTTCTGGTTCGCTTCTTTGTAAGTTTGCAACATTTCCTGATAATCTTTGGACACGTGCAGTTCAGGTGCATTTCGGCTGTTTAAATGCAGCTCAATTTCGCCGTCTTCAACTTTAACGGTAAAATCGGGAATAATGTGTTCTACGGCGCGTGAACTACCGGCAAAACTACTACCTGGTTTTGGATTCAACTTCTCGATCTCGTCAATAGCTTTTCGAAGCTGCGATTGCGAAACGTTGTATTTCTGTAATAACTTATCGTAATGTTTCTTTGTAAAAGCATCAAACTGATTTTCAATGATGTCTTTTGCAAGATCTATAGATTCGTTCGGAGTTTTGTTCTGCAACTGCAATAACAGACATTCCTGCAAATCGCGCGCACCCACACCGCTTGGTTCCAGTTCGTGGATGATGTTTTCTAAAATACTTTTCACCTGATCTTCACTGGCATAAATACCCTGTGTAAACGCCATATCGTCTACAATATCCTGAATGTCGCGGCGTATGTAACCCATATCGTCCATACTACCAATTAAAAATTCGGCAATGGTACGTTGTTCATCAGTTAAAATAAAGGTGTTTAACTGTTCAATTAAGTTCTGGTGGAAACTAACCTGCGCTTCAATAGGCATAAAGGTTTCCTCATCATCATCGCTGTAATTGTTACTTTTAAGCTTGTAATCGGGTATTTCGTCATCGCTTAAATAATCATCAATGTTGATGTCATCTGTGTCGATATGCTCATTGTCGTAATCATCAAATTCGTTCGAATTATCCTGAAACTCATCTGCATCGTTCACTTCATCTTTCCCAGATTCCAACGCCGGATTTTCAACCAATTCTTCTTTTAAACGTTGTTCAAATGCAAGCGTAGGCAATTGAATCAATTTCATTAATTGAATTTGCTGAGGCGATAATTTCTGCGATAATTTAAACTGTAAATTCTGTTTTAACATTTTATAATGCTCCTATAACTTTTAGTAATAAAAAAAGTTTGACACAAACTAATTTATTCAAAAATAACAAATAATTAGCGTTGTGTCAAACTTAATATGCTATAAATCTATGAAAGATTCTTTTTTAAAATTCTGCGTTTTGTGGTGTTCTTGGGAACGGAATTACATCGCGAATGTTGGTCATACCGGTTACGAACAATACCAAACGTTCAAAACCTAAACCAAATCCAGAGTGAACTGCCGATCCAAATTTACGGGTATCCAAGTACCACCATAATTCTTCTTCGGGAATGTTTAGTGCTTTCATTTTTTCGATCAATACGTCGTAGCGTTCTTCACGTTGCGATCCGCCCACGATTTCACCGATTCCAGGGAATAAAATATCCATTGCACGAACCGTTTTACCATCGTCGTTCAAACGCATGTAGAACGATTTGATGTTTGCAGGATAATCAAACAAAATTACCGGACATTTAAAGTGTTTTTCAACCAGGAAACGTTCGTGCTCACTTTGTAAATCGGCACCCCATTCTTCGATTAAATACTGGAATTTTTTGTTTTTATTAGGTTTTGATCCTTTTAAAATATCGATTGCTTCGGTATAAGAAACACGTTTAAAGTTGTTTTCTAAAACGAATTTCAATTTCTCCATCAACGTCATTTCCGAACGATCTGCCTGTGGTTTCGATTTTTCTTCATCAATCAATCGTGCTTCCAACTGCAATAAATCGTCTTCACATTTTTCAACCGTATATTTAATAACGAATTTGATGAAATCTTCCGCCAAATCCATATTATCGTCTAAATTATTAAAGGCAACTTCCGGTTCAATCATCCAAAATTCAGCCAAATGGCGCGATGTATTTGAATTTTCTGCACGGAAAGTTGGTCCAAATGTATAGATAGATCCCAATGCCATTGCATACGCTTCACCTTCTAACTGACCCGAAACGGTTAAGTTGGTGTGCTTGCCAAAGAAATCTTCTTTGTAATTAATGCTTCCGTCTTCGTTTTTCGGAGCAGAACCATCTAAAGGCAACGATGTTACCTGAAACATTTCACCGGCACCTTCGGCATCAGATCCAGTGATAATCGGTGTATTTACATAGAAAAATCCGTTGTCTTGAAAGTATTTGTGCACCGCGTAAGAAAGTGTACTGCGCACACGCATAATGGCACCAAACATATTGGTACGAATACGCAAGTGGGCATTTTCGCGTAAAAATTCTAACGAGTGTTTTTTAGGCTGTATCGGATATTTTT
>JBEBXJ010000010.1:0-37282 GCA_040391685.1 Paenimyroides baculatum
GATAATAAGTAAGTCGAAAGTTTAAAAGTCTTAAAGTTAAAAGGATAATATTTGTAAATAACAACTTAAAATCAATCTATTACATTATTTTATCTAATTTTAAAATACGACCAATGATTAGTACTTATAATTATTCTATTTCTAAATAATGTAACATTTACAATTTAGCTTTTTTATACGATGCCTGAAAAGGAACGTAACGCAAACTATCATTACAATTGAATTTCACAGAATCTTTATGAATAATGTTTTCAAACAAAACATGTGCTTCTTTCTTGGTGAAAACAATTCTTAAATTACCGTTAGATTTGTTTAAAGGTGCATTAAGCTGGTTGCTTTTGTCTAAAACAGCCTTTAAGATGGTTTTACAGTTGGTTAAAGAATCAAGTCTGTTAAAAAAGATAAACTCAAGATTGTAGTTTTCGTTTTTTACGTGGCTTATTTTTAGCTTCTTGTACAGATTCAAGGTATCGCCAACCGCATAAACTCCTTCAATTTCTTGGTGTTTCAGTTTGTTCTTTTTGTGCAGTACGTAATCTTCTGCAAATTCACCTTTAACCTCTTTTAAATCGCTGCCTACACGTAAAATTTTATTACTGTCTTTAATTCTGAAAAATAGTTTTTCACGGTCAAAAGTAGCTGTAAAAACACTGTCTTTCCGTTTCCATGTTCCAACTTTTGTTATGGGAAGTTCGTTTTTATCCTGATAATAAACCGTTCGCGAAATCGTACTATCTTTATAAATTCTGATCGATGTTTCAATACCCGGACAATCTGGACAAGGAATAATTCCTTCGAAGGTATTACAGAAAATAGTATCTAAAAGTGGTTGTTCTATAATTACAACAGCTTTATTATCTTTTCTACAGGCAGTAAAAAAAATCATAATAATAAGCATTTTCAACACTTTAATAACCCATTTCATAGCTGTTTATTTTAATTGAATTTATGATGTACTTAACAAAAATAGTTCCAATTATTAATAAATCAAAAAAAATATATTATAAAAAAGGTTGCATAAATTTTAAAAATGCAAGAATTACCTTATTTTTGCATAAAGATAAGCAACACAATGACACAAGGTATTATTATTTTAGATTTTGGTTCGCAATACAATCAGTTAATTGCACGCCGAATTCGAGAATTTGGAGTTTACACTGAAATTGTTCCCTACAATACTTCAATAACTGAAATTAAAAAACACAATCCTACAGGAATTATTTTATCGGGCGGACCTTCATCGGTTTTTGGAGATGAAGCAGCTTTGGTTGATAAAGAATTGTTTGAAATGGGTGTACCTGTTTTAGGAATTTGTTACGGAATGCAGTTAATTTCGCACCTTTTAGGCGGTGAAGTTAAAAAAGGAGTGAAAGGCGAATACGGAAAATCTGAATTAACGGTTTTAGCACAAAACAGTTTATTTAACGGCGTTCCGGAAAAATCTACTGTGTGGATGAGCCATTTTGATGAAGTAATGAAAGCTCCCGAAGGTTTTGTTGTTTCAGGAAAATCGAACATCGATATTGCTGCAATGGCAAACGAAAGCAGAAATATTTTTGCGGTTCAGTTTCACCCAGAAGTAACGCATTCTGAATTTGGATCTAAAATGTTAGAAAACTTTGTTTTTAATATTTGTAAAGCAGAGAAAAATTGGGTTTTAAAAGATTTTATCGAAACCGAAATTCAACGTATTAAAGATGTTGTTGGTGATAAAAAAGTTATTTTAGGACTTTCTGGCGGAGTTGATTCTTCGGTTGCGGCGGTTTTAATCCACCGTGCCATTGGCGATCAGTTAACATGTATTTTTGTTGATACAGGTTTGTTGCGTAAAGACGAAGGCAAAAAAGTAATGGAAAATTACGGCAAGCACTTCCATATGAACATTAAAATGGTTGATGCTTCTGAACGTTTCTTAAACAGTTTAAAAGGAATTGATGAGCCTGAAGCGAAACGTAAGGCAATTGGTCGTGATTTCGTGGCTGTTTTCGATGAAGAATCTCAAAAATTCGGTGATGCTTCTTTCTTGGCTCAAGGAACTATTTATCCTGATGTTATTGAATCACAGTCTGTAAAAGGACCATCGGCAACTATAAAATCGCATCACAATGTTGGCGGATTACCGGAACACATGAAATTGCAGTTGTTAGAACCTTTACGCGAATTGTTTAAAGACGAAGTTCGTAAAGTGGGTGTTGAATTGGGAATTCCTCGCGAATTGGTTTACCGTCATCCATTTCCGGGACCAGGATTAGGAATCCGTGTTTTAGGTGAAGTTGACGAAGAAAAAGTTAGAATTTTACAAGAAGCTGATCAGATTTTTATCGATGAGCTTTACAATCATAATTTGTACGACGAAGTTTCACAGGCGTTCGTAGTATTGTTACCGGTAAAATCGGTAGGTGTAATGGGTGATGAGCGTACGTATGAATATACAGCGGTTGTTCGTTCAGCAAACACTATTGATTTTATGACGGCAACATGGAGTAAATTACCTTATGAATTCTTGGAATTGGTTTCAAACCGAATCATTAACGAGGTAAAAGGTATTAACCGCGTTACTTACGATATTAGTTCTAAGCCGCCAGCAACAATTGAGTGGGAATAATAAATAATAAAACAGCCTTAAAGTAAAATTTAAGGCTGTTTTTATATAATTGCTTTAAATGAATAGTTCTAAAGATAAATTGCACCCCCGGAGTTTTCACAACAAACCTTATAATTTTCAGGAATTAACTGTAAAAGTTCCCGAATTAAAACAGTTCATTGTAAAAAATCGAGAAGGAAATGATACGGTTCAGTTTGCTGATCCAAAGGCAGTGTATCTTTTAAACAAAGCATTGTTACTGTATTTTTATAATTTGGATTTTTGGGATATTCCCAATCAAAATCTGGTTCCGCCAATTCCGGGTAGGGCAGACTATGTTCACTATTTATCCGATTTATTGAATGTTGAAGATATTTATGAAACCAGTATCTTAGATATTGGAACAGGTGCAAGCTTGGTGTATCCGTTAATCGGTAACGCAGTTTATGATTGGAATTTTATTGCATCGGATATCGAACCAAAATCAATAGAAGTTGCTCAGGAAATCATCAATAAAAACCCTCATTTAACTTCAAAAATCACATTACGACTTCAAACAAATAAAAAACAGATACTTTCGGGGATTATTACTAAAGATGATTATTTTGATGCGGTAATGTGTAATCCACCGTTTTTTAAATCGAAGAAGGAAGCCGAAGCACAAACACTTCGCAAGTTAAAAGGGTTGGATAAGCGAAAAACTCCAAAACTGATTAATAATTTTTCGGGCGAAAACAATGAATTGTGGTGCAATGGTGGTGAATTATTGTTTGTGCTGAACTATATAAAAGAAAGCATCCTGTTTAAAACCCAAGTTGGTTGGTTTACAAGTTTAATATCGAACGAAGATCACTTAAAACCTTTGCAGATCGAACTGAAAAAATCAGTCAAAGAAATTAAGATCATTGATATGACGCAAGGCAATAAGAAAAGTAGGATTTTAGCTTGGAAGTTTTAATTTCAGTATCATTCCAAACTTGATTCGTGCACGAGCTTGCGAACTGACGAAGTAATCTCATCAAATATTTACCTATCCTTTTATAAGTTTTCGATTAGCTAAGATCCAACTTATATTTGTGCAACAAACCTTCTAACTGATGAGCCGAAAATTTAGCGTTTTTCAATTTGTTGAATTCCGGATCTATCGAAAAGTTTTTTGCATTTCTAAAATCAGCTTTTTCTAAAATGGTGTTCGAAAAGCGTGCCCCTGTTAAATCGGAATCTTGAAAAGACACCGCCGTTAAATTGCTTTCAGAAAAATCGACTTCTCTTAATGAACATTTTAAAAATGATGTTCCTTTTAATTTCGTTCCGAAAAAGATACTGTAGTCAAGTATGCAGTTTTCAAACTTAAACGAAAACATAAATTTGCTGCATTTTGTAAAATCTATACCCAAAATTTTACAGTTTATGAAAAGTACGTTGCTTAAACCTACATTTCCCAGTAAAGTCATTGATAAATTACAGTTATCAAACACACAATCCTCAAAATTATTGTCGCGCAAATTGCTGTTGCTAAAATTGCAGCCAATAAAATTACATCTTACAAAATCGCGGTTTCTTAAAGTTTTTTCAGAATAATCAACACTTTTAAATTCTTTTTGTTCGTGAAATACTGTTTTGTTGTCCATTGCTTGTTTAAAATTGTATTTTGGAAAATGTAAAATTCAAGCTATAAATATCCAAAAAATATCTGCCACTAACAAGTATGTTTGCAATTTAAAGTATATTATAATATTATCAAAATGACATAAAAACAACGATTTTTGTTTTTATATTTGTTATTATGAAAAGAATATTTTTTACATTATCAACTTTGTTTTGTGCAACGGTTTCGTTCGCACAAACTGCTACAAAAATACATACGGTAGCAAAAGGCGAAACCATTACACAAATTGCAAAAAAATATAATACTACCAATAATGTATTGTTTCTGCTGAATCCGGAAGCTGTTGACGGCGTTAGTGAAAACCAGATTATTAAAATACCGACAACTTCGTCGGTGCAACATCAGGTTCAGGCAAAAGAAACCGTTTACGGTATTTCCAAACAATACAACATTGCCATTGAAAAACTGTACGATTTAAATCCGGGATTAAAAGAAAACGGTTTAAAAGTTGGTCAGTTTTTAAATTTAGCCGAAACAAATTCAAAAAATACTGCAGCGGTTTCTAACAATAATCAATCTGCAAAAAATGTTGCAACTACTACCATTATTGTTGAAAAAGGTGAAACTATTTACGGGATCGCAGTTAAAAACAATACAACTGTTTCTGTTTTATATGAACTGAATCAAGGCTTGCTGGAAAACGGTTTAAAAGTAGGGCAGCCTATAAATATTCCTGTAAACAAAAATCAAATAAAAGAGGGAGCTGAAACTTCTAAAAAAACAAAAGCCAGAACCATTGTTGTTCAACCAAAGGCAACTGTTTACAGTATTGCGAAAAGCAATAATGTTACGCAAGAGCAGCTTTTAGAATGGAATCCCGATTTAAAAAGTGGCTTAAAAGAAGGATCAACATTAATTGTAGGATATTCTTACGAGAAAGTTCCGTTTAACGATAATTCTGCTTCAAAACCGATTGAAAATACATCAAATTCAGTTAAAAAAGGAATTGATTTGTCTTTGCCAAACGATGGTTCCAGAAGAGATTTAGTACTATTGCTGCCGTTTAACATTGCGAGTAATAACTTTAGCAATCCGTCGATCAACCAAAGTATAAAAGAAGATGTTTTTTTAAATATGACGTTGGATTTTTATTCGGGTGCAAAAATGGCAATCGATTTTTTAAAAGATAAAAATTACAATCTAAACATACAGTTCGTAGATTCTAAAGAAACAAATCGTGCATTGGATGTAAATACGTTGAAAGGAGATTTTGATTTCTCTGCAACCGATGTGATTATCGGGCCGTTCTTTCAAAAGAACGTAGATGCTGTTTCCGAAACTTTTAAAAATCAGCAGACCATCATTGTGTCGCCATTGTCAACCGAAAAAGGAAAACCGTTTCCGCGTCAGGTGCACACCATGCCTAACAACGAAATAGTTAAAAAGGAAATGTTGGAATATGTGCTTTCTAAACAAGAACGAGTGATTGCAATTACCGATGGTAAAAAGACATCTAAGCAATATTTCAGCACAAATTATCCAACAATAACAACTTTGGGTATTACAACAGACGAAAAAGTAAGTCCCACGGTTTTAAAAAACCTGCTTTCTGCAGACGATATCAACTATATCGTATTAGATGCTTCGTCATTAACTACAACGGTAGAATTAATTAATACATTAAAATCATTACAAAAAGAATTTAAAATACAATTGGTTTCATTAGAAAAGTTAGATGTTTTAGAATCGTCGGATATTGATATTAATGATTTAATTGCTTTAAAATATACCTTTCCCTCTGTTACAAATGATGCGCAAAGCAGTAAAAAAGAAAAATTCGCGAAAGAATACAGAACAATTTACGGGAAAAATCCAAGCAGGTTTGCAACACGTGGATATGATGTTACCTATGATGTGATTACCCGTATGTTTGAATCAGACGAGAACTCGAATATTTTTGATTACGGTTCGCAGCAGGTAGAAAACAAGTTTGCCTACATCAACGAAAACGGTGGCGTTTACAACAATGCGGTTTACATTTTATATTACGATAAAGATTTAACCTTAAAAGAAGCAAAATAATGAGTACAAGCAAAGTAGTTTATAAAGGCGATATTAGAACAGAATCGACACATTTACAGTCGGGAACCGTGATCTTAACCGACGGACCAACAGATAATCACGGTAAAGGAGAAGCTTTTTCACCAACCGATATGGTTGCAAATTCGCTGGCAACCTGTATGTTGAGTATAATGGGAATTAAGGCTAACGCAATGAATGTTGATATTTCAGGTTCAACCGCTGACGTTACTAAAATAATGCAGACAGAACCAAGAATGATAAGCGAAATAGTTGTTGTTTTGGATATGCAGGGAGTTGACGATGAAAAATCGAAAACAATTTTAGAACGTGCAGCGATGACCTGTCCGGTATTTTTAAGCCTGCATCCCGATATTAGAAAAACGGTTACTTTTAACTGGAAGTAATTATGTTTTAAATAATGAATGTTCAAGGAATATTCATGTACTTTATAAAAATTAAATCTGTGCATTTGTGGCACATAATATGGAAGATCAAAACAAACAGTTGTTAGAATTAGCACATGCAAAAATGCCCTTTGGAAAATACCAAGGGCGTTTTTTGGTTGATATACCCGAACCGTATTATGTTTGGTATAAAAATAAGGGGTTTCCGGCAGGTAAACTAGGTAAACAACTGGCAATGATGTATGAAATTAAACTCAACGGATTAGAGGTTTTAATACGAAATATCAAGAACAAGTATCCAAAGCCGTAAGCAGATATAATTGTTAATGGTAAAACTTTCAAAACCCAAATTATAGTTGTAATTTTGCCAGGTTTAGAATAGCACAACACAACACACAACATATTTTACAAATGAAACAATGTAAATATATTTTCGTAACAGGTGGTGTAACATCATCGCTTGGAAAAGGAATTATTGCAGCATCTCTGGCAAAATTATTACAAGCAAGAGGTTACAGAACAACCATTCAAAAGTTTGATCCCTATATCAACGTGGATCCGGGAACCTTAAATCCTTACGAGCATGGTGAATGTTTCGTAACAAACGACGGTGCCGAAACTGATTTGGATTTAGGTCATTACGAGCGTTTCCTGAATGTTCCTACTTCACAGGCAAACAACGTAACAACAGGTCGTGTTTATTTATCGGTTATCGAAAAAGAACGTCGTGGCGAGTTTTTGGGTAAAACTGTTCAGGTTGTCCCTCATATTACCAATGAAATCAAAGAACGCATGCAGTTGCTGGGTAAATCGGGCGATTACGATATCGTGATCACTGAAATTGGCGGAACTGTAGGCGATATTGAATCGTTACCTTACATTGAATCGGTACGTCAACTAGTTTGGGATTTAGGTGATAAAAATGCCATTGTAGTTCATTTAACATTGGTTCCTTACTTGGCTGCGGCAGGTGAGTTAAAAACCAAACCTACACAGCATTCTGTTAAAACCTTAATGGAAAGTGGAATTAAAGCAGATATTTTGGTTTGTAGAACAGAACATGAATTATCATTAGACATTAAACGCAAGCTGGCAGCTTTTTGTAATGTTTCACAAGAATCTGTAATCCAATCAATAGATGCCTCAACCATTTATGAAGTTCCTAACAACATGTTAGAAGAAGGATTAGATATTGTAGCGTTAAAAAAATTAGATCTTCCAGAAAAAGGTTTACCTGATTTAACCAAATGGAACGATTTCTTACACCGATTAAAAAATCCAAAACACACTTTGAATATTGGTTTGGTTGGTAAGTATGTAGAATTACAAGATTCATACAAATCTATACTTGAAGCTTTTGTTCATGCTGGCGCATCCAACTATGCTAAAGTCAATGTAGTAAGTATTCATTCAGAATATTTGACTACTAAGAATGTTGCCGAAAAAATGAAAAATTTAGACGGTATTTTAGTAGCTCCTGGTTTTGGATCTCGCGGTATTGAAGGCAAGATCGAAACGGTTCGTTATGCACGTGAGAACAACATCCCTTTTATGGGAATTTGTTTGGGAATGCAAATGGCAGTTATTGAATTTGCAAGAAATGTATTAGGTTACGAAAATGCCAATTCAACCGAAATGAACGATAATACACCGTATCCGGTAATTACGTTTATGGAAGAACAAAAAACAATTACCGATAAAGGCGGAACCATGCGTTTAGGCGGTTGGGATTGCGAAATTAAAGAAGGAACAAAAGCATTTGATATTTATCAAAGCACATTAATTAACGAACGTCACCGTCACCGTTACGAATTTAATAATTACTATACAGAAGCTTTTGAAAAAGCGGGGATGGTACTTTCGGGTGTTAATCCCGAAACTAAATTGGTTGAAATTATAGAATTGCCGAACCACCCGTTTTTTGTTGCAGCACAATATCACCCGGAATATAAAAGTACGGTAGCAAATCCGCACCCTTTATTCTCTGCATTTGTTAAAGCAGCGGTAGATAAAAAACTTAATTCGTAGTACGCTTACTCGATTTTTAAGAAATAATAAATTTCAAGAATGGAAGAAAAAAAATTAGACAAAAGTAGCCTTATAGGTATGGCTATAATCACTGTTTTATTGTTTTGGATGGTGTCTGGCACTATGTTTTCTGATAAAAAAGACGATAAAACAGAAAATACAACTACAGAAACTGCTGTAAAAACTCCGATTGATCAATTAGCTGCAAATGCACAAAATGATACAGTTGCATCTGCACAACTTCAAAATCAATTAGGTTCGTTTGCCTACGGTGCTACCTTGCCAAGTGTTGTTGATGCACAAGACATCGAAGTTAACAACGGTGTGCTAACTGTTGTTTTTTCTAAAAAAGGTGGTTATATCAAAGAAGTTACTGTTAACAATCAAAAAAGAATTTCGAGCAAAAATGATGATTTGGTAAAAATCATCACCAACAATAATTCTAAATTAGATTTACAATTTGCAACTAAAGATAATCGTTTGTTGAATACAAAAGATTTGCTTTTTGAACCTACTTTAACAAAAGAAGGCGAAAATTCGGTGGTTTCAATGAAGTTAAAAACATCAGAAACAGCTTATTTGGAATATCGTTATGTATTAAAACCTAACGAGTATATGTTAGATTTAAGCATAAAATCGGTTGGTTTAAGTTCGGTTCTAAACACGGCAAATCCTGCGGAATTGACTTGGCAGTTAAAAGCTACTCGTAACGAAAAATCAATCACTTACGAAAACCGTTATGCAGAAATCGTTTACGAATATGAAGATGGTAAAGATGATTATCTGAATCCTGCAAAAACAACTTTTGAAGATGTTAAAGATTTAACCTATGTAGCTTTTAAACAGCATTTATTTACATCGGTTTTATTGACAGAGACACCAATTAAAATGGCAAAATTAAATCAGGAAAACCTGGTTAAAGACGAAGACGAAAAAGCAGGTTTCTTAAAAGATTTTACTTCGGTAATGCCTTTGGAATATAAAGGTGGTGAACTTACATATAACATGAATTTGTATATGGGACCGACAGATTATAACATCTTAAACGATTACGATAAAAATTTAGACGAAATTGTACCTTTAGGCTGGGGAATTTTTGGCTGGTTAAATAAATTAATCATTATTCCGATTTTTACCGTACTTGCAAACTTAATTCCACACGGAATTGCCATTGTATTGTTCACGGTAGTTATTCGTTTAATCATGTCGCCGGTTCAGTATAAATCGTATGTATCGCAGGCAAAAATGAAATTAATTCGTCCGGAAGTGAATGAATTGAATGAAAAGTATGCTAAAGATCCAATGAAAAAACAGCAGGAAACAATGAAGCTGTACAACAAAGCTGGTGTAAACCCAATGGCTGGTTGTATACCAATGTTGATTCAGCTGCCGGTGTTTTATGCATTATTCAGTTTCTTTCCTTCGGCGTTCGATTTAAGACAGAAAGCATTCCTTTGGGCAGACGATTTATCGTCGTACGACAGTGTGTTTACCTTACCGTTCTCTATTCCATTTTATGGTAGTCATGTAAGTTTATTCCCAATCTTGGCTGCTTTGGCAACATTTTTCTATATGAAAATGACAACAGGCGATCAGGCTGCAATGACTCCGCAACAGGAAGGTATGCCGGATATGGGTAAAATCATGAAAGTAATGATATATATTTCACCTATCATGATGTTGTTCTTCTTTAATAATTACGCTTCAGGGTTATCGTTGTACTACTTTATATCGAACTTAATTACTATCGGAATCATGTATGTAATCAAGAACAAAATTGTTACAGAAGATAAAGTAAAAACAATTATCGAAACCAACAAATCAAAAGAAAAGCCTAAATCTAAATTCCAACGCAAAATGGAAGAAATGATGGAACAGGCACAACAGCAAAAAGTCAATCAAAATAAAAAGTAATTAAACTAGATAAATTACATTTAAAGCACCCTTTTTTAAGGGTGCTTTTTTGTTGTAAAAATATTGGCTGCAATTTCATTTTTAAATTTAATCTAATAAATTCGCTAATTCTTCGCCTACAATGGAGCCAATGGCAATGCCGGTTCCTGTTAAACGAACGCCACAAAAAACGTTTTCTGAAAGCTGTTTCACAATCGGACTTCGCTGTTCGCCCATACCCATAATTCCACTCCAACGATGATCGATCTCAAATGGATGATTTGGTAAAATTATTTCTCTTAAATACCTTTCTAATTGATTTTGAATTAAATCTGTCGTACCAAATTCGGTTGTTGTTTCACCCTCCAAATCCAGATTTCGTCCACCGCCAAACAAAACGCGATTGCCAATGTTTCTAAAGTAATAAAAACCTTCGTCCATGTGAAAACAACCTTTAAATGGTAAATTTAAAATTGGTTTGGTTACCAAAACTTGCGCACGGGCTGGAACTACATCCAAATCCATCAGTTTTTTAGTAAATGCATTTGTACAGAGAAAAACTTTTTTAGTTTTAATTGTGAATTGTTTGTTTAACTCTAATTCAACTTCTGAATTCAAATCATTCATAGCCGTTACTTCAACATTATTTAAAATTGAAATTTGATTTGAAATAACTAATTCCACAAAAGATTTCATCATTTTTCCGGTATGAATATGACCTTCAAAATCGGTTTCAATCATACCAATTGTATTATCGAAACCAAAGTTTTTATTGGATTTTTTGTAAGCATTTTCATTGAAAATAGGTTTTAGCCAAGAATTAATTTTCTCTAAATTAGATAAACTCATTTCCATCAGCTCTTTATCAGTTTCACGAAAAATTTCATAACCTCCGAATTGGTTGTAATCCATTTTTTCATCAGGAATTAATGATCGTAACTTTTGCAAACCTTTGAATCTTCTTTCTACTAATTTGTAAACATCTTCTTCAGAATTTGATTCTAAATACCAAAGCACTTCCGACAAAGTTCCAAAACAAGCAAATCCAGCATTTTTAGTACTTGCACCTTCAGGCAACATTCCTTTTTCAATGATGATAATTTTCGCTTCAGGATATTTTTTGCGTAAATGATACGCTGTGCTCAAGCCCACAATTCCACTTCCGATAATGGTAAAATCTACCTTTTGGAAGTACGTTTCTAATTCCCAAAAACTTAAATTCATATTTAAATTATTTGTTTCAAAAATAAGCTGTTTTGAATAATTTCCAACTTCATACAATAAATATTTGATTTTTAGTTTTATAATGATGCATCAACTTAAATTTGCAAACTTTTTGATGTGTAAAGCAATATTGAAATCATTTGGTAAAAAATAAAACAATAGTACATTATTATTTTTGGCAAAATAATTGCAAACACATAACCATAAAACGTATTTTTGAAACAATTTAATCAAGCAAAAATGAAACAATATATTATAACGTCTTTGGCAGTTTTAGCCGTATCAACTGCTGTTTATGCACAGGATGTGAACAAAACAAATGCGCAGGGCAAACGTGAAGGTATTTGGGTAGGGTATTATCCTAAAACAAACTATGTTAAATACGAAGGAACTTTTAAAGACGGCAAAGAAACCGGAACTTTTAAGTTTTATGCCGATGAACCTGAAAAAAAACTGATTGCAACCAAAGAGTTTAAAGCCGATGGTACGGTTTATACAATTTTCTTCAACGGGAAAAAGAAAATGTCCGAGGGGTTGTATGTAAATAAATTGCGTGAAGGAGTATGGAAAGTTTACCATGTAGATGGACAAAACGTAATGTCTGAAGAGCCTTATAAAACCGATAAAATTCACGGTGTCAAGAAAGCTTACTACATATCGGGCAAATTATCCGAAG
This sequence comes from Paenimyroides baculatum, assembly GCA_040391685.1. GTDB lineage: Bacteria > Bacteroidota > Bacteroidia > Flavobacteriales > Flavobacteriaceae > Flavobacterium > Flavobacterium baculatum_A. Next base: position 12,501 of record JBEBXJ010000010.1, read on the forward strand.
AATTGGAATATAAAAACGGTATCGAAGACGGAATTTCCAATCAGTATGCAGAAAATGGTGTAAAAATTAAAGAAACCCAATACGTTAAAGGAAACTTAGACGGTAAAATTATCATTCGCGATGAAACCGGAAAAATTACCGATGAAGCCAACTATGTTAATGGAAAGCTAATTCTACCTAAAAAAGATTCCAAATAAAATACAACTCAACCAATTGTTGTAACTTTGTAGTTCGATTTTTAAACAATGAAAAAAAGAGTAGTAGTAGGTCTTTCAGGTGGTGTAGATTCAAGCGTTGCAGCTCAATTGCTTCTGGATCAGGGTTATGAAGTTATCGGTCTGTTTATGAAAAATTGGCACGATGACTCGGTAACTATTTCCGATGAATGTCCTTGGTTAGAAGACAGTAACGATGCCTTGCTGGTTGCCGATAAGTTAGGAATTCCTTTTCAAACCGTAGATTTAAGCGAAGAATATAAAGAACGTATCGTTGACTATATGTTTAACGAATATGAAAATGGTCGTACGCCAAATCCGGATGTTTTATGCAACCGTGAAATTAAGTTCGACGTGTTCATGAAAATAGCTTTAGAATTAGGTGCCGATTACGTGGCAACAGGACATTATTGCAGAAAAGAAGAAACGACTGTAAACGGTAAAACGGTTTATAAATTATTAGCTGGTAAAGATCCAAACAAAGACCAGTCGTATTTTTTATGTCAGTTATCGCAGGAACAATTGGCAAAAGCTTTGTTCCCGATTGGCGAATATTTAAAGCCTGAAGTTCGCGAAATTGCTTCAAAAAATGATTTGATTACTGCTGATAAAAAAGATTCACAAGGTTTGTGTTTTATTGGAAAAGTACGTTTACCTGAATTCTTACAGCAGCAGTTAAAACCTAAAAAAGGAATTATTTACGAAGTTTCTAAAGATCAACTTGTTTACGCAAATGCAAAACCTGCTTTTGCTTCTTTAATTGATGAGTTAATCTGGGAAGCAACTTCAATTAAATATACGCCGGAAATGGCTAAGAAAGTGGGCGAGCATAATGGTGCACATTATTTTACAATTGGTCAGCGTAAAGGTTTGAATGTAGGCGGAACACAAGAAGCTTTGTTTATTATTGATACCAACGTTACCGAGAATACCATTTACACAGGACAGGGACAATTGCATCCCGGTTTATTCCGTAAAACGTTGTTAGTACAGCCACACGAAATTCATTGGATTCGTGAAGACATGCGTTTAAGTAATGGCGAAACTATGGATGTAATGGCACGCATTCGTTACCGTCAGCCGCTACAGAAAGCAACTTTGCACCAAACCGAAAAAGGTTTATTTGTTCGATTTGATGAGCCACAATCGGGTATTACTGAAGGTCAGTTTGTTTCCTGGCACATCGACGAGGAATTGATTGGATCCGGAGTAATATCGAAGATTTAGAAAGATATATTCAGAAAAACCAAGCGAATTAGGCTTGGTTTTTTTATTTTTGTAAGAATCGAAAAATAAATAAAATGAACAGAATAACACAATTATTCAACATAAAATATCCGATTATTCAAGGCGGAATGATCTGGAACAGCGGATATAAATTGGCAGCAGCAGTAAGTAATTCGGGAGGGTTAGGTCTAATTGGTGCCGGGTCTATGTATCCTGAAGTTTTACGTGAACATATTCAGAAATGTAAAAAAGCAACTGATAAACCTTTCGGAGTAAACGTTCCCATGCTTTATCCGAATATCGAAGAAATAATGAATATCATTGTTGACGAAGGTGTTAAAATCGTTTTTACTTCGGCAGGAAATCCAAAAACATGGACTTCGTGGTTAAAAGAACGTGGAATTACTGTTGTTCATGTGGTTAGCTCGTCAAAATTTGCATTAAAAGCCCAAGAAGCAGGGGTTGATGCTGTTGTTGCCGAAGGTTTTGAAGCCGGCGGACATAACGGTAGGGAAGAAACCACAACACTGACTTTAATTCCGATGGTAAAACAACATTTGCAGATCCCGTTGATTGCTGCAGGTGGAATTGCAACCGGAAAATCTATGCATGCTGCAATGATTTTGGGGGCAGACGGAGTTCAAATGGGAACTCGTTTTGCAATGACAACAGAAAGTTCATCTCATCAAAATTTTAAAGATAACTGTGTGAATGCACAAGAAGGCGATACCTATTTAACATTAAAAGAACTGGCTCCAGTGCGATTAATCCGCAACAAGTTTTTTAACGAAGTGCAAAACGCCTATGCCAATTGTGCAACTACCGATGATTTAAAAGCATTATTGGGTAGGGCAAGAGCAAAACGAGGCATGTTTGAAGGAGATTTGGAAGATGGTGAGTTGGAAATTGGTCAGATTGTTGGCTTAATTAACGAAATAAAATCCGTAAAGGAAGTTATGCAGGAAATAATCGATGATTTTGAGAAATCGCTTACAACTGATTTTGGTTTTTAATATAATAACAATCCATAAAAATTGAGGAATATCCATGCGGATATTCCTTTTTTTATTAAATTTAGTACCCTATTAAATTGATACTATGAGCTACTATAAAATTGCCGATTTAGAACAATATTTTAAACATTATAAAAAATCAGTTCGCGAACCCCGAAAATTCTGGAGCAAGATTGCTGAAGAAAATTTTATCTGGTACCAGGGCTGGGATAAAGTTTTTGAGTTTGATATGGGCAAAGGTGATATTAAATGGTTTTTAAACGGTAAACTGAACATTACTAAAAACTGTATCGACAGGCATTTGTCTAAACGGGGTGAAAAAACGGCAATTATTTTTGAACCGAACAATCCTTCCGAAGCTCCGCAGCACATCAGCTATAACGAATTATATACCCGTGTTGCTAAAACAGCAAACGTGTTAAAATCGTTAGGTGTAAAAAAAGGTGATCGTGTGTGTATCTATCTGCCAATGATTCCCGAATTAGCCGTAACAATGCTTGCCTGTGCAAGAATAGGAGCGATACATTCTGTTATTTTTGCAGGATTTTCTGATGCTGCCATTCGCTCTCGTGTAGAAGATTGCAGTGCCAAAGTTATTGTAACTTCAGACGGCGGTTTCCGTGGCGAAAAAACAATAAAAACTAAAGAAGTTGTAGATAAAGCCATTGAAGGTTTACCATTGGTAGAAAAGGTTTTGGTTGTAAAACGCACAAATGAACCGGTAGTTTTTAATAATAAAATTGATGTTTGGTTTGATGAATTGTATGAAGCTTCCGAAACATCAAACATTGCCGAAATTATGGATTCTGAAGATCCGTTGTTTATTTTATACACATCGGGATCAACAGGAAAACCCAAGGGAATGGTGCATACAACGGCTGGTTACATGATTCAGACGGCATACACGTTTCAAAATGTATTCGATTATAAAGATGGTGATATTTTCTGGTGTACTGCCGATTTGGGCTGGGTTACCGGACATTCGTACATTTTGTACGGAGCGTTACTGAATGGAGCAACAACGGTGATTTTTGAAGGAATTCCAACTTACCCGAACCCATCTCGTTATTGGGATATCATCGATAAATATCAGGTAACTCATTTTTATACGGCACCAACTGCTATCAGATCGCTAATGACCAACGATTATTCGTACGTAGCATCGCATAATTTATCATCGTTACGGGTTTTAGGTTCGGTTGGTGAACCTATTAACGAGGAAGCCTGGCATTGGTTCAACGATTTTATTGGTAAAAAACGTTGTCCGATTGTAGATACTTGGTGGCAAACAGAAACGGGTTCGATCATGATTTCTCCGTTGGCTTGTATAACTCCGACCAAACCAACCTATGCAACTTTGCCTTTACCGGGGATACAGACGGTTTTAATGGATGAAAAAAACAATGAAATTTTAGGAAATCAGGTGATGGGAAGTTTATGCGTTAAATTTCCATGGCCGTCAATTGCACGAACCATTTGGGGGGATCACGAGCGTTTTGTAAAAACCTATTTTTCTGATTTTCCAGGAACTTATTTCACAGGCGATAATGCGCTGCGCGATGAAGTTGGTTATTACCGAATAACAGGTCGTGCAGATGATGTGGTAATTGTTTCAGGTCATAATCTGGGAACTGCACCAATAGAAGATGCCATTAACCAGCATCCAGCGGTGGCAGAATCGGCTGTTGTTGGTTTTCCACATGATATTAAAGGAAATGCGCTTTACAGTTTTATTTCGTTAAAGAAAGAAGGAAGCACGCGCGATCGCGATAATTTAAAGAAAGAAATTAACCAGTTGATTGCAGATCATTACGGACCAATAGGTAAATTAGATAAAATTCAGTTTGTAGACGATTTGCCTAAAACACGTTCAGGTAAAATATTGCGTCGCGTTTTAAGATCCATTGCATTAAATCAATTAGATAACTTTGGAGATACATCAACAATGATAAATCCCGAAGTAGTTTCATCAATTATAGAAAATAGATTGTAATCTAAAATAACAAAAATCCCTTTAAAAATTTTAAAGGGATTTTTTATATATTTAAAGAATTGCCTAAATGGCAATATTAATTTTTCAATCTTTTATATTCTTTAATTAAATCTTTAAGCTGTCTGTTAGAATCAACGTCGATATCCTTATCTGACAAGAAATGTTTAAACTTGAAATTTCCTGAAATTTTTTGTGTAACCAATTCTTTTTCAATAGTTGCAAGCTTTTCTCTTAAAAGTATTTTTTCGTCTTCGAGATCTTTTAAATTAGCAAATTTTTCTTTAAAATCTCTTCTGAATGTATTAGAACTGAATGGTATAGAATTTAGAATTTGCATTTGTTTTTTAGATTTTAGATCTAAAAGTGCAATTACTTCCGTTGTAATATTTATAAGTTCTGGTTTACCTAAAGAATCAATATTTAAAGGAAGGTCAGAAACGCTTTTCATTTTCCTTTTTTCAACTGATTTCTTATCTTTTTGATTCGAAGATTTATCTGTGGTTGGGGATTTCACATAACCGCTTCCAAAGCACATTTTACAGTTAGAATCTAAACCTTTGCAAGAACAAATTTGAAATGTCATATATTGAATTTTTCGTATTTTAACTGACTTATAACAAAAGTTCTTTCTGTAGTTCTTTGTTTAAGTTGTAATTATTTGCAAATGTATGAAATATTTAAACAAGAAGAGAGAAACTATAAATCAGACTTTAAAAGAGCATAAAAAAAGCAGTAACTAAATAATGACTGCTTGATGATATATATTTGAAATTTTGATTAAACGGCTACATTATGTTCGCGCAAAGCATCGTTTAAAGATGTTTTTTTATCGGTACTTTCTTTACGTTTTCCAATGATTAAAGCACAAGGAACCTGAAATTCTCCCGCAGGAAACTTTTTAGTGTACGATCCCGGTATTACAACAGAACGCTCTGGAACGTATCCTTTGATCTCTACAGGAGTTTCGCCCGTAACATCAATAATTTTAGTTGAAGCAGTCAAACATACATTAGCACCTAAAACAGCTTCTTTACCTATACGAACACCTTCGACCACTATACAACGAGATCCTATAAAAGCATTATCTTCAATAATCACCGGAGCAGCTTGTAAAGGTTCTAAAACACCGCCAATACCAACACCACCTGATAAATGTACGTTTTTACCGATTTGTGCGCAAGATCCAACAGTAGCCCATGTATCAACCATTGTGCCTTCATCAACGTAAGCACCAATGTTTACATACGATGGCATCAAGATTACTCCCGATGAAATATAAGCACCATGACGTGCAACTGCATTAGGAACCACGCGAATACCTTTTGCTGCATAATTACGTTTTAATGGCATTTTATCGTGGTATTCAAAAATTCCTGCTTCTAATGTTTCCATTTTCTGAATAGGGAAGTACATTACCACTGCTTTTTTAATCCATTCGTTAATTTGCCATCCGCCGTCAACCGGTTCTGCGGTACGCAATTCGCCGTTATCAATTAAATCAATAACTTTTCTAATGGTATTTTGAGTTTCTTCCTGCTGTAACAATTCTCGGTTTTCCCAAGCTTGTTCTATAATGTTTTTTAATGCTTGCATAGTATTTGAGTTTTTGCAAATATATCAAATCTTTAGATTTATTAGAAGTTTAATTATTGATATATCAACAAAAAAACCTGCTTTAAAGCAGGTTTTTTATATATGTAAGTAAGATAAACGGGTTTTACAAACGTTTATTTAATTTTATTAACGATAGCTGTGAAAGCTTCTTGGTGGTTCATTGCTAAATCTGCTAAAACCTTACGGTTTAATTCGATGTTGTTAGCTTTGATTTTCCCCATGAATTGAGAATAAGACATTCCGTGTAAACGTGCACCAGCGTTAATACGCATGATCCATAACGCACGGAAATTTCTTTTCTTTTGTTTTCTGTCACGGTAAGCATATTGCATTGCTTTTTCTACCGCGTTTTTAGCTACTGTCCAAACGTTTTTACGTCTTCCGAAGAAACCTTTGGCTTGCTTCAAAATTCTTTTTCTTCTTGCTCTTGATGCTACTGCATTATTTGCTTTTGGCATAATTCTTAAATTTTTTGTAGTAGGGCGGATGTGTGTACATCACTTGCGATCTAATGGTTTAATGATCAGCCCACTCCAGGGTTATTAAATTGTTTTAACCGAAAGATTAATTAAGATTAAATGATTCTTAATTGTTCTTTGATGCTTCTTTCGTCAGACTGATGTACTAAACCAGAATGAGTTAAAGCTAATTTACGCTTTTTAGACTTCTTTGTTAAGATGTGGCTTTTAAAAGCGTGTTTTCTTTTAATTTTTCCAGAACCAGTAACGGTAAAACGTTTTTTGGCACTAGATTTAGTTTTCATTTTAGGCATTTGTTCCTAGGTATTTATGTTATCTTACTTAACAATATTTTGCAAAAATACTAATTTTTCTTTTTAGGTGCAATATACATCGTCATTCTTTTACCTTCAAGAACCGGCATAGCTTCCACTTTACCAAATTCTTCAAGATCTTGAGCCAAACGCAATAGTAATATTTGTCCTTGTTCTTTATAAATGATTGAACGACCTTTAAAGAATACGAATGCTTTTAGTTTTGAACCTTCTTTTAGAAATTTCATAGCATTTTTCTTTTTAAACTCGTAATCGTGTTCGTCTGTTTGCGGACCAAAACGAATTTCTTTAACAGAAACCTGAGCAGTTTTAGCTTTCAACATTTTGTCTCGCTTTTTCTGCTCGTAAATGAATTTCTTATAATCGATGATTTTACAAACCGGTGGAGTAGCATTTGGCGAAATCTCAACCAAATCTAATCCCTGAGCGTCGGCCATAGCCATTGCCTCGGATGTTTTAAAAACTCCAGGTTCAACATTATCGCCAACTAAACGAACTTCCGGCACACGGATTTTATCGTTTATTCTGTGTGCATCTTCTTTTTTCTCTAGAGGTCTAAAGCCTCTTCTGTTATGTACTGCTATGGTAATATAAATTTATGCTTTTTAAAAGCGGTTTAACTTAAAATTGTTTTATTGTTTTACTAACTTCTTCTTCAATTAAAGATACAAATTCTTCAATTTTCATAGATGTGTTAGATTTTCCTGATTCTCCTTGTTTTCTTACAGAAACGGTTGCGTTGTTTTCTTCGTCTTCTCCAATTATCAACATAAATGGATATTTTTGCAATTCTGCTTCACGAATTTTCTTGCCTATTGTTTCATTTCGATCATCAAGCTTGGCGCGAATTTCGTGATTTTCTAACAAATCTAAAACTTTTTTAGCATATTTTTCATATTTCTCGCTCAAAGACAGGATAATAACTTGTTCGGGCATCAACCATAGCGGGAAATGACCACCTGTGTGTTCTAACAAAATAGCTATGAAACGTTCCATTGAACCAAAAGGTGCACGGTGAATCATAACCGGGCGGTGCAGTTTATCGTCTGATCCTTTATAAGTTAAATCAAAACGTTCCGGTAAATTGTAATCTACCTGAATGGTTCCTAACTGCCAGCTGCGACCTAAAGCATCTTTTACCATGAAATCTAATTTAGGACCATAAAAAGCAGCTTCGCCAGATTCAACTACATAATTCAAACCTTTATCTTTTGCTGCACTGATGATTGCGTTTTCTGCTTTTTCCCAATTTTCAACATTACCGATGTATTTATCTGGATTGTCTAAATCGCGTACAGAAACCTGTGCTGTAAAGTTTTCAAAACCTAAAGATCCAAATACATAAAGTACCAAATCGATTACTTTTTTGAATTCTTCATCTAACTGATCCGGTGTACAAAAAATATGTGCATCGTCTTGAGTAAATCCACGAACACGAGTCAAACCGTGTAATTCGCCTGATTGTTCATAACGATAAACCGTTCCGAATTCGGCATAACGTTTTGGTAAATCTTTGTATGACCAAGGTTTTGCGTTGTAAATTTCACAGTGGTGCGGACAGTTCATTGGTTTCAATAAAAACTCTTCGCCTTCTGCCGGTGTATGAATCGGCTGGAACGAATCGGCACCATATTTTGCATAGTGACCTGATGTTACATACAGTTCTTTTTGACCGATATGCGGCGTTACAACTTGTTCGTAACCTGCCTTTTTCTGTGCTTTACGTAAAAATTGTTCTAATCTGTCGCGTAATGCAGCCCCTTTTGGTAACCATAATGGCAAACCTTGACCTACACGTGCAGAAAAATGAAACAATTCTAATTCTTTACCTAATTTACGGTGATCGCGGCGTTTTGCCTCTTCAATCATTTCTAAATATTCGGTAAGTTCTTTTTGTTTAGTGAACGATATACCGTAAACACGGGTTAACTGCTTGTTTTTTTCGTCGCCACGCCAATAAGCTCCGGCAACAGAAAGTATTTTTACTGCTTTAATAATCCCGGTATTTGGAATATGACCACCACGACATAAATCTGTAAATGTCGCATGGTCGCAGAAACTAATTGTTCCGTCTTCCAAATTTTGAATTAATTCGGTTTTGTATTCATTATCCTTATATAATTCTAATGCTTCTGCTTTTGTTGCAGATCGCATTTTAAATTCATGCTTTTCTTTAGAAATGGCTAAAATTCTGTTTTCGATTGCCTTGAAATCGTTTTCTGAAATTTTATTCTCACCAAAATCAACATCGTAATAAAAACCATTTTCAATTGCCGGACCAATAGTTAATTTAATACCCGGATACATTTCTTGTAAAGCTTGCGCCATAACGTGCGATGTAGAGTGCCAGAACGCTTTTTTACCTTCGGTATCGTTCCATGTATATAATGTTAAACTACCATTGGTGGTTAAAGGCGTAACCGTTTCAACGGTTGTACCGTTAAAGTTTGCTGAAATTACGTTACGTGCTAAACCTTCGCTTATACTTAAAGCTACATCGTGTGGCGTTACACCTGAAGCGTATTCGCGCACCGAACCATCTGGTAATGTTATTTTAATCATATTACTATTGAAATTTTTATCACGCAAATATACTAAAGAATTTTTTCACGTTAGTAAAAAATAGTACGTTTTAGTTATGAAATGTTGTGGTTTTTGTGTTATTTCGTTGTTATAATGGTTAAGAAGCATTCTATTAAAATTATTAGGTACGAAAATCAGTTAAAAAATGATTGGGATTGTTTTGTTAATGAAGCAAAAAATGGTTCTTTTTTGTTTCAGCGTAATTTTATGGAATATCACAAAGATCGATTTGAAGATTTCTCGTTGCTATTCTTTTCTGATAACGAATTAGTTGCTTTGATGCCGGCTTGCAAAACAAATACAGTCTGTTACAGTCACCAAGGTTTAACTTACGGTGGTGTACTTGTTAAAAAGAATTGTAAGTTTAGTTTGTATAAAGAGCTGTTTTTAGCTTTGATCGATTTTTTAAAAGAACAGAAATTTACAGAATTAATCATAAAACCAATACCTTCTATTTATTGTGAAGCTGGGAGTGACGAGTTACAATTCTTACACCAGTTTTACGGAAGTTCAGTAGAAAGGAACATTGGATCTGTTATTTATAATACAAAAGAGGTTGCCTTTTCAAGATCAATTGTTCGAAATGCAAAAAACGCGCTGAAAAAAGGTATCGAAATAAAGAAAACAAACGATTTTAAAACTTTTTGGAGTGAATTGCTTTTACCTAGATTAGAAGAACGTTTCAACAAAAAACCAATTCATTCATTAGACGAAATAATTTATCTGAAAGAACATTTTTCCGATGAAATAGACTTAGTCGGGGCTTTTTTAAATAACGAAATGATTGCGGGAACGGTTTTATTCAAAAATAAGAATTTTGTAAAATCGCAATATATTGCAAGTAAATCAAAGTATAATAAAATGGGTGGCTTAGATTTACTTCATTATGAAGTTATTAAAAACTTGCAAGCAGATTATTTTGATTTTGGAACATCGTCTCAAGATCATTCAACTGCAGAGAACGTTTCTTTGCTGGCTTGGAAAGAGCAGTTTGGTGCCCGATCAATTGTATTTCCAATTTATACCTTTAAAATTAACTAGCTAAAAACATGATTCCGTACTTAAATTTAAAAAAATTAAATGAACCTTATCAAGAAGCTTTTCTTGAAAAAACGAAACTGTTTTTTAATAAAGGACATTACATTTTAGGCGATGAAGTGTTGAAGTTTGAAGAAGAATTTGCCGATTATTGCAACGTTTCGCACTGCATTGGTGTAGGCAATGGTTTAGATGCTTTAATTTTGATTTTTAAGGCTTATTTAGAATTAGGAATTCTGAAGGAAGGCGATGAAGTTATTGTGCCGGCAAACACTTACATTGCAAGCATTTTGGCAATTATAAATGCCGGTTTAACACCCAAATTGGTTGATACTAATTTGTTAAACTACAATTTAACGTTGGATGTTTTACAACAACAGGTAACTCAGCATACAAAAGCTGTTTTAATGGTGCATTTGTACGGACAAGTGAACGATGCGTTGAAAATTAAGACTTTTTGTAAAGATTTTGGTTTACTGCTCATAGAAGATTCCGCACAGGCACACGGAGCAGCAGTTGATAATATGAAAGCCGGAGCAATTGGCGATGCTGCTGGATTTAGTTTTTACCCTGGAAAAAATTTAGGTTGTTTGGGCGATGGGGGAGCGGTTACTACCAATAACCCAAAATTAGCAAATTGTATTCGCAGTTTACGTAATTACGGATCCGAATTAAAATACCATAATATTTATAAAGGAATAAATTCGCGATTAGATGAATTACAAGCAGCATTTTTACGTTTGAAATTGCCCGATTTGGATTTTGACAATAAAACCAGACAGGGAATTGCCAAAAGATACATTTCTGAAATTACAAATCCGTTAATTGCAATGCCCTATGTTGATGATTTTGAAGCACATGTTTTTCATGTTTTTCCGGTAAGGGTTGAAAATAGGGCAGCTTTTCAGAACCATCTATTAGAACACGAAATACAAACACTAATCCATTATCCAATTCCGCCTCATAAACAGGAAGCTATGAGTGAATTTCATGGACTGCATTTTCCTGTTTCAGAACTAATTCACCGACAAATTGTTAGTATCCCTTTAAACCCGTCGTTAACGGTCAGTGAACAAGATTTTATCATTGAAAAATTAAATGGTTATTAATGGATATCTATATAAAATCGTTTAACCGCGCTTATTTGCTGCATAGAACAATTGCAAGCATTTATTATTATTTAGATGGATTTAATGGAAGAATTATTGTTTTAGATGATGGTACTCCACAAAAATATTTAGATAAAATAAGTGAATTATTTCCTGATGTCAATATCGTAAAATCTCCTTATTATCAGCAGAAAAGCAAAGATATTTCTTTAAATAGAGTACCAGAGAAAGTTATTCCTGCCGATTTTTGGCGTGATGAAGTTGTTAAAGGGTCAGATTATTTTATTCTTTTAGAAGACGATATGTGGTTTACACAACCAATAAATTATCAAGATTTCACAAAAGGAGTTTATGAGTTAAAATTAGACATGATAAAATTTATGTGGTTAAAAAACAATAAATTAATATCAAACAACGTCATTCAAAAAACAACTCATTTTAATATTGTAAAACCAAAAGTGTTAACAAAAAATCCTTTTCTGTTTGATGCTATTTTTAGAACAAATAAATGGAAACTGGGCAGTATTGCTATGCGGTTGTTTCAACACCAAGAAGAACTTTTAAAATATTATCAGCTATATATTGTTGCGGGCGGTGTTTTTTCTAAAAGATATTATACAAATATTTGGAAAAATACACAAAACACAATTGATGAGCTTTCTAATATTTCCGCAGTTTTAAAACAAAGTAATGGATATAAATTTGCAAATACCCCACAAGAAATTTTAAAAACAACCATTAAGTTTACGGCTTCAGATATTGAAAAAGATAAATTTGGAACCGAATTAGGCATCTTTGAATTTAATAAAGTACTGAATGAATCCTGGTACAATGAAAGAAATATTGATTTTAATTTTACTGTTGATGTTTCAAATGAATGGATTTTAAATTGTTGCAAAAAATATAATATAGAATTTGCAACATGGCAAAAATGGTATCAAAAAATGAAAAATAATTATGAACTTATAGGTTGCAGTATTGATTAAATGAAACAAGAGAAACATTATAAAACCTTATTTAAAGCCACATCACTATTTGGGTTGGTAGAAATTTTACGTTTGTTTTTACGAATAATAACAAACATGGCGGCTACTCATTTTTTAGGTACAAAAGGTTTTGGTTTATTAGGCTTACTAGAAAACACCGTTCAGTTAATTAGTTCGTTTTTTAATTTTGGAATAAATTTTACGGGAGTTAGAGAGATTTCTACTATAAAAGAAAATGATGAAGAATCTGCTAAAACAATTAAAGCGGTTACCCAATTTTCTCTACTAACAGGTTTTCTATCAGCTGTAATTTCAATTGTTTTTGCATATAAATTAAGTTTTGTCACCTTTAAAACCACTGAATATTTTTATTGGTTTATAGCATTATCGGTCTATTTTGTTGCAACAAGCTATACACAAAGCAGAATAATTTATTTAGAAGGATCGCAAAATTTTCAAAAATTGCTCCGCATTAATGTTATTGTTAATGTTTTAAATACTATAATTGTATTAGCTGCGTATTACTTTTTTAGTACACAAGGAATTTTAATGGCAATGATTGTAAATTCTTTAGTGGCACTTGTTTTTTATTCTAAATTAAGCAGTATTCCTAAAACAAAGATCAAATTAACCACACAAGACAAAAAAGTATATTTTAAAAAATTTATAAAATCGGGTAGTTTATTAGCTTTAAATACGTTTATTGGGTTTCTGTGCTTTTTTATTATTCGTTCGTATTTTAATAATATTAATCCGGAAGTTTTAAGTTTTTATAATGCAAGTAATTTAATCATAGTTGCTTATTTAGGGATAGTTTTTATAGCTATGGGTAAATTTTTCTTTCCGAAACTATCTCAATCAATCAGCGATCGGGATTTATCCATTCAATTAATAAACAATCAGTTGGAACTTAGCTTACTAATCATTTTACCCGCCATAGTATTAATTTATGCTTTTTCAGATTTTTTTATTAAAGTATTATTTAGCTCATCTTTTTTACCGGTTAACGAAATACTTATTTTTGGATTAGCTTCTATTGTTTTCCGTAGTTTTAATTATGCAGTAGGTTATTTGTTATTATCACATCAAAACTTCAAGCAATATTTTTATATAAATGCAATAAGTGATATTTTAAATGCTTTATTAACTATTCTGTTTTATGAAAAATGGGGTTTAATAGGCATTGGTTTTTCAATTTTTATTAATTATCTTTTATCGGCAATTTATATTTATTATTATACTAGTAAAAAATACTCTTTTAAAATTACTAGCTTTGTTAAAAGACAGTTTTTTGCAACATTTTTCATAATTTTTGCGATAATTGTATTGAGCTTTATTTTAGATAAAATATATTTTTCATTAATAGCAGGTATTATATTTTTAATAACGGCTGGTTATAGTGTAATAAAAATAGATGAATATATTTTAGATTTTAAAATTCGTAAAAAAATAAAATCCTTATTTTGATAAACAAGTTAAAGCATTTTTTTAGTATTAATTGGTACCAAACTTTAAAGATGAACTTTAAGGCGTTTGCTTTTAAAGAAGCAGTATTGTTTCCTATTATCATTTATCGCGGTTTCACAATTACTGAATTTAATGGAATAATTACGCTAAATACTAAACCTCACTTCGGTTTGATAGGTTTTGGACAATCTTACGAAATTTTTAAAAGAAAAAGATATTGTGGTGAAGCTGTAATTAACGGTTTGCTTGAAATTAACGGAAAAGTTCAGTTTGGTTTAGATACTAAATTATATCTAAAAAAAGATGCCGTTTTAAAGTTAGGACATATTAATTCTTTTGCTGCACGAACCGAAATTATTTGTTTTAAAAGCATTACAATAGGTAATTGGGTACAATTTGGTAATGATTGTTTAATTACCGATACCAATTTTCATGAATTAAAAGATTTGGTTACAGAAGCTAAATTACCTATGAATAAAAGTGTAATTATTGGTTCGTATAATTTTATTGGAGCCCGCACCACCATAAAAGGAAATACACGAACACCTGAAAATTGTTTAACCGCAACCAATTCTTTATTGAATAAAGATTACTGTTCGATTGGTGAAAATTGTATTTTAGGGGGAATCCCTGCTAAGCTTATTAAAGAGAATATTGTTCGTGATTGGAAATCAGAAAAAGAAAGTTTAGAAAACTACTTAACAATTAAATTGTAAATGAGTAAAATTATTACACTGCCAAAAATAGAAGATCCAAGAGGAAACTTATCTGTTATTCAAGGAAATACCATACCGTTTGTTATAAATAGAGTCTATTTTCTATATGATGTTCCTAGCGGTGCAGAACGTGGAGGACATGCGCATAAAAACCAACAGGAATTTATAATTGCTGTTTCCGGTAGTTTTGAAGTTGTGTTGCACAACGGAACAGAAGAAAAGGTTTACCATATGTTTAAGCCTAATGAGGGGTTATATGTTCCTTTAAATACATGGCGTGAGTTACGCAACTTCTCATCGGGTTCTGTTTGTTTGGTGATTTCTTCTGATGAGTTTGACGAAGATGATTACATTCGCAACTTTAACGATTTTAAAGATTATTTACAACAGATACAATCTACATTTTAATTCAATCAAAGAAAATTTTACAAAATCTAACAATTGTTTGTTTTTTAACGATTGTTCCATACTGTAATGGATTCTTTTTAATAACGCTTTGTGCTCGGTTTTAGAAATATTTCGTACTAAAGATTCTTTATAAATTTGTCTAAGTGAATTATTTATTTTTCTTGAAAACTCTTTATTCTTATGAAATTGATTCCCTAATGAATGTTCTATATATCTCTTTTCGACTAAAAAATCATCTAAAAATTTGATTTCAAACAACCTTGAAAGTCTTAACCAATAATCTAAATCTTCAAAAAACAATTCGTCATTGTATCCTTTTAAAATTTCAAAATGCTTTCGTGTAAACATAGAAGCTACCGAACACATTACCAAACCACCCGAAAGTAACCTTATATAATTTGTTTTGTGTAGTTGTAAATCGATTACTTTATTGTTTAAATTAACTTCAAAAAAAGGTTTTGTACGTTTGCCGTTTTCGTTTATATGATAAGCATTTCCAAAGATTAATCCAACATTATCTGATTGTTCTGTAAAGAAATTTATTTGTTTTTGCACACAATCATCCAATAAAATATCATCCGCCGAAAGGTCAATAAGATACTTACCGCTTGTTTGTTTAAAAGCTGTGTTAAATGCTTTGGTATTGCTAAGAGTTTCAGTAAACCTTAAAAATTTTATATGTGGGTGTTTTTGAATAATTTCCTGAATTATTGTATAAGAATTATCTAAACTTCCATTGTCAACAACAATTAATTCTATATTTTTATAGGTTTGATTTAATACCGAGTTTATAGCTTGTTGTACAAAAGCTTCATGGTTAAAACAAATACAGATAATAGAAACAACGGGTACAGACATTCATTTTTTATTTACAGCAAAGATATTGGAAAAAAATAAAATAGCATTGGTTACTTATTCTTTATCGGCTGGTGGTTTAGAGCGGGTAGTGGCAAATAGCACTTTTTTATTTGAAAAAATGGGCTATGAAGTTCATTTATACGTGATAGAATCAAAGATAGATTATCCGTTTACCGGAAAACTACATCAGTACAGTATCAATAATTTAGGTAGATTTTCTAGGATTCTCGCGTATTATAAAATAAAAAAGTCCATTAAAAAGGAACGTTTTACACTTGTAATTGACCATCGTTACCGCTTAAATTGGTTTACCGAAATTTTATGGCAAAAGTTTATTTATTGCAATCAATCAGTGGTAAATTATGTGCATAGTTCCAATATCTACAACTATTTATTCTACTCTTCAAAATTCAATTATTTTTTATTTAAAGAGCGTCCATTTGTTTGTGTTTCTAATGGTATTGAACAAAATATCATTAAAAAATTCCCCTTATTAAAAACAGAAACAATATACAATTTTATTGATATAAAACATTCAAATAATCCTGTAAGCTTGCCTGAAAAATACATCTTGGCTATAGCACGAATGGATCAGGAAAACGTTAAACAAATCGATGTTTTGTTAGAATGTTATGCAAAAAGTATTCTGCCTGAAAAAAAAATACGTTTGATTATTTTGGGTGATGGTGTTCGTTTGGAAGAAATGAAAACTTTAGCAAAGGAATTACATATTTCAGATTTAGTGGATTTCAAAGGATTCGAACCATATCCTGAAGACTATTTAAAAAATGCGTTATTTACTGTGTTAACAAGTAAATACGAAGGTTTACCCACGGTTTTGGTAGAATCGTTGTTTATTCACACACCTGTAATTTCTTACGATTGTGAAACCGGTCCCAATGAAATTATCATAAATGGATTTAATGGTTTATTGATCGAAAATCAGAATGCTAAAAAAATGATTGAAGGAATGAACGAACTAGTGATTAATGAAGAATTGTATCAAACATTAAAACAAAACGCTAAAAAATCAACAGAAAAATTTCAGCTTCAAAATATTTGCAACAAATGGCAGGTGTTTATTAATGATAAACCGTAAAATCTATTCCGTAATTGCGTAATTTTCGTTTTAAAGTAAGTAAATATGTTAATAAAAATGGAGGCAATTTCAGTAAAAAACGTGTTTTAAATCCAATATTTTCCGTATTTACATACTTTAAATATTCATGTGACATATTTTTTAAACCCAGCATGTGATAATGCAAACCGTATTCTATTCGGTAAATATCAAGAAAAGCCTGAAGACTTTTATTACTTTTCTCAAGTTCTCTGTATTGGTTTAAATCAGTCAGTTTATTGTATTTAGATTGATCTTTTGATAAGCTTTTATTGGCATTAATAAAATTATAGATTAAAGTTGTATAGGGTGTAATTGCTATTTTGTGTTTTAAAGCTATTTTAATCCAATAATCTAAATCCTGATCGCTCTTTAAATCTTTATTAAAACCGCCAATTTCATTGAAAATATCTTTGTGAATACAAACCGCCGATGTTAATGCTACACGGTTTATTAAACTACTTTTAAAGAAATCTGTAACATATCCCTGATAATCGTCAGCAATATCAATGAATTTGTTTGTAATAAAGCCGTTTTTGGAAATTTGAGTCACGTATCTATTACAATACATTTTTGCGTCGGGAAATTTATTAATTGTATCGTAAAATGCTTGTAAATGATTTGGTTTCCAAGTGTCATCGGCATCTAAAAAGCAAAAATAATCAGCTTTGGCATTTGCCATTCCTTTATTACGGGCAACCGATACACCTTGGTTTTCTTGATGTATAATTTTTAAACGACTGTCAGAGAATGTCTCCAAAATATCTAGGCTTCCATCGGTAGATCCATCATTAACAATGACAACCTCAAAGTCGGCAAAAGTTTGGCTTAAAACACCGTTTAAAGTATTTTTAAGGTACTTTTCTTTATTGTATAACGGAATTATTACTGAAAAAAAAGGTGTCATTTAAAGTTTGCTAAAATATCCTAAACGGTAAATATCATAAATAAATAGGGAAGGGTTGCTGCCTAACAGATTTTTTTCAAAATTTTTCTTTCTCAATTTATAAATAAAATCAATTAAACCTATAAATTTTGTTTGTTTCAGTAATTTGTAAATAGTGCTTAATTTTGCGTAATTGCTAGGTAGATAATTTTTTTCGAGTAAAAACTTCAGTCCTTTTAACGAATCGTTTGTTTTTTGCAGAAAAACTTCGCTGGTTTCAATGCCGTTATGAACAACCTGATTATCGATATGCTGAACGCTTATTTTATTTTTCATTAAATCGTACGAAAACAACAGATCTTCATACCGCAAATTAGGAATTTCTTCATTAAACCGGACTTTATCAAATACTTCTTTCTTAATTAAAAAATTAAGTGTTAAAAAAGAAACATAAGCATTTTCAGAACGTTTTTCGGCAAGTAAAGCTTCACGTTCATTACCGTAAACCCAACGTAACAGTTGATTGTTGTCGGGTTTGGTTTCCTGATAAACAATCCCGCCATAAACCACACTATATTTCGGGTTATTCTGTATAAAGTTTAAATAAGTTTTAATGAAAATGTTACTGGTCAACCGTACATCAGCATCTAAAAACAACAAATTATCAAAAGACGCTTTTGTAGAAAGAAGGTTTCTTATTGCGCTTCTTCCAATGTTTTGATTTATAATTTGATATGAACAATTACTTAAAGTATTTGTTTGATTATTTTCTAAATGAAAATTTTGTGAGCAATCATCTAAAACAATAATTTCAAAGATTATTTTTTGTTTGATGCATTGTTCATGCAGTTCCTGCACAAGCGGAAAAATGTTATAATTATATGTAGGAATTAAAATAGAAAGCATTAAATTGTTTTCTGAACCACTTCAAAAACTTTACCTTCATCGCATTTTAAGGTTTTTGTAGGATATTTCAACAACAAAGCATAATCATGTGTAGCCATTAAAATAGTTCGTCCGTTTTGATTGATTTTTTGCAAGACTTCCATAACTTCAACACTTGTTTGTGGATCCAAATTACCTGTTGGTTCGTCTGCTAAAATTAATTCAGGATCGTTTAACAATGCGCGTGCAATAGCCACACGCTGCTGTTCGCCACCCGAAATCTGATGTGGCATTTTATGAATATGTTGCAACATGCCCACACGGTCTAAAACGTCTTCTATACGTGCGTTCATATCCACATCGTTTGTCCATCCGGTTGCTTTTAATACAAACAATAAATTTTCAAAGATGTTTCTATCAGGAAGTAACTTAAAATCTTGAAATACAATTCCTAATTTACGTCTTAAATAAGGAATATCGCTTTCTTTCAGCGTACGCAGGTCATAATCAACAATAACTCCTTCGCCTTGGTTTAAATGCAAATCGGCATAAAGTGTTTTCATTAAACTACTTTTTCCAGAACCTGTTTTACCAATTAAATAGATAAAATCACCTTTTTGAATATCAATATTCACATCGGTTAAAATAGGTTCGGTTTCTTGAAAGATAGTTGCGTTATGTAGTTTTAATATTGATGCTGACATGTTTTTTTTTGTAAAAATATCAAAAGTTATGCGTTAATAAAAATTCCTATAGTAAAAAAGATATTTTTCTTTTCTATTAACTAATATCAAGTTTTATTATAAGAAATTCACGCATAGTTATTTTTAATTATAATTAATTTGTCTTTGACTTTTGTGGGACATCACCAAATTCAACTAACCGACAAAAAAGTGTTTGGATTTTACAATAAATATCGTAATATTGCAATATTAAATTTATTAAATTATGGGAGCGACTAAAACGGAACATTTCACAGACAGACAAAATCAAATTGCAACAATTGCAAAAGCGTTGGGACATCCTGCAAGAGTTGCAATTATTGAGTATTTGATGAAAGTAAACGAATGTATTTGTGGCGACATTGTGAACGAACTTCCATTGGCACAGCCTACCGTTTCACAGCATTTAAAAGAACTAAAAAACGCAGGACTGATAAAAGGAAACATTGAGGGTAATTCTATTTGCTATTGCATCAATGAAAAAACCTTTGACGTACTGAAAGACTATTTTTCAAAAATTATCTTTACCGTAACCAATCAAAAATGTTGCTAATCGTATGGAAGTCGCATTTATCATTTCAATAATATTGCTTATAGCATATTCTTTGCTTGCATTGTTTGACGGTGTATTTCTTCACTTGTATAAATACCGTTTGTACGAGCATAAAGAAAGTAAGTTTGAACACTTAACGCATACTATCAGAGCCACTTTGTTTACAGGTATTCTCATTTCTTTATTCATCAACATAGAAAATAACAGCTTGTTTTTATTTGGTGCAGCGTTGGTAGTAGCCGATATTATTATCCTGATTATTGATGCTTATGTAGAGAAAGACAGCCGTCAATTTATGGGCGGTTTGCCGCGTTGGGAATACATTATACACCTGCTGGTAAACGGTTTCCATTTCGCAAGTATCGCAGTATTTTTAGTCATTAAAATAAACCTTGACAGCAACGGAATTACATTAGCAAACAATTTTCAGCAGGTAGAGAGCTTTCATACATTCAGAACCATAGCATTAAACCTTTTGCTCGGAGCAATTTTAATAGGCTTGTTACACGTTTTGGTTTATTTCCCCAAATTCAATTTCTATTTTAAAAAGGTTCAATTCAAATGCTGCTAAACATTTTTTTGACTATATATATCGTAATATTGCATTTAAACTATAAATAATGAAATTATCAGACGTAAAACAGATTTTGCCAACATTAGAAAATGTTGAATTTCAATTAGAAAACGGAACTTTTGTTCCCGAACATTTTCACGTTACAGAAGTGGGAATGATAACCAAAAGTTTTATCGATTGTGGCGGTGTAATCCGCACAGAAAAAGTCGTGAACTTTCAATTGTGGAACGCAAACGATTTTGAACATCGCTTGAAACCCAATAAATTACTCAATATCATCAAACTTTCGGAAGAAAAATTAGGTATCGAAGATTTTGAAATCGAAGTAGAATATCAAAGCGAAACTATCGGGAAATATGATTTAGAGTTTAACGGGAAAACATTTGTATTGAAGAACAAAACACCGGCTTGTCTGGCTCAGGATGCTTGTGGGATTCCATCAGAAAAACAAAAGAAAAATTTAGCTGAATTGTCCATAAATCAATCAGTTTGTACACCAAATTCAGGCTGCTGTTAAGATGAAAGAAAAACTGATAAAGTACAAGAAACCAATTATCATCACAACATCTGTTATTGTATTGCAACTTATTTTCGGGTTCGACCCAAAATTTTGCATCATCAATATCATTTGGTTATTCGTTTAAAATTATGACAAAAAAAATATTAGTGCTTTGCACAGGAAATAGTTGCAGAAGCCAGATAGCAGAAGGCTATTTAAGACATTTTGCTGGCGAAAAAGCCGAAATTTATAGTGCAGGCGTTGAAACGCACGGTGTAAACCCGAAAGCAATTGCAACAATGAAAGAAGACGGCATTGATATTTCAAATCATACGTCAAACAACATGGACGAGTATGGAAATATAGATTTTGACTTTGTAATTACAGTTTGCGACAACGCAAAAGAACGCTGTCCACTCTTTCCGACAAAAGCAAAAAAGTTTCATCAAAACTTTCCCGACCCCGCAAAAGCAATAGGAACAGACGAAGAAATTAAAGAACAGTTCAGGCAGGTAAGACAACAAATTAAAGACTATTGCAAAAACTTTGTTGAAGAAAATTTATAATTATAAATGACTATCGGAAAGCTTGTACCAAAGAGAATGTATCACCCCCCTCGTCAGTTCGAGCTTGTTGAGAACTTATAATTAACAACTTCTCGATAGCCTGTCTTGAGCTTGCCGAAAGGCTTCACTTCGTTACACGACTCGAAGTGACAGCTTATCTACATACATTAAGCCATATAAATATACTTTGGTACAAAGTTCCGGATACTCGTTTAATTATATTTATGAATATTTGTTTTTTATTATCTTGAACAAAGTGAAGGATCTTTTAGATACCTTATCAAGTTTGGTATGACCCCAAAAAATATCTATTCAATCCATCCAAAGAATACAAGGAATACAACGTTGAAAGTTCAATTTTTCTACAACCTGTTCTTTGAAAAGGTAAAACCTATTTTTGCTGACATAAAGTTGTAGTTGTTCATATATTTTTCCCAGTTTGGATGTGTTTCGGTTCTCATTTTATTAAACGAATACTTCAATCCAAAAGTCACATAAGCTCTGTTGCCAATTTTATGCTGATAATCAAGACCTAAACCTAATCCGTCGCTTTCTGAATCAAGTTCTTTGCCATAACCCTTTGTTGTGTATTGTGAATTGTCATAAGAAATGTGAGGTTCTAAAATGCTTTCAGAACTTAAAGGCTGATAATAGCTTGCATAAAATCCGGGTGTAAAGACCGTTGTTCTTTCAAAATGACCAAAATAATCATTGTTTTTAACACTCATTCTATGTAGTCCTGCATGAATACCAATAGTAAAACGGTTATAACTAAAAATTCCTAAACGAGCATTAAATGATGGAAAAGCCTCGGAATGTGCATCACCCATCATGCTTTTGTTTGGAGCTAAATTTGAGAATCCTAAACTAAATTGAAAGGTATTTACAAAATCAACATTCGATTTTTTTTCATTTTGTGAATAACTTGATAACGATACCAATACGTAAATTAAAACTATTATCTTTTTCATAATTAATAATTTAAAGTGCCCAAATTAACGTAATAGTTATTGGTGTTGTAGTGAGATATGTATCCGTAATATTTACTGTTGTAACCATTATTTATTTTTATGCCATAAACATTTGTATTGATGTTTCTAGGTAAACTTGTACTTATTTTACCTGTTGCATCGGTCCTGGTTTTTATAATGGTGTGTCCATCATCTATATAGTCATTAGAATTATTGAACGTTATTTCTGAAATGATGCTTGATTTAGGAGAAGCATTATATATAGGATATATACGCACTTCAGCATTTTGTAATGGTAGGTTATTGTACATTATTTTTCCTTCAACTATAATGCGTTCGTCGCCTTCGTAATAATCTTTCTCACAACTTGAAAAAAGTAAAGACGTTAAAGCTAATAAAAGTATTTTTTTCATAAAATATCAATTAAGTTCAAGTTTCATTGCGAAACAAACAATTTCGTCTAATTTAATATAAAAATGGATTTCTTTTTCAATAATACAAGAATAAATCGAAGCTTTTTGGTTAAAAGTAACTTCTTTAAGGTAATTGATGTCTATTGCTTTGATAAGATTTTTTTCAAGAATAGCGAGCGGTAAACAATCTAAACACCATTCAATGTATTTTACATTGTTTACGTGGTTCAGTGCATCTAAATCGGAAAATACTACTTCGTGCTGACTGACCAATTGCGCATTTTTAGATAAATCAATTTTGCCGAAACTCTGTAAAGTTGCTTTCTTTTCGGGATACTTTTCTAAATGATCATGTGCAATTGCAATAGCTTCAGGTCTGCGTTTTTCGGTATTTAAAACTACCCAAAGACTGTTTCCGCCGATTATTTTTTCATTATTCAAAAACACATCAAAATCGCGAATGGTTTTTATGCCCGCAAGTGTTTCAATCCAAGTTTCAATTTCAATAGTTTCGTGCCATTGCGGTAAATTTTCTATTTCGATACGCATGCTGCTTAAAACCCAAGCCTGATTGTTCTGCTGCATATCAAAATAACTCATTCCGCCTAAATCGGAATGTTTTCCCGCAACAGCTTGCAGCAAATTCAACAAATCTGTAATGCGAATTTTAGAATTTACAGAGCATTTGTCTATGGTAACTTCGCACGAACCTTTATATTTTGATGAAAACTTATCGGGTAAATTCATTGATGTAGCTTAAAATATTTTTTAAAGGGGTTTGATACGAAAACCATTTGGTAGTTTCATTGCGCTTAAACCAGGTAATTTGTCGTTTGGCAAATCGGCGGGTATTTTTCTTGATTTCTTCTACAGCTTCATCCAAAGAAATCTTTTCATCGAAATAATCAAATAATTCGCGGTAACCAACTGTTTGTAATGCGTTTAACTGCTGATACTCCTTTAAATTTGCAACTTCAAGTAGCAAGCCATTGTTCATCATTAAATCTACGCGTTTGTTGATTCTGTCGTACATAACTTCACGTGGAGCTTCTAATCCAATTAAAATGGGAGTAAAGTTGCGCTTGTTTTTCTGTTGATTTAAAAAAGAGGAGTAAGGTTTATTTGCTGCCAATGACACACCAATAAAGCGTTTCATTCTTTGTTGATTTACTAAAGTTTGCGGGTTATTTTCGGTTAAAAAATCAAAATAAAAAGGATCTAACTGCTGTAATTTTTCCTGCAAATAGTCAAATCCGTTTTCATTACAATTTTTCTCGATTTCTGATTTTATTTCTGCTGAAACATCCGGAAAATCATCAAATCCTTTTAAAATGGCATCAACATACAAACCGGATCCGCCAACAACAATTTGAATGTTGTTTTTTAAAAACAATTCATCAAGCAACGGCAAAACTTCTTTTTCGTAATCGCCAACGCTGTAATTTTCGGTTATCGATTTGTTCTGAATAAAATGATGCGTTGCCTGATTTAGTTCTTCGTTTGATGGCACCGCCGTGCCAATCGTCATTTCTTTATAAAACTGTCGACTATCGCACGAAACAATATCGCAATTAAA
>JBEBXJ010000011.1:0-35619 GCA_040391685.1 Paenimyroides baculatum
TACCGTTACCAACAGCAACAACAGTTCCTTTTTGTGGTTTCTCTTTTGCTGTGTCCGGAATAATGATTCCTGAAGCAGTTTGAGTTTCTGCAGCAGCCGGTTCAATGATCACGCGGTCTGCTAATGGTTTAACGTTTAATGCCATACTATTTTAAGTTTATTTTTTATAATTGATTTGTTATTGATTTGACCAAAAGTATGCCAACCGAAAAAAATGATATTTTGACAGAAATAAAAATGCCAGCTTATGACAAGCTGGCATTAATTTGTATATTTCACTATAATTTAGTTAGCAGGTTGTGCCTGATTGTTGGCAGGTGCTTGCTCACTTGGAGTATTTTGTGCTGGTTGCTGTGCCTGATTTTGCGCTGCACCTGCAGTAGGTAAAGCAGCCGGCGGAGCCACAACGGTGTTTGGATCTAATATTTTAGAATCGCTTGAGAAATCACCTTGAAAACTTAAACTTGACACTAAAACTAAAATTACTAACGCTGCAGCTAAAGTCCATGTACTTTTATCTAAAAATTTATTTGTATTTTGTACACCACCAATAGATGTTGAACCACCTAATGAAGAATCTAAACCGCCGCCTTTAGGGTTTTGAATCATAATAACAATGATTAAAAGCAAGGCAACAATGGTGATTAACACTAAAAAAATTGTAAACATATTTATTGGTTTTTATATATTATTAAACTCTTGTAATTTTTTTATATCGAAAATTCGATTTGCAAATAAACTACTTTTTTCTGGATATTTCAAAATTAAAATTTCATAAGCTTGTATTGCTTTCTGATATTTTTTTTGTTCAAGATAAATCCGTGCCAGTGTTTCGGTCATGTAAAACGGTTCGTCTTCATTTAAGCGATCCATGTTTATTACAGGAACAACAGCCGTTTTACTTGGAGTGATTTTAGGATTTGTTTCAATGAAACGATCAATTAAATCCATGTTTTTTTGTTTGGCAGGAACAACGTCTTCAACAGTGTTTTTTATTTCCGGTTCGATTTTTTCAGGTGTTGGTTCTGCATTTTCCCGTTGGATAGGCTGTGCCGATGTTAACTTAAGCCATTCGGTAAACGAAAATTTATCGTTTTCAGAAAAATCTAAAGGTTTGCCAACTTCTAAATTTTCTTCTAACGGATGTATTTCTTCTGTTGAAACTTCCTCTGTTGAAATCTGTTTTTCTTCAACTAAAGCAGTTTCTTTCTCTAATTTGTTTGCTTCGATTTTCGATTTGGATATTTGATCGATCTTATGAATCAGTTCGGTTTCCTTATCTTGATTTTCGATATAAACCAACGTGTCCAACACACGTTTTTCAATGGTTTCGTCTAATGTTGGTTCCGGTTTTTTAAATTCGATGTAATTTTCATCAACAACATTCAAATCTTCAATGTGCAAAGGTTTGTAGGTTACAAAATCTTCAGAAACAATATAGTCAAACAAAACATCACGGTCTGTTGTATAAGCAGCGGTTTTTTTTAGTTCGCTGTTGTATAGAAAACTGCGTTGCTGATTTAATGCCTTTAAATACAAAGCACGAGCCGATTGTAAATACGGGTATTCGTTAATTAAATTTTTTAACGCTGCCACATTTTCGTTGGTTAATTGGTAGGGGTTGTTTAACCACTGTGTGTATTGTTGTGCATTCATAAAATTTACCATTTAGCTAACGATGCATTGAAAATATCTTGCGTAATACGTTCGTAAATTTCATCTAAAGCCTTGTTTAATGTTCCTCCAATTAATTGATCATTTGCCGGAAAATCGTAAAAGTGTGAAAAGGTTTTTTCAAAATCGTCTTCCGGAGTTTTCTTATTGGTGAAACGCACATTTATTGCCATGTACAAACGGTTTTGCGCAGCTGTTTGTTCAGCGGTAGCGGTCATTGGCGAAATGCGGTATTGCGTAATTTCGCCTTCGTAAACCAAATCGGCATTGGTGTTTGTCATGTTTAAACTTGTTTGATTAACAAGTAAATCCTGTAGTTTTATGGTAAAGGTACGTTCAATACCCGGTTCGATTAATTCGGCATTATTCAAAAAATAGTTTACCTGAAAACTTTCGGCATCAATTTTTCCTGTTCCTGTAAAATTATAGGCACCGCAACTTGATAAAATCAAACAGAAAAGTAATGCTGTAAATTTGTATAATGTATGTTGTATTTTCATGTGTTGTTTTGTTTGAATTGTTGAACCGTTGAAATAGTTAAACCGTTTAATCGTTGATTTGTTTAAATTGCTTTATTCTTCGCAATTGCGACTTTATGACATTTGACTTTAAGACTAAAGTTTACAAATCATATTGTTTGATTTTTCTGTACAATGTTCTTTCCGAAATTCCCAATTCATCTGCTGCAGCCTTGCGTTTTCCGCTGTTGCGTTCCAAAGCTTTTTTGATCAGCTGAATTTCTTTTTCTTCTAATTTAAGCGTTTCTTCATCGTCAACCGTTTCAGCAATTAAATAATTATCTTCTTCGTTTTCATCATCGATTAATTCGGTTTGATGATTATTTTTTGCAGATGAAGTGTGTTCGTTTAAAGGAAGGGATCGGTTGGTCTGCTTGCTTTGCGAATCTTCGTTTTGTCCGTAAATACGCTGAATTAATGATTTGTTTGTTTCCTGAACCTGTGTAGAGTTTGAATTATTCATTAACTCTAAAGTCAGTTTTTTTAAATCGGTTAAATCAGTTTTCATATCAAACAAAACCTTGTATAAAATTTCACGTTCATTGCTAAAATCACCTTCTGATTTTTTGGTTTCGATTAGTGACGGCAACTGCGCGTTTCGTTCGGGAAGATATGATTGAATTGTTTTTAAATTAATTTCGCGGTTGGTTTCTATAACCGAAATTTGTTCGGCAATATTGCGTAACTGACGAATGTTTCCGCCCCAACGATAATGCATTAAATATTCCGCAGCATCGGGTGTTAATTTAATAGGTGGCATTTTGTATTTATGCGCAAAATCTGATGAAAATTTACGGAAAAGCAAATGAATGTCTTCTCCGCGTTCGCGTAAAGGTGGTAATGCAATCTCAACAGTGCTTAAACGATAATATAAATCTTCACGAAACTTGCCTTTATCAATAGCTTCGAACATTTTAACGTTGGTCGCTGCTACAATACGCACATCGGTTTTTTGAACTTTAGACGATCCTACTTTGATAAATTCGCCATTTTCCAACACACGAAGCAGTCTAACCTGTGTGGTTAAAGGTAATTCACCTACTTCATCTAGAAAAATGGTTCCTCCGTTTGCGACTTCAAAATACCCTTCACGACTGCCTACAGCGCCTGTAAACGCACCTTTTTCGTGACCAAAAAGCTCAGAGTCAATAGTGCCTTCAGGAATAGCACCGCAGTTTACTGCAATGTATTTTCCGTGTTTGCGGTGCGATAATGCGTGTATGATTTTTGGAATATTTTCTTTACCAACGCCGCTTTCACCGGTAACCAAAACAGAAATATCGGTTGGAGCCACCTGAATGGCTTTTTCCAGTGCCCGATTTAGTTTAATGTCGTTACCAATGATTTCAAAACGTTGTTTTATGCTTTGAACGTTTTCCATGCTTTTTTGTTTAAAATTTATTTGTTTAAAGTTTGTATGAACTTTAAAACCTTGAACTAAATTTTAGCTCATTAGTTCAGAATAACCCACCGCTTCACCAATCAAGGTTGCCGATGTACAATCTGCTACTTTTACTAGTACAAAATCGCCTACTTTATAATTTTCTTTAGGAAAAACCACTGTTGTGTTTTGTGAATTTCTTCCTGACCAATGTTCATCTGAACGTTTTGATGTTTTTTCGATTAAAACTTCAACCGTATCACCAACAAAACGTTTGGTACGTTCCATTGCAATGCGTTGCTGTAAATCTACAATTTCCTGTAATCTACGTTTTTTTACGGACTCAGGTACATCGTCTTCCATTTTTCTTGCAGCCATAGTTCCTGGGCGCTCAGAATAAGCAAACATGTATCCGAAATCGTAATTTACATATTCCATTAACGATAATGTATCTTGGTGATCTTCTTCTGTTTCAGTTGGGAAACCTGTAATCATATCTTGCGATAAAGAGATTTCAGGAATAATTTTATAGATTCTATCAACCAAATCCATATATTCTTCACGTGTGTGCTGACGGTTCATTTCGTGTAAAATACGAGTTGATCCCGACTGAACAGGTAAATGAATGTATTTACAGATGTTGTGATGCTTTGCCATTACGTGAATAACTTCATCGTGCATATCTTGTGGATTTGACGTAGAAAAACGGAAACGCATTTTCGGATAACTTGTTGCACACATATCTAAAAGCTGTGCAAAATCTACCGCAGTTGCTTTCTGCATTTCGGTTGCTTTAACAAAATCTTTCTTTAAACCGCCGCCGTACCATAAGTAAGAATCTACGTTTTGCCCTAGTAGCGTAATTTCTTTAAAGCCGCGCTCGTGTAAATCTTTAATTTCTTCCATGATACTTTGCGGCTCACGCGAACGTTCACGCCCACGGGTAAAAGGCACTACGCAAAAAGTACACATGTTATCGCAACCACGGGTAATTGAAACAAACGCCGTTACGCCGTTACTGTTTAAACGAACCGGGGCAATATCGCCGTAGGTTTCCTCTTTAGAAAGAATAACGTTAATAGCATCACGACCCTCGCCAACTTCTTTTAAAAGATTAGGGATGTCTTTGTAGGCATCGGGTCCAACAACCATATCTACAATTTTTTCCTCTTCTAAGAATTTGCTTTTTAAGCGTTCTGCCATACATCCTAAAACGCCTACTTTCATAGATGGATTAATGGATTTTACGGCATTGTATTTTTCTAAACGCTTGCGAATGGTTTGCTCGGCTTTATCGCGGATAGAACAAGTATTTACTAGAACCAAGTCGGCCTCTTCTAAATTTTGTGTGGTGTTGTAGCCTTCATTGGCTAAAATAGACGCAACAATTTCACTGTCAGAAAAATTCATCTGGCAGCCATAACTTTCAATAAATAATTTTTTGGTGTTATTTGTTTGTTGATCTAAAACAAGGATTGTTCCTTGTTTTTGTTCTTCAATTACTTTTTCCATAAATCCTAATCATGTACTAAATCAGTTCGCAAAGATACAATTAAAATTATTTGTGTGACAAGATGGCAGATGAATTGTGAAAAATTTAATTGCGACTTTATGTGTCGTTTTCTTTTAATATCTTTACAATATGAACTTCTTAAATCATTATACATGCTATTCGGGCGGGGCAGAAGGTGCCGATGCCTATTTTGAATTTTTTGCCCAGAAATTCAATGTGAGCGTTGTGGCATATTCTTACAAAACCAGGCATCACAAATCGGTAAACAAGTACGAATTAACTGAAGATGAATTTAAGGAAGGTGTTGAAAAGGTATGGAAAGCCAATCAGGTTTTAAAGCGATCAAAAATAAATCAATACTTAAAATTTTTAGCGCGAAATTGGTTTCAGATTAAAAATGCAAAAGAAATCTACGCCGTAACTACCTTGAAAAAAGTGAATAATCAGTTGCAGGTAAGTGGCGGAACTGCGTGGGCGATACAAATGGCAATTAATACGAACAAAAAGGTTTTTGTGTACAATCAGGATGTGGCGCAATGGTTTTACTGGGATTTTTTTAAAAAAGATTTTATCGAATTAGAAAACCAGCCAAAAATTACAACACATCATTTTGCAGGAATAGGCACCAGAAACATCAATATTTTTGGAATAAATGCAATTGAAGAACTTTTTAAAAACACTTTTGAATAAATTATGGCAAACAAACACAATTTAATAAGCAGGTTAACGCGAATTGTAGAAATTTTTCAGCTTCAGGGCGAAAACGGATTAACTTTTGAAGAATTAAACAATAAATTAAAAAATTCTTTTATAGATGAAGATCACAGCGTTTCATTACGAACTTTTCAACGTGATTTAAAGGATATAGAATCATCTTTAAAAATTAAAATTGTTTACAACAAATCCAAAATGAAATACGTTTTATTGAACGATACGTCACAGAAAACCTCTAAAAAAAGTCAGCTTTTTACCATCGAAAGTTTAAAGATGCTGAATATTGCACAAGATGTTTCAAACAGCGATTTTATTTTGATAGACAACCCCAAAGTTACCGGTTTGGAAAATTATTCTACCATTAAAGAAGCAATCTGCTTAAAAAAACATCTGGAATTTAATTATCAAAAGTTCGATCAGTACAAAGCAAACAAACGCAAACTAATGCCATTGGCTTTAAAAGAAAGCAAAAGCCGCTGGTATGTGGTGGGGTTTGAAATTAAAGACGGACTAAAAATAAATTTGTTGAAAACCTTTGCTTTAGATCGGATCTATAATTGCGAAGTAACTACCGAATTTGTTCTGAAGGATACTATTGATGTTCAAAATCATTTTAAAGATTTTATGGGCGTAACCACAAAACCGTTGGATGGTTTCTCGGAAAAAACAACCGTTAAAATCGAAACTTCGATAGAATACGGTAAGTATTTCAGTACATTGCCTATTCATCAATCACAAAAAACCGACATAGAAAACGGCAAAACAATAATTAGTTTACAGGTAATTCCAACAATGGAGCTGGTGTCTGAAATATTGTCGCACAACCATCAAATAAAGGTTGTACAGCCTAAAGAACTGGTAAGTATTGTAAAGAAAATCATCTCAAAAAATATAAAACAATACAATTAAAAAAAGCCAAAAAAACGCTAATTTAAAAAAATCCTATACTTTTGCTTTTCAAATTGAAAAACGAATGGCAAAGAACTTAGTGATTGTAGAGTCGCCTGCAAAGGCAAAAACGATAGAAAAATTTTTAGGGAAAGATTATCAGGTAGAATCAAGCTTTGGACATATTGCCGACTTGCCTTCAAAAGAGATTGGTGTTGATATTGAGAATAATTTTAAACCGAAATATGAAGTTTCTGCCGATAAAAAAGCTGTAGTAAAAAAACTTAAAGATCTGTCTAAAAAAGCCGAAATGGTTTGGTTAGCATCCGATGAGGATCGTGAGGGTGAGGCAATTGCTTGGCATTTGGCAGAAGAATTAAAGTTGAAAGATACCCAGACAAAACGTATCGTTTTTCACGAAATTACCAAAACAGCCATTCAAAAAGCAATTGAAAATCCGCGTACAATAGATTATAATCTGGTGAATGCACAACAGGCACGGCGAGTTTTAGACCGTTTGGTAGGTTACGAACTGTCACCGGTTTTATGGAAAAAAGTGCGTGCAGGTTTATCTGCCGGTCGTGTTCAGTCTGTTTCTGTTCGATTAATTGTTGAACGTGAACGAGAAATTGAAGGCTTTAAAACGGAGTCATCTTTTAGTATTACGGCTGAATTTGTTGCTGCAAACGGGAAATCGTTCAAAGCAAAACTGCCTAAAAACTTTAAAACACAAGAAGAAGCACAGGCTTTTTTAGAGAAAAATATTGGTGCCGAATTCAAGGTTTCTGATTTAGAAACCAAACCAGCAAAAAAATCTCCGGCTGCACCGTTTACCACATCAACCTTACAGCAGGAAGCATCGCGTAAGCTGTATTATTCGGTTTCACAAACCATGATGTTAGCACAACGTTTGTACGAAAACGGATTGATCACTTATATGAGAACCGATAGTGTGAACTTATCGCAAGATGCTATAAAAGCTGCCGAAGCGGAAATTGTAAATGTTTACGGAAAAGAATTCAGTAAGCCTCGAAATTTCTCTACCAAAGCAAAAGGCGCGCAAGAAGCTCACGAGGCTATCCGTCCAACAGACATGTCTAAGCATACGGTGAATATAGACCGCGATCAGGCTCGTTTGTATGAATTGATCTGGAAACGTACACTTGCTTCACAAATGAGCGATGCACAGTTAGAGCGTACCAATGTTACCATTGTAGCAAATAAACACAACCAGCATTTTGTTGCAACGGGTGAGGTTTTACTTTTTGAAGGATTTTTAAAAGTTTATTTAGAAGGAAACGACGATG
Source organism: Paenimyroides baculatum (assembly GCA_040391685.1). GTDB lineage: Bacteria > Bacteroidota > Bacteroidia > Flavobacteriales > Flavobacteriaceae > Flavobacterium > Flavobacterium baculatum_A. The sequence goes on from JBEBXJ010000011.1 coordinate 7,996, forward strand.
AAGATGAAGAACAACAAGGTTTGTTGCCTGCAATGAAAGTGAATGAAAGTTTGATAAGCAATGGCATAACGGCAACACAGCGTTTTTCACGTCCGCCTGCACGTTATACCGAAGCTGCTTTGGTTAAAAAGTTAGAAGAATTAGGAATTGGTCGTCCGTCAACGTACGCGCCGACTATTTCAACTATCATCGCACGTAATTATGTAGAAAAAGGAACTGCCGAAGGAACCGAACGTAATTATCAGGTTTTACGTTTAATGAACGATAAAATTTCAACAGCTACTCAATTAGAAAAAGTAGGGGCAGATAAAGGAAAGTTAATTCCTACCGATATAGGAAATATTGTTACCGATTTCTTGGTGAAAAATTTCGAAACCATTTTAGATTATAATTTCACGGCACGCGTTGAAGGAAGTTTTGATGAGATCGCCGAAGGAAATTTAGATTGGACAAAAATGATGAACGAATTTTACGGTCATTTTCATCCAACGGTAATCGATGTAGAAAAAAATGCAGAACGCGAATCAGGCGAACGTATTTTAGGTATCGATCCAAAATCAGGAAAAACCATTTTGGTTCGTTTGGGTAAATTTGGTCCTGTGGCACAGATTGGCGATGCTGAAGACGAAGAAAAACAATTTGCAAGTTTAAATCCAACTCAGAACATTGGAACAATAGGTTTAGAAGAAGCGCTTCAGTTATTTTTATTACCAAAACAATTAGGAGAATATGAAGGCGGAACAATCGAAGTAAACAATGGGCGTTTTGGTCCGTATGTGCGTTATGCAGAAATGTTTGTATCTCTTGCAAAAGGTGAAGATCCATTAGATGTAACTTTAGATCGCGCCATAGAACTGATCAAAGAGAAACAGAAAGCCGATGCACCTATAGCTATTTATCAAGGCTTGCCAGTTCAAAAAGGAGTTGGTCGTTTTGGTCCGTTTATCAAATGGAACAGTATGTTTATCAACGTAAACAAAAAATACAATTTCGATAATCTTTCTACAAGCGATGTCGAAGAACTGATCGAAGACAAGCTTCAAAAAGAAAAAGACAAGGTCATTCACGATTTTAAGGAAGAAGGTATACGTGTTGAAAAAGCACGTTGGGGCAGATCGGTTATTTTGCAGGGTAAAGTGAAGATCGAATTGAATAAGGATATTGATGCAGCTGCTTTAACTTTAGAAGAAATCAAAAAAATGATCGAAGAAAAAGCGCCAGCTAAAAAGCCTGCTACAAAGAAAACCGCGGTGAAAAAGCCTGCAGCTAAAACTACTAAGAAAACAACAACAACCAAACGTACAACCAAAAAATAAAAGGTTATGATGTACGAAATATTAAAACCTGTTTCTGCCGAATTAGAAGCATTTATAAGCACTTTGCCCAAGCATTCGCTGGGTAAAACAATGGGTATTCATACAAAAAAATCGTTGCCCGATACAGATAATGTGCAGTTGGCAATTGTTACCATTAACGAAAACCGCGGAGTGTCAAATAATATAGATCCGGTTGCGTTTGATGAATTCAGAAAGAATTTATATCAGCTTTTTCCAGGTAACTGGACAAAAAAAATGATCGATTTAGGAACCATTGAAGCCGGCGAAAGCATTGATGATACCTATGTAGCCGTAAAAATGCTTGTTGCCGATCTGTTAAAACAGAATATTGTCCCAATTGTTTTAGGTGGATCACAAGATTTGACTTTTGGAATGTACCGCGGATATGATGTCTTGGAGCAAAATGTTAACTTGGTCTGTATCGACAATAAAATTGATGTGGCTGCCGATGTGGAAAATCCGTCAGAGAATTTTATGACACGAATCATTATGGATCCGCCCAACAATCTGCATAATTTCAGTGTGCTTGGGTATCAAACCTATTTCAATTCCCAAGAAGAAATCGATCTGATCGATAAAATGTATTTTGAAGCCTATCGTTTGGGAGAAATCATAAATGATGTTAAAATTGCCGAGCCTGTATTGCGCGATGCCGATATTGTAAGCTTAGATATTAATGCGGTAAAATCAGCCGATTTAGGATTTTTTTCGCAGTTTAATCCAAATGGTTTCGATGGGCGAGAGGTCTGTGCATTAGCACGTTACGCTGGTTTAAGTGACCGTGTAAGTAGCTTTGGGATTTTTAATATTGATAATATTTCACAACAAAGTTTGTTAATTACTCAAATTTTATGGTATTTTGTTGAGGGATTTAACTTCAGAATGAATGAATATCCCTATATTAGCAAATCAACATACCTAAAATATATTGTGCCACTAGAAGAACAGGAATTAATTTTTTTTAAAAGCGATATTTCTGATCGATGGTGGATTGAAATAAACAGTTTAGAAAACGACAGTCGTAAAGTATTATTTCCTTGTAGTTATGATGATTACAAGCAGTCTTTACAGAATATTGTGCCCGAAAGATGGTGGCGTGCAAACAAAAAACTGTTAGGCTAACTGTGTTTTAAATTAAATTGTTAAATATAAATTAAATTTTTTTTTAAGATTTCGTTGTATATTTAAAAATAATTAAATAGGTTTACGCTTTGAATAATTTTTAAAATAAAACCCCAATTAATATATGAAGAAGTTCATTACACTTTCTGCAGTTGTCTCGTTATTGTTCAGTTGTGGTTCTGGAGACAGAGGAGAGCTACTAGATGGAGTACAAGGGAAACGCTGGATTACCGAAAAGCCACAGGGAATGGCTTTTATTCCGGGTGGATCTTTTACAATGGGTAAAACTCATGAAGATTTACTTGGAGCTGAAGATGCGCCAGCTCGTTCAGTAACTATTGGTTCTATGTATATGGATGAAACAGAAGTTACAAACAACCAATATCGCAAATTTGTTGAGTTTGTTAAAGATTCGATCACAAGAACCCGTTTGGCTATTATGGCCGATGAAATGGGGATGGATGCCACAGCAGGTGGAATTGGAGCGTTTGCATTTCAAGAAGTTCAAGACCCTTCATTAAATCAAAACCAGACAGCATACGATCGTTACATGTACGATAACTATTACAGTATGGCAATGGATGATGATGAATATGCAGGTCGTCGTTTAAATAAAAAAGCACGTTTAATTACAGATCCAAGACGTTATCCAGATGAGTATTATGTGGAAGTAATGGATTCATTGTACATTCCTGCAAACCAAAACTTAAACGGAATGGTTACATTTGATGTGAAGAAGTTAAACTTTAAATATTCATGGTGGGACGAAAGTGCTTATGTAAATGACAGTTCTAACGAAGTTAGAAACCGTCAGGCAAAGTTCTTGAAAACTGAGATTATTAACGTTTATCCTGATACAACATCATGGGTTAAAAACTTTAATTATTCTTATAATGAGCCAATGTTCAGAGAATACTTCTGGCACGAAGCTTACGGAGAATATCCTGTAGTAGGCATAACTCAGCATCAGGCAAAAGCATTTGCAGCTTGGAGAACACTTTATAAAAAGGCGTACACTTCAGACCGTAAAATGAATCATAACTTATATGAGTATCGCATACCAAGCGAATCAGAATGGGAATATGCAGCACGTGGTGGTCTTAAAAACGCAATGTATCCATGGGGTGGTCCGTATACAACAGACGAAAAAGCTTGTTTCTTAGCTAATTTTAAGCCAGATCGTGCAGATTATGCTATAGATGGAGCTTTATATACAGCAGAAGCACGTTCATACAAACCAAACGGTTACAACTTGTACAATATGGCTGGTAACGTAGCAGAGTGGACAGAGTCTGCTTATGACGAAGGAAGCTATACAATACAGTCAGGTTTGAAACCAAAAGGCAGAGCAACAACAAACCCTTTAAAAGTGGTTCGTGGAGGTTCTTGGAGAGATCCAGGTTATTTTTTACAAGTAGCAACACGTGACAAAGAAAATGCAGATTCTGCTCGTTGTTACATCGGTTTCAGAACAGTAGTTTCAGCGCCAGGTCCAGGATTGTTAAACGAAGCAAACGCACCACAAAGTGGTAGAAATGCAAAATAAAGATTAAACAACATAATTAAACTAACTAAAAATTTAAATATTTAAGATAAGATGGCTATACCAAAAAAAGTAATGAATTTCTGCTACGGTATGGGAGCAGCAGTTGTAATCGTAGGTGCTTTATTTAAAATTACACACATGGAGTTCGGACCTTTAAACGGTAACAATATGTTAACTGTGGGTCTTTTAGTAGAAGCGTTAATTTTCGCTATTTCAGCTTTTGAACCTGTAGATGATGATTTAGACTGGACAAGAGTTTATCCTGAATTAAGTGGTGGCGAACCAAGAGCTATGCAAGTGGCAGGTAATGTTGGTGTTACAGGTACAGTCGCAACAACCTCAATTGGCGGATCTCAACAGCAAACGGCTGTACAAACAAGAACATCAGCACCAGCTTATGCAGCCTCTGTACAACCGGCAGTTGCAGCACAACCAACAATGGAAAGAGGTTTATTGTCTGAAAAATTAGATACTATATTAAGAGAAGCTAAAATAGACGGGAACTTAATGGAAAGTTTACGCAACAGCATTAAAAACTTTGAAGCTGCAGCAAAAGGAATAGCTCCTACTGTTGAAACAGTTGCATCTTCTAACAGATATGCTGAGGAAATGGCACAAGCTGCACAACAATTAGAGAGTTTAAACTCTATGTATAAAGTACAGTTGGAAAGCGCTACTAAGAATGCAGATATTAATAGAGAAGTTGCTGAAAATAATTTAAGATTGAAAGAACAAATGATGTCGTTAACATCAAATTTATCAACTTTAAATGCAGTTTATGGCGGAATGTTATCTGCTATGGGTAAAACAGCTAATTAGTATTAACTTTTAAATCAGATCTAATTAGACATGGCAGGAGGAAAACTAACCCCAAGACAGAAGATGATTAACCTGATGTATTTAGTGTTCATTGCAATGATGGCGCTTAATATGTCGAAAGAGGTTTTAACAGCTTTTGGATTAATGAACGAGAAGTTTGAGTCGGCGAACGTAAGTGCTGACGAGACTAATAAAGTGCTATTCGATGGATTGGCTATGAAGGCTAACGATGAACCGGCACGATACAGTGAGCCTTATCAAATGGCTCAAAAAGTACAAAAGCTTTCTAATGAATTTTATAATTATATTGGTTCACTAAAAGGTGATGCAACAAAAGGTTTTCAATTGGATCCTGTAACTAATAAACTTCCTTATGAACAAATGGATAAAGGACAGGAAATTGATTACGGCTGGTTCGAAAAAGACGGTTTATCTGCAAAAGGTAAAGAAATTGTAGCACGTTTTGAAAAATATCGTGCAGATTTTAAAGCTATTGTTACAGGTGATACTAAATATAAATTTTTGATCGAGCATGTTGATGAAAAATTCAACACAAATCCGGTTAAAAATAAAGATAATCAAGATATTCCCTATTTAGATTATCATTTTAAAGGATATCCTGCAGTTTCATCATTAGCTTATTTGTCATCGTTACAAAATGATGTTCGCCAGTTAGAACATGAAGCTTATAACTTGTTTTTAGGTAACTCATTAAAGCAAGCTGCTTCTATGAAAAATTACCAAGCTATGGTAATTCCTGATAAAGCGGTTTATTACCAAGGTGAGGCTATTAAGTATAAAGTGGTTTTAGGACGTTATGATACTTCTACAGTTCCTAGTTCGGTAGTGGTTAATGGTGCAACCATTCCACAATCAAGAATTAAAGCGGGACAAGTTGAAGGTTCATCTGTTGCTTCAGGTTTAGGAGAGCACAAATTTACTGGTAAGTTTACTTTCATGGAAGATGGTAAACCAGTAGTAGTTGATATCTTAAACTCAAACTACATGGTTGTTAGTCGTCCAAGTTCAGCTACTATTTCAGCGGACAAAATGAACGTGGTTTATATTGGATTAGATAACCCTATTTCTGTAACAGTTGAAGGTATTACCTCTGATAAAGTAACAGCTTCGGCAACAAATGGTACTTTAAAGAAAGTTGGTAACGGTAAGTTTATGTTTACGCCAAGTGCAGGTAAAGAGGCTGTAATTACAGCAACTGGAACTATGCCAGATGGAAAAGCTATTACTTCAAAGCAAGTATTTAGAATTAGACCATTACCTCGTCCGCGTGGATTAATACGTAAAGAACCTAATGCGAAGGGACCTGCTAGTAACTTAGCTACTGTGACTATTACTGCTGAGATGGAAGATTTTGAGTTTGAAACTAATTTAAGAGTTACTCAATACACCATTGTATTCCCTGGTTTAGGATCTGAAGTTGTTAATGGTGGTGGTGCATTACCGGCATCAGCTCAAGCTAAAGCGAATCGCTTACGTCCTGGTGATGTAGTGCGTATTGTAAATATTAAAGCTAGATTAGCAGAAAATCCTAATGTTGCTATTAAAGAACCAACAGATGCAACTTATACAATTCAATAATAAAATTCGAATTTATGAAAAATATTAAGAATTTAATTTTAACTGCTTTCGCAATTGTCGTTTCAAATGTAGGCTTTTCGCAAAATAACATTTTGAACGCTCAATCACCTAATGAAATTGGTGATGAATCAATTGAGGATATTTATGCAAAAGCAGATGGACCTATGCCCTACGAATATGTAAACGATCGAGATGTAATTTTTCAAAAAAAGGTTTGGGAGGTATTGCCATTAGATCAACGTCAAAATTTAGTTTATTATTTTCCTTTAGAAGAGACAATAGACCGTAAACCGTTATGGAATGTTTTGAAGGATGCTGTAATGAATGGTAAAATAAAGGAGGTTTATGATGATGATACGTTCAAAATGAAACTTAACCTTAAAGAGTTACAGTCAAAGTTTATAAGAACTGATACTACTGAGTATGGTAGGGAACAATATATGTTAGAAGGTAGAATTGATAATCAGTATATATATGATGTAGTTATTCGTCCTGAAGATGTTAAGGAATATCGTACTATGGGAATGTGGTATTTAGATCGTAATGCGGGAGAGTTAAAATACCGCCTGTTAGGATTAGCACCTGTTGTTACTGATATTAATACTAAAGGAAGGGAGTTTGAACAAGCAGTACCTTTATTTTGGATTTTCTTCCCAGATGCACGTGAGACATTGTATAATACGTACGCATTCAATGAGAAAAATTCTGCAATGAAAATGAATTTTGATTATATGTTTAATGCACGTAAATTTACAGGAACTATATACAAAACTGATAACATTTACGGAGACAGAAATATTAGTGATTATGTCCAAGGTAATGCAATGATGCAGTTATTAGAAGCGGAGCGTGTTAAAGAATCTATCCGCGATTTGGAAGATGATTTATGGAATTACTAAATTTGTAAATTAATATATAAAACTCTTATCTAATGATAAGAGTTTTTTTTTACTATGAAAGTCGATTATATTATTATAGGTGCTGGGTTGGCAGGTTTATGTATGGCACATTTTTGTCTGCAAAATAATAAAACCTTTGTTATTATTGATAATGCAAAAAGAACATCATCAAAAGTTGCCGGTGGTATGTTTAATCCGGTAGTTTTAAAAAGGTTTACATCTATTTGGGAAGCTGATACCCAATTAAAATTGGCAGATAGGTTTTATCCGGAAGTTGAAAAATTGCTAAATACTTCGTTTTACCATAAACGGTCTATTTACAGAAAATTTGCAACTATAGAAGAGCAAAATAACTGGTTTCTTGCCTGCGATAACCCTATCACTGCTCCTTATCTAAATCAAAATCTGATAAAAGATAAGTTTCAGTACATAAATAGTGAGTATCATTTTGGGGAAGTGTACAATACAGGTTTTTTAAATGTGAATCTTTTTGTTCTTTCGTTTCAAAAGTATTTACAGGATAATGAATTATTATTAAACGAGTCTTTTGCTTATTCAGAATTAATTAATCACGGTGATTTTATAACGTATCAAAATATTCAAGCAAAACAAATTGTTTTCACAGAAGGTTTTTCCATGCTGAATAATCCTTATTTTAATTATTTGCCGCTAGATGGTACAAAAGGAGAACTATTGTATGTAAAAATCCCAAATCTTAGGTTGGAATCTATCGTCAAATCAGGTGTATTTATTATTCCGGTAGGCAATGATATTTATAAGGTCGGCGCTACTTATAATTGGCAGGATAAAACCGATGATAAAACCGATAGCGCTAAACAAGAATTGATTGATGGTTTAGAAAAATTGATCAACTGTGATTATGAAATTATAGAACACGTAGCTGGTGTTCGACCAACAGTTAAAGACCGTCGCCCGCTGGTTGGAGCACATTATCAGCATAAAAACATCTACCTGTTAAACGGTTTGGGTACTCGTGGAGTACTTTTGGCGCCTTATCTTGCCGATAAACTATATCAAAACATTGAAAATAATGTACCTTTGGATCCAAATATCAATGTTGCCAGATATTATAAAAAATTACAATTAACTAAATAGCATTATGCTTAATATTCACGATTTATCCGTATCGTTTAGCGGAGATTATTTGTTTGAAAACGTTACATTTCGTTTAGGAGCAGGTGATAGAATTGGTTTAATCGGTAAAAACGGAGCCGGTAAATCAACTTTACTAAAAATTTTGTCGGGTGAAGTAGAACCTGATTCAGGAACAATTGCATTTGATAAAGAAATTAGAATTGGTTTTCTTAAACAAGACATTGATTTTGTTAAAGGAAGAACGATTATAGAAGAAGCCTATCAAGCATTTGATGAAATTTTGTACGTTGAAGAACAACTTAGTAAGTTTAATGAAGAACTGGTTACACGTACCGATTACGAATCAGAATATTATCATGAATTGATTGATAAAGTAAGTGATTTAACCCATAGGTTTGATATTTTAGGTGGTTACCAATACCAGGGAAATACAGAAAAAGTTTTGCTTGGTTTGGGTTTTAAGCGAGATGATTTTGATAAACTAACCGATACTTTTTCAGGCGGTTGGCGTATGCGTATAGAATTAGCAAAACTGCTGCTTCAAAACAATGATATTTTATTGTTAGATGAACCTACAAATCACTTGGATATCGAGTCGATTATTTGGTTGGAAAATTTCTTGAAATCATTTTCGGGGGCTGTTGTTTTGGTATCTCACGATAAAATGTTTTTAGATAATGTAACCAACCGAACGGTTGAAATATCGTTAGGAAAGATTTATGATTTTAATAAACCATACACTCAATATTTGGTTTTAAGAGAAGAAATGCGTGAAATGCAACTGGCAGCACAGAAAAATCAAGCGAAAAAGATTGAAGAAACCGAAAAACTGATCGAAAAATTCCGATACAAGGCAACCAAAGCGTCTATGGCGCAGTCACTAATTAAAAAGTTAGATAAGGTTGAACGTATTGAAGTGGACGAAGATGATAACTCGGTTATGAATATTTCGTTTCCCGTTTCACAAACTCCGGGTAAGGTTGTTTTGGAAATTGAAAAAGTTACCAAAGCGTACGGCGAAAAAGTAATTTTTAAAGATATTGATTTGTTTATTGAACGTGGAAGTAAAATTGCATTCGTGGGTCAGAACGGTCAGGGAAAATCTACTTTGATTAAAGCAATTATGGATGAATTTGAATATAATGGGTCCATAAAAATTGGTCATAACGTACAGTTAGGCTACTTTGCACAAAATCAGGCAGATTATTTAGATGGAGAAAAAACATTATTAGATACGATGATTGATGCGGCTACAGACGGTAACAGATCAAAAGTTCGTGATATGTTAGGATCGTTTTTGTTTCGTGGCGATGATGTAGAGAAAAAGGTGAAAGTACTATCAGGTGGCGAACGAAATCGTTTGGCGCTGGCAATGCTGCTTTTAAAACCCATTAATGTTCTGTTGATGGATGAGCCTACGAATCATTTGGATATTAAATCGAAAAATGTTTTAAAGGCTGCTTTGAAAAATTATCAGGGAACCCTCTTGTTGGTTTCGCACGATCGTGATTTTCTACAGGGGATGACCGATAAAGTTTACGAATTTAAAGATCAAAAGATTAAAGAATACTTAGGTGATATCAATTATTTTTTGGAAGAACGTAATGCAAGCGATATGCGCGATTTTGAGCAGAAAAAAGATCAGAATGTTCAACCTAAAGAAAAGGTGCTTGTAAAAGAACAAAAATCACTTTCATACGACGATCAGAAACGATTAAAGACCTTGAACAACAAATTAAGCAAAGCAGAGAATAATATAACCGAATTGGAAAAGAAAATTGCTAAGGCTGATTTAGAATTGGCTAAAGATTACGAAAAGTTGATGAACGATACCAAATGGTTTACCGCTTACGAAAAATTAAAATCCGATTTGGACAAAACAATGGAAGACTGGGAAAAAACTCAAGCAGAAATTGATGGTTTATAAAAAAAGCAAGGTTTTAAACCTTGCTTTTTTTATTTAGGAAACGTTTCTAAAACTTTGGTAACAAATTCTTTAATACGTTCTTCTTTTTTGCTTTGTTTGCTGGCTAAATATCCACTTCCTTTTCCTTGCCAGATTAATTCTTTATTGGCTGCTTTTAAAACATCGATATACAAAATACCTTGGGTTGATGTTGATACAGATTGGTATCCGGGACCCATCATCCACGGATTCCAGCCCCACGGACGGTACATACCGTAACCCCATCCGCCATAAAAAGTGTTTACGTTTACAATCTGTTTGGCATCGGTAAACAAGTTAATCAGCAAATCAGGATTTTCACTTTTTGTGTAACCTTTCGCAGTCATTTCTTCATCAATTGCTTTTAAAATACGCTTTTTATCCAAGTCGGAAATATTGATTTTATCAACACCGTCTTTCATAAAAGTATACGTTTTAAACTGACTGAAGTTTACACTGCTGTCGTAATCTGTAGTAACTTGCACCGAACTACATGAAGCCAATACAAATAAAGCAAGTAACGGAATAAGTTTAAATAGTTTCATAATATTTTAGTTTAATAGGTTGTCGTCAACTAAATTTGGCAAGGTTACTTTTAATAAAGGTTCGCTTTCCATTGCACGTTTTATTGCAAATACAGCACCTTCGTTTCTTGCCCAGCTTCTGCGTGAAATACCATTGTTTACATCCCAGAAAAGCATCGATTTTAAGCGTTGTTCCGCTTCTAAAGTACCATCAAGAAGCATACCAAAACCTCCGTTGATTACTTCGCCCCAACCAACACCGCCGCCGTTGTGTATTGAAACCCAGGTTGCACCGCGGAAACTGTCGCCAATTACGTTGTGAATTGCCATATCGGCTGTGAAACGAGATCCATCGTAAATATTCGATGTTTCACGATAAGGAGAATCCGTTCCCGAAACATCATGATGGTCACGACCCAAAACTACAGGACCGATTTTTCCTGCGTTAATAGCATCGTTAAATGCTTTTGCAATTTTCATGCGTCCTTCTGCATCGGCATATAAAATTCGAGCTTGAGATCCTACAACCAATTTATTTTCTTGTGCACCGCGAATCCACTGAATATTGTCTTTCATTTGCTGCTGAATTTCAATAGGCGATGTTTTAATCATTTCCTCTAAAACTTCACAAGCAATAGCATCGGTTTTTTGCAGATCTTCCGGATTGTTGCTCGCACAAACCCAACGGAATGGTCCAAAACCGTAATCAAAACACATTGGTCCCATGATATCTTGCACGTACGAAGGATATTTAAATTCACGACCTAATGTAGGATTCGGATTCATCACATCAGCTCCTGCGCGAGAAGCTTCTAATAAAAAGGCATTTCCGTAATCAAAAAAGTACGTGCCTTTTGCAGTATGTTTGTTAATTGCAATTGCATGACGGCGCAATGTTTCCTGAACTTTTTCTTTAAATAACTCCGGTTGATCTGCCATCATTTGGTTTGATTCTTCAAATGAAATACCAACCGGATAATAACCGCCAGCCCACGGATTGTGTAACGAAGTTTGATCGGAACCTAAATCAATCGTAACATTTTCCTGATCGAATTTTTCCCAAACATCTACAATGTTTCCTAAATAAGCAATAGAAACCACTTCATTATTGGCTTGTGCTTTACGAACACGATCTACTAACAGATCTAAATCTTCAATGATTTCATGAATCCAACCCTGACTGTGACGGATTTTCGTGATTTTAGGATTCACTTCGGCACATACTGTAATACAGCCGGCAATAGTTCCTGCTTTTGGTTGTGCGCCACTCATTCCGCCTAAACCTGATGTTACAAACAAATTTCCTTTAGGTTCTTTGCCAATTTTTCTAAAGCCGTTTAGAATGGTAATGGTTGTACCGTGAACAATTCCCTGTGGACCAATGTACATGTACGATCCGGCAGTCATTTGTCCGTATTGTGTAACACCAAGCGCGTTGAATTTTTCCCAATCGTCTGGTTTGGAATAATTTGGAATCATCATTCCGTTGGTAACTACCACACGCGGGGCATTTTTGTGAGATGGAAACAAGCCCATTGGGTGCCCGGAATACATAACAAGCGTTTGCTCATCGGTCATTTCACCCAAATATTTCATCGTCAATAAATACTGTGCCCAATTGCTGAACACGGCTCCGTTACCGCCATAGGTAATTAATTCGTGCGGATGTTGCGCCACAGCATAATCCAGATTGTTCTGGATCATCATCTGTATGGCTTTTGCCTGTAACGATTTTCCTGGATATTCGTTAATATCACGAGCGTACATGCGGTATTTCGGACGAAAACGGTACATATAAATACGTCCGTGTTTTTCTAATTCTTCCTTAAATTCAGGAATAAGCGTTTCGTGCTGTTGTGGTTCAAAATAGCGCAAAGCGTTACGTAATGCCAGTATCTTTTCTTCGGCTGTTAATATTTCTTTACGCTTTGGTGCGTGGTTAATAGTTGCGTCGTATAAAGCCGCAGGCGGCAGTTCTGTTGGAATTCCCTGAAGTATTTCTTCTTGAAACGTCATAGTTCTTGGTTTTGTTTTTTTCTTAATTTGATCGATTAATTTACTGAATCCGTAGGGACAGTGTTTGCATCCGCTCATGCAACAATGTCCGCGATTTAAAAGATATTTTTCTGTAAAGATCCTAAAACCTTTATCCGAAAGGTAATAATCTTCCCCTTCAATTAATTCTTTTTTCATGATAACCACAAATTTAGTGATTATTTTTGTTTTTTGCGGATGTTAGGCGTTGGATGTAGTAATTGAAGAAATTAGAAATTCATCCGGCTTAAAATGATAAATTTGCAGTATGTGGTTAATCGTATCAAAATTCTGGGTACCAAAAAACTTTTCGGGTATTACAATTTATCCGTTTGTTTTTGTGCGTGAAAATTATCTGCGTACCTATAAAACCTTTGTTAATCACGAAAAAATACATTTACGCCAGCAGATAGAATTATTGATTATTCCGTTTTTTATCTGGTATGTTTTAGAATTTCTTGTAAGATGGATACAGTTTAAGAACAAAAAACAAGCTTACCGAAATATTTCTTTTGAACGGGAAGCCTATACAAACGAATTAAATTCAGATTATCTTTCAAACCGAAAATTTTTCTCTTTTTTAAACTATTTATGATACAACCCCAACAAGCATCTTTCAATCAAAAAATAACTATTCCTAATGATTTGGGGATAGAGGTTTATGTAAAAAGAGAAGACGTTCTACATACTGAAATTTCGGGAAATAAATTCCGCAAGCTCAAATATAATTTAGAAGAGGCAAAACGTTTGGGAATTTCCAGATTGCTGACTTTTGGAGGGGCGTATTCTAACCATATTGCGGCAGTTGCAGCGGCAGGACGTGATTATGGCTTTGAAACAATTGGTATAATTCGTGGGGAAGAACTCGTGGATAAATATTTCGAGAATCCTACCTTAAAAAAGGCATCAGAAAACGGAATGCAGTTTGAATTTGTCACCAGAACGCAATATCGCGATAAAAACAATCACGAATTTTTAAAAGGTCTAAACGATAAATTTGGAAGCTTTTATCTGATCCCTGAAGGCGGAACAAACGAATTGGCAATAAAAGGATGCACAGAAATTTTGACAGAAGAGGATAAAATGTTCGATTTCATCTGTTGTTCGGTTGGAACAGGCGGAACCATTTCGGGCATTATCAATAGTTTAAAACCTCATCAACAGGCGGTAGGTTTTCCTGCTTTAAAGGGTGATTTTTTAATTGAAGATATTCAAAAATATGCAGAAAACAGTCAGTGGAATTTGGTAACTGATTATCATTTTGGAGGTTACGCAAAGATAAATGATCAACTGAAACAGTTTATGAAACAATTTTTTAAAAAATATTTAATATCTTTGGATCCTGTTTACACGTCAAAAACGTTTTTTGGCGTAATTGATTTGATATCAAAAGGTTATTTTAAACCAGATTCAAAAATATTAATAATTCATACCGGAGGTTTACAAGGGCTTCAATCTAACATTGCTGAAATATGAAGAAAGTATTGTCCGTACTATTTACAGGATTGATTTTGATGAGTTGCAATGCTGCTCATACAACAAAAGTAAAAGAAAAGATTGCCAAAGAATACGGAAATGGTGACAATAAGAAGAAAGTAGTGGTTAAAACACGATCTGAAGTAAAGAAAGAAAGTACACCAATAGTTGAAAAACCTACGCAAGCTAAACCAATTAAGCCTTTATTAGAGAAGGACGAGAACGAAACATTAATAGCTACTTCAAAAATAAATGTTTCAAAAAATACCGTAGAAAATTATATCGATTTATATTCCGATGCAGCAATGGAAAGCATGAAAACATACGGAATTCCGGCAAGTATCAAACTGGCTCAGGGAATTTTAGAGTCGGGATCAGGAAACGGAACTTTGTGCAGAACAGCCAACAATCATTTTGGGATTAAATGCAAAGAAGAATGGACTGGCGAAACAGTTACTCATACAGATGATGCCCCTAATGAATGCTTTAGAAAATATAATTCTGCAATGGAATCTTATAACGATCATTCGGAATTTTTGGCAAACAGGGTATACTACAAAAACCTATTCACTTTAGATAAAAAAGATTATACGGCTTGGGCAAAAGGTTTGAAAAAAGCAGGTTATGCTACAGATCCAAAGTATCCACAAAAATTGATCAGCATTATAGAACGTTACAAGTTATATGAATACGACCAACAGGTTTTAGGGAGCAATTATGTAGCACCAATAACACAAACAGAAACCAACTCACAAGTTTTTGTGCCAACAAAAGAACAAATTTATACCGTTCAGGCAGGAGATACGTTGTATGCGATCTGTCAAAAATTTAATTCATCGGTAGATTATATTAAGCAGTTAAACCAGTTAACTTCTAATACTTTAAGTGTAGGACAAATTATAAAAATTCAATAAATAATGTTATACAAACGAAGCAGCGAATTATTCGTTGAAGCTTTAAAATATATACCGGGAGGAGTTAATTCTCCCGTTCGTGCGTTTAAATCGGTAGGCGAAACGCCTATTTTCATTAAAGAAGCCAAAGGAGCTTATATGTTCGATGAAGATGATAAACGATATGTTGATTATATCAATTCATGGGGACCAATGCTTTTGGGGCACGCGTACCAACCCGTTGTTGATGCCGTTATAGAAAAAACAAAGAAAGGAACATCTTTTGGAACGCCGACCGAAATAGAAACCGAAATTGCAAAACTGGCGGTTTCAATGGTTCCGAATATCGATAAAATTCGGTTTGTAAACTCGGGAACCGAAGCTTGTATGAGTGCTGTCCGTTTAGCAAGAGGATATACAAACCGAGAAAAAATAATAAAGTTCCGCGGTTGTTATCACGGACATTCAGATTCTTTCTTAATAGCAGCAGGTAGTGGCTTGTCAACATTTGGCGTGCCTTCAAGTCCAGGTGTTACCAAAGGGACTGCACAAGATACCTTATTGGCAAATTATAACGATATTGATTCTGTTAAAGAATTATTCAATGCAAATAAAGGTGAAATTGCATGTATTATTGTAGAGCCAGTTGCCGGAAATATGGGATGTGTTCCGCCGGTAAATAATTTTTTACAGAAATTACGTGCAATTTGTGATGAAAACGGAACATTACTGATTTTTGATGAAGTAATGACCGGGTTTCGTTTAGCAAAAGGCGGTGCACAAGAATTGTTTAATGTTAAGGCTGATATTGTTTGTTTTGGTAAAGTAATTGGTGGCGGTTTGCCTGTTGGGGCATTTGCCGCGCGCAACGAAATTATGGATTATCTGGCGCCGGTTGGACCGGTTTATCAGGCAGGAACGTTATCGGGGAATCCGTTGGCAATGGCAGCAGGTTTGGCAATGTTGCAGGCTATAAATAACGATGCCGAATTATTCAATAGATTAGAAGAAAAAACAGCTTATTTGGAAGCGGGTATTCGCAAGGTTTTAACTTCAAACAATAAAACATTTACAATAAATAGGGTAGGGTCTATGATTTCGATTTTCTTCTGTGAGAACCAAGTTGAGAATTACGAAGATGCATCTAAAGCAGATACACCCGAATTTAAAAAGTTCTTTCATGATTTATTAGAACGCGGTATTTACATTGCACCATCAAGCTACGAAACGTGGTTTATAACCGATGCTTTAACGTATGAAGATATAGACGAAACAATTGAAGCGATAGCTGCTGTAACAAAATAAAAATGTTCAAAATGAAAATGCCCCAAAAAGTTAGAAACTTTTTGGGGCATTTTTTTAAATGATTATCGGAAAGCTTGTACCAAAGAGAATGTATTAACTCGTCGTCAGTTTGAGCGGAGTTGAGAACCGGAGCCCGTCGAGAATATAATTAACAACTTCTCGATAGCCTGTCTTGAGCTTGTCTAAAGGCTTCACTGCGTTACGCTACTCGAAGCGACGTCTTATCTAATACAATAGGTTGTATAAATATAATTTGGTACGACGTTCCAGATAGTCTTTTTTTTATTCTTCATCAAAACTGTAACGGCTTTTCTTTTTACCTGCAAATTTTTCTAATTTATACGTTAGCGAAAACATTACATATTGTTTAAGAATGGTGTTTTCCATATCCGAAATGCTTGTTGGAGATACTGTTCGGCGTATGCTTTGGTTTTGATTTAAGATATCGTAAATTTTAACCTTAGCCAGTAAACGTTCGTTTAAAAAATTGTATCCTAAACTTGCGTTCCAAAGTAAAAAATCTTTTCTAAAATCGCTTGAAAGGTTAGAGTTGTATTCATACATAATATCACTTCCAAAAACAACACTTTTAGGCAGGTACGATGTTACCATTAAACCGGCTTTGTGTATAAAATAGTTGGTTTTGTCTATAATAAAGTTATCAAAATTATTGTGTACAATGTCATAACTGTAGTTTGGTTTTATAATTATTTTTTTGTTGAGATCTAAAGTAACGCTTAATTCCGGATTAATAGATGTGCGATTTGTATTATAAAGCACACCGTTCTGCATTCCTTTATATAATCCTCCATCAAATCCTAATCCTGCGGCAACTGTTAATTTGTCTTTATCTGTAAGCTGAAAACTTTTATTATAGTTCACTCCTGCCCAATAATTATAGGTATCTTCAATATTAATGTAAGTAGAATATCCTACATAATTTTCATCAAAAATAGTTGATGATGCGATATCACGAGCATTAAAAGATCCACCACCATAAAAATAATAGCCAGAACGTGTTTGCCAATCGTAATTGTTAAAATTTAAATACAGGTTATGGCGTTGTGTGGTTTGCAGGTCTTTGTTTCCTACGGAACGGAAAAGCGGATTCGATAAATCTTCGTATTCTAATAATTGAAACATCATAGGGCTGTCTTCTCTGTACGAATAATTTGCACCGATACTTGTTGATTTTCCTATGCGGTAATTGGCATAAGCCCTAACACTTGGCAAGATATCTAAACGTTGGTTTATATAATTTTCATTGTTGTAGAAAGACATTACATCGTAATTATTAATTGCAGTACCTGCACCAAAACTTAAATAATATTTTTCACCATTTATTTGATAGCCAAAGCTAGGATCAAGTTTATACCCTTTTAAAGTGTTACTAAAAGATAATAAATTGTTGTATTCAGTATAAGTATCAGATGAACTATTAAAATCAAATGTGCTTTTCCCCTGAAACTCATTCTTCCAACTATTATTAACATTAAAAGTTAAGGTTTGTTTGTTTGCAATGGGTTCGCGGTACACAATGTTTAACGAATATTCATCGGTATGGTTTGTAGATTCAATGTTTTGGTTTCTTATATCATCAGGTAAACCAGTCTGATAGAAATAAGCTGCCGAATTGCGTCTTTGAAATGTTTGGTTGTTATTATTCTTATTTGCAAAAACAGTGCTTAAACTCCGTCCTTTTCTTTTAAATCTGCGTGATATAATTAGTTGATTTTCGAAATTATAGGTATCTGCGTTTGTAAAGTTATTATTGTTAGATTCATTTAAAAGCGTATTGTTTTCATTTCTGGTTTCACTAAACGAATTTGACCTAGAGGTGTTAATACCTCTTTCAAACTTAGGAACAATGCTTATGGTGGTTAGCGAATCAATTTCCATTTCAATATCGTAATTAAACGTATGTTTGCTTGATTTTGATTTCAGATCAGATTCCGATTGGGTAATGTATCGGTTATCCGGTAATAAATTTTCAACACGAGATTTGCTTTTGTTGGTATTTTCTACTTCGCGAAACATGTAATTACCGCTTACTTTATTCTTTTTACCCCAATTATCGCTGTAATTTACTCCAATCAGATCGGTTTGATATATTCCTTGACTAGTACTAAAATCTAAGCCGTTAATATTAAATCCACCGTCTGAAGACCAGGAAGAATAACTGTTTCTGCCACCCGACATATTGTCCATGATTTCATTGGTTGAAAACCCTGTAGAATTGATGTTGTTTGATGAACCTAAAACACTTATTTTAAAATCGTTTTTAAAATAATTGAACAATAACGACGATTCGTATCGGTCATCGGTGCCGTAACCTGCAATGAATTTTCCAAACAAGCCCTTGTTTTTATCATCGTCTATTGTTAGGTTTATTGTTTTAGATTCGCCGGTAGTGTTGGCTCCTGAAAGTTTTTCTTCTTTTGATTTAAAGTTGGTTATTTGTACTTTGTTAATGATTTCGGCGGGTAAGTTTTCCATTATAACTTTTCCGTCTTCGCCAAAGAAAGGTTTTCCGTTTACAATAATATTGTTTACTTCTATACCATTGTGTTTTACTTTTCCGTCGTCCCCAACTTCTACGCCAGGTAGTTGTTCCAGTAATTCTTTCACAGTAGCGTCTGGACGTACTTTAAATGCAGATGCATTAAATTCCAATGTGTCTTTTTTAACCCTTATAGGTGGTCCGTCGGTTGTAATGACCAATTCCTCTAAAACATCGCTTCCGGGATTTAATGAAATTGTACCAAAATCGACAGATTCGCTAATGTTTTCAAAATGT
This sequence comes from Paenimyroides baculatum, assembly GCA_040391685.1. GTDB lineage: Bacteria > Bacteroidota > Bacteroidia > Flavobacteriales > Flavobacteriaceae > Flavobacterium > Flavobacterium baculatum_A. The sequence continues at coordinate 27,408 of JBEBXJ010000011.1, forward strand.
TTTGATAAATCTTCGAAACCCAAAGAAGAAATCGTCATGAAAGTTGGTTCTTCAATTTTTTTTATGGGCAATGTAAATGCTCCTTTAACATCAGTAATAGTGTAATCAATTAAAGTAGAATCTTTTTGTGAAGACAAATAAACGGTAGCTGCTTCTATGGGTTTTTTATCCAGACTAACAACTTTTCCTTTTAATTCAATTTTTTGTGCATAAATAAATGTGTTGCATAAAATAATGCAAAAAAACAGTAAATTTCTCATAAATGTTTTAATAATGTATTTATTAGTTAACGCAAATGTGTTAAAAAAAGTATATAAAAAAAAACGTATGATATAGTTTCACACGTTTTTAACATTTATTTAGATTGTTTTTTACAATTCTCTCATCATTCCAGGGTGAGAACCCATACGTCCGCCACGATTTCTGTTAGATGCAGCATTGCCAAATTTATTGAATTTCCAAGTTAACGAAAACATTACATAGCGTTCTAATACGGTGTTTTCCTGATCTACAATGGTTGTTGCGTTTATGGTACGTGACGTTCCAATGTTTTGGTTTAACACATCGTACACTTTTATTTTTGCAGTTAACGCTTTATTTAAAAAAGCATAAGAAATGGCAGTATTCCATAAAAAATAATCTTTTTTAAAGCCGTTGGCAATATTTGTATTGTATGTGTAGCTAAAATCATTGCCCCATGTAAAATTTTCAGGCCAATACGTAGTAGTTTGCAACATAATACTGTGTTTAAAATTTTCGGAATTACCTAACTGTAAATTGTTGTATTTAGATTTATTATATTCAACACTATACGAAGGTGCAATGGTTAACAATTCGCCATAATCCCACGAACCGTATATGCGTGGAGTAATACTTATCGATTTGGCGTCGTTTAAAACACCGTTTACAAATTGTTTTTCTTTTCCGTGCGAAACACGGGCACCAATGCCGTAACGAATACTGTGTTCGTCTATTTTGTACGATTTATTCCAGTTTCCTGAAAGTCCTACAGTGTATGCATCTGAAACATTTTGGTAAGTAGTTGTTCGCTTTCTGTTTTCGTCAAAAATGGTAGAAGATGCAATTTGCGAATCATAGTAGCTTGCATCAGCGAAAACACTCCATCCAGAACGCATCTGAAAATTGAAATTACGGAAACCAAAACGAACTGTATGATATTTAACCTGATCTAAATTTTCGTTACCTATGTAGGTTTGTAAAGGATCGTTTAAACGTTCATAAGGTAATATTTGTGTAGCACTAGGGTTGGTAACATTGTAATTATAACTAATGTTGAAATTCTTGTTTTTATCAAGTTTATATCTAAAATTTGTTCTGATATAAGGCGATACAAACTTCTTATCAACTGCATATTCGTTGCTCATGTAATAAGCAGATGCGTTGTAATTTGCAATGTTTATTCCGGAATTTATAAACCAATCAACCTTATCGTTTTGATAATTCAAACCAATATACGGGGTGTTTGTAATAATGTTTGTATGCGTTTGGTTTGATAACCTATCATTAAAATCGGTGAAATTATTATTGGTTTCGTTGAAATTGTAGGTATTTAAATGATCGGTTTGGTTGTTGTAATTAAGTGTATAACCAAAATCTACAAATGAATTATTGTTAATGGGCTGGGTGTATTCTGCTGTTGCAGCATAGCTGTCTTCTGTACTGTCTGAAAGTTCTTCCTGATTACGGATGTCATCTTGCTGATTATCCTGATAAAATCTGGTGACAGAATTGGTATTTCCTTTACCGCTTGTTTTTGTATTGCTGTTACTGAATTCTAAACTGAAATTTTTTCCTTTATCGTTTAATTTTTTGTTGAACTGAATCGAATTTTTAAATGAAAAGCTATCAGCAGTAGAAAAAGATTTTTCAGCACTATCATTGAACAGATTGCCGGAAGCATCCATTGATTTTGATGTGCTTACGGTGTTAAACTCATTGTTATTCGCAATAATTTGTGGATTTACAAACAGTTTTGTAGTTGGGTTTAATTTGTATTCTAATCGAATGTTTGCGTTGTGATTGGTATTGTTGTTTATGCGTGCCGATGTAGATTCAGTTATGAAATCACCATCTGGCAATAGATTTACAACACGGGTACGGTTGTTGTTTTTGTTCTGCGTATCTTTTAAATAATAACTTGCGTTGGTTTCTAAGTCTTTAAAAAACTGATCAGAATAATTTAAACCTATCATATTGGTGCGTGTAATCCCTGTACTGCTTCCAAAGCCACCAAAACCTCCTGAACGACCGCCAAAACTGAACATTTGGCTGCGTCCACCGCCCATGTTGTCAAAAAGTTCATCCATTGAAAAACCTTCGGAATTGATGTTGTTAGAAGATGCTAAAACCGAAATTTTGCGATTGCCCTGAAAGTAATTTAATAATCCGCTTGATTCGTAACGGTTTGCATTGTCAACAATACTGCCAATTCCGGCATTAATTTTTGCTATTAAGCCTTTGTTGTTGGCATCATCAATAGTCAGGTTAATACTAGCATTGTCGCTTTTAGCTTTTCTGCCCGAAAACTCTTCAGCTTTAGTCTTATAATCTGTTACCTGAACCTTTTTTATTAAATCGGCAGGTAGGTTTTGCAACGCAATGGTTCCGTCGGTATTAAAAAACGGCTTTCCGTTTACCAGAATTTGGGTAACTTCTTTACCATTCACAGTAATTTTTTTATTGGCATCAATTTCAACTCCTGGAAGTTCTTTCAATAAAGCTTCTACATTGGCATCGGGACGTACTTTAAAAGATTTGGCGTTGAATTCTAACGTGTCGTTTTTTACGCGGATAGGCGCATCTGTTACAATAACTATTTCTGAAAGCAGATCTGAATCTGCTGTCATTAGTATGTTTCCTAAATCTTTCGATTGGTTTAACATGTCAAACTTTTCAATTCTATCTTTGTATCCAATAAAAGAAAAAGTTAAGTACGATGGTTCTTCTACAGCCTTTAAATCAAGCATAAACAAACCGGCAACATCGGTTGTAGCATATTGAATCAACGTGGAATCTTTTGCCTTAGACAGATAAACGGTCATGTCGGCAACGGGCGCTTTATCTTCAGCAATTACTTTTCCTTTCAGTTGAATGTTCTGTGCAAAACTGCCAAAAGATAAAAGTAGCATTAAAAACGGTAGTATGGATAGTATTTTTTTCATAAAGCAAAAATAAGAAAGCGATTCTTCATATAACAATGAAAAATCGCTTTTTAAATTGGCTTTACCTATTTTATATTCAATTACAGGTTAAACTCTTAACTTTTTTCTTTTTGTTTCTGCCGTACCAGATCATAAAACCGGTTACTGGCAAACTTGCACAAAGTAAACTTACAATAAAAGCTATTATTTTGGTAGGTAAGCCAAAGATCGATCCTACGTGAATATCGTAATTGGCATTAATCATTTTTTCGCCTAAATCTTTATCATCGGGGTTACGAGTATGAAGCAATTCACCCGAATTTTCATCGAAAATTAAATTGCTGTTTTTGTGATATGAGTAAGAAAGATGTCTTACATAAACTTCAAAATTAGGATGCTCGTGATCGTCTATGTGTTCGTGTCCTAAATCCAAAGCAAACATATACGCATCGGGATATAGTTCTTCTACTGTTTGAGCAATTTTATCTAAAGTAGTTTCGGTTCTTAATTCTTCGGGAGCTGTGGTTTTAATGTGCGAAAAATCAGGATACTGTGTGTTTCCGCCCGAAAAAACAACGTAAATCATTGCCTGAATAAAAAAGAAGGCATAAAACAAACCGGTAATTGAAAAAATTAGCGCAAAAAACGATGTGTAAAAACCAATAATGTTGTGCAAATCGTAGTTTTTACGTTTCCAGCTTTTAATATTTTTCCACTTAAACCAAAAGCGTTGTTTGCGTGCCGCTTTGTTTTTTGGCCACCATAAAATAATGCCAGAGATAAGCATGAAAACAAAAATTAAAACCGGAATTCCGGTAACCCATTTTCCCCAATCAGAATTTAAAAGAAAACTCCAATGTAGCATTTTTACAATGTTGAAAAAGCCGTTCTTTTCGTCGTACACTTGTAAAACCTTGCCATTGAATGGGTTTACATAAGCCAGCTTGTACACAGGATATTCATCGAAATAATTCCAGGCGTGTTTGTTTCGTTCGTAATAATAAAATTGGTACGACAGTGCATGGTCTATAGGAATATTAACCCAATGTATTGGGTATTTCTCTGGAACCTGCTGTTCTACTAAACGCTCTAACGTTTTAATGGTAAGTTTTTCCTTTTTTTGATAGTCTGGTTCGTTGTGGTAAATGTATTCTTTACGCTGAACGCCTTCGATTTCGTCTTTAAAAACATACAGCGCACCTGTTATCGAAATAAAAAATACAATAGAACCAATAAGCAAGCCGAACCAAAGGTGCAGCTTGCCTATTAATTTTTTGAATTTGTTTTTTTGCTTTTTATCTTTCTTTTTTGTCATTAGAATTTATAGTTTAAACCTAACGAAATAGATCTTACAAATTGAGGGTTGATGGTTGACCAACCTATAAAATATTTCTCATTAGTAAGATTATCTACTTTTAAAACAGCGGTGTATTTTTCGGCGTTGTAAGATAATGCGGTGTTAAAAACTGTGTAACCCGGCAAAGCAAATGTTCCAATAGTTGATCTGTTAAGAGTAAGTAATTTACTTGCAGAATTGGCACCAAAACCTAATCCGAAATTTTTTAAAGCACCTTGTTGAACCGTGTAATTTGCCCAAAAGTTAAATAAATTTTCAGGACCAGCTTCTTCTGTTCTTAAACCTAAATAACCAGAATCTGCTGCGTCGTTAATTACTTTGTTATCGTTGTGGCTATATCCTGCAATAATGTTTAAGCCGTTGATTGGACTTCCTAATACACTTACTTCAAAACCTTTACTTTCTACTTCGCCGGCTTGTGTAGCATCTATACCGTTACCCATCACTTTGTTTTTTACTTTAATATCATAGTAACTTGCCGTAACCGATAAACGGTCTTTAATTAAACTTGCTTTCGTACCAACTTCCCATTGGTTTGCTTGTTCTGGTTCAAAATAACGTAATTCTCTACCAACAATGTTTCCGTCTTCGTCTGTAACGTCAATGGCAGCAGCATCTAAATATTGAAAACCATTCATATAGTTACCAAAAACCGATAACTTATCTTGAATTGGCTGATAAACCACACCGAATTTTGGTGAAAATGTTGTTTTTTCTTTCAATTTATCAGTTGAATAAGCTGTTGGCTGTCCTGTAAAATGATCGGCACGTAAACTGATCATTGCCGATAGATTCGGTAAAAATTCAATTACGTTTGATGCATACGCACTATAAATCTTTGTTTCGGCAGATTGTAATGCTTGCGATGTTTCCAATAATGCAGCATCTACAAAAGGTGTAGTTAATTTGTTTGCCATAGTATCTTTTTGGTCAATTAAAGAAACCGTTCCAAAAGATGCCCAACCTGTACCGCCAACAGTAAATTTTCTTTGAAAATAATCTAAACCGGCAACCAATTTGTTTTTAACTGAACCAATATTGTAAGTTCCTACAACATTTTGTTGAATACCCGTTGCATTTGTTTCTGCTTCTCCTTTTGTTATAAAACGTGTAAATTCATTCCCGTTGGCAGAATCCCATAAATAGTGGTAATAGCCGCTGGTTTTTGCATTGGTTTTTGTAACAATGGTTGTCGATGTCCAATTTTCAGATAATTGATACACCGCATACGCTTGTAAATTGAACGTTGGGTTTTTAATGGTTAGATCGTTGGTGGTGTACGATTTTTTATAGTTTTGTTCGAATAGGTCGATCGATTGAAATGATAACGGACTGTATCTGCTTAAAAAGATCATAGGTGCATTGGCAGCTTCAGAGCTTTTAAATTCTGTATTCACAAAGAAAGTCAGTCGGTCGTTAGCCACAAATTTTAACGATGGCGCAAGAAATAACGATTTGCTAAAACCTGCATCCTGAAATGAATTGCGGTATTGGTATGCGGTATTTAAACGAAAAGATGTTTGTTTGTTCAGTGGCGTATTAATATCGGCAGTAACACGGTTTAATCCGTACGATCCATTGGTGTAACCCATTTCGCCGCCAAAAGTTTCGTAAGGTTTTTTAGTAGTAATATTAATTAAACCACCGTAAGAAACTAAATTTCCACCATACATAGTACCTGATGGCCCTTTAATCACTTCTATACTCTCTATATTTGCAGGATCTAAACTTCCATTGCTAAAACTTGGCATACCGTTTAATAACCGAGGTTGCGTAGAAAAGCCTCTCATAGAATAAAACTCCGCACCATCGCTTCCACGACCTGTAGATTCCCATAAACGCGAAACACCGGTAGCATTTTTCATAGCATCGCTAAAAGTGGTTACTACTTGCTCTTTTAATATATTTTTATTGATAACATTGTAAACTTGTGGATTCTCAATGTCTTTTAAGGGCATTTTATTTGATGAATTTACACTTTTTTGAATATAAGCTTCAATAATCAATTCATCTAAATTGTCAGATTTTATAGAGTCGGCTTCTTGTGCGCTTGCATCAAAGGCTACAGTAACCGCAGGAATAATTAGGAATAATTTTTTCATCTTTTAAAAAATTTGATGCAAAAGTAGTTTTGTTTTTATTTATAACAAATAAAAATAAGGTTTTTTAACTGGAAGTTTTCAATAGATAAAATTTGGATATCAGATAGAAAATAATATCAGTTTTAAAGTTTAATAATGATATTACAGCAGATTTATGAACTTTTTATATTCTGTATTGTCGTTAATACCAATGTGATCTTGATTTTTAAGAATAATAACTGAATCTTTCTCTTTCAAAACAGCTTTTAGTTTTAAAGAATTTTCGTAAGTGATTACATAATCTTTGTCTCCATGAAAAATAAAAATTGGACTTTTAACTTTTGATAAATGCAAATTATTTTCGAAAGGATATTTTAAAATGAAAGTTGGAAGAAACGGAAATCGTGATTTCATTTCGGTTTTTAAATTATAGTAAGGCGCTTGTAAAATCAATAATTTAGGATTGTTTGTTGATGCTAAATACGATGCAATTCCGGTTCCAATAGAATATCCTACAATAATAATTTGATCATCTTTAAAATTCTTTTTCAGAAAATTATAACCAAGTTGTGCGTCAGAAAATAATTGTACTTGATCTGTGATGTTTCCTTCACTTTTTCCAAAACCTCTATAATCTGTAATGAAAACGTTGTAACCCGATTCCAAATAAATTGGTGCAACGTTTCCCCAAGTTAATAAATTTCCTGCATTGCCATGAAGAAAATAAACAACGCCTTTTGGATTTTTAGTTTCAAAATATAAATTGTTTATTATAGTGCCATCTGTTGTTTTAAGATTAATTTCCTTAAAACTGTTTGGGTACATGTACTTCGTTTCTTTATTGATCTTTAATGGGTAAAAAATAAAACTTTCCTGATTAAAATACATTATTAGGCATAATAGCAAATACAGTGCAAAGAAGAATGAAATTATTTTAAAATAGATTATACGCATTTTGTGTTTTTGATCGATTTAAAAATACAAAAAAAGGAAAGACTGTTAAATCTTTCCTTTTGTAATTATTTCTGACGAAAATAAATTTCTATCGGCACGCCTTCAAAATCGTAAATTTCGCGTAATTTATTTTCCACGTAACGTTTATACGGATCTTTAATGTATTGCGGTAAATTGGCAAAAAACACAAACTGGGGTACAGGTGTTGGCAACTGCATACAGTACTTGATTTTAATGTATTTACCTTTAATTGCCGGTGGTGGATTGTGTTCGATAATGGGCAGCATGGTTTCGTTAAATTTAGATGTTGTAATGCGTTGTTTACGGTTTTCGTAAACTTTTACAGCAGTTTCTAAAGCTTTAAGTAAACGTTGCTTTGTTAAAGCAGATACGAAAAGAATGGGCACATCGGTAAACGGAGCAATTTCTTCACGAATTTTTTTCTCGTATTGTACCGTAGTCATAGTGTCTTTTTCAACCAAATCCCATTTGTTTACAAGAATAACAATTCCTTTACGGTTTTTCTCTGCCAACCAAAAAATACTTTGATCCTGACCTTCAAAACCACGAGTAGCATCAATAACCAAAATACAAACATCGGCATGTTCAATAGCACGTACCGAGCGCATTACCGAGTAAAATTCTAAATCTTCTTTAAC